>JAKBTL010000121.1 GCA_021844425.1 Actinomycetes bacterium | reverse complement strand
TGGGGGTGCGCGGCCGGCCACGCCCTGCGCATGGCCGCACGCATGACCGGGCGAGGCCGCGTCCTCGTGCCCGAGGCACTCGACCCCGAACGGCGCGCGGTGATCGTCAACTACTGCGGGAGCCCGGAGCTCGAGGCCCACCTCGACCTCGGCACCGTCGCCTGGCGGCGCAGTGACGGCCGGGTGGACCTCGACGACCTCGCGGCGAAGCTGTCGTCCGACGTGGCCGCGCTCTACGTCGAGAACCCGAACTTCTTCGGGGTCGTCGAGGACCAGGTGGCCGACATGGTGGCGTTGTGCGCGAAGACCGGCACGGAGCTCGTGCTCGGAGTAGACCCCCTCACTCTGGGGGTGCTCGCACCTCCCGGCGAGCTCGGGGCGGGTATCGCCGTCGGGACGATCCAGACGCTCGGGGTCCATCTCTACGCCGGCGGCGGCGCGGGAGGTTTCATCGCGAGCCGCGACGAAGAGCGCTACGCGCGCGAGTACCCCACCCTCCAGGTCAGCCTCTGCGACACGATCGAGGAGGGCGAGCGCGGGTTCGGCATCAGCCTCTTCTCGCAGACCTCCTACGGCGCCCGCGAGCAGGGCAACGACTGGACCGGGAACTCCGTCTACATGTGGTCGATCGCCAACGCGGCGTTCATGGCCGCGATGGGACCTCAGGGGTTCGCCGACGTGGGCACGGCAATCCTGCAGCGGAGCCACCATGCAGCCGAGAGGATCGCCGAGCTGCCGGGTGTGCGCATCCGGTTCACATCCGGCTTCTTCCGGGAGATCGTCGTCGACTTCGAAGCGACCGGGCGACGGGTCGCGGACATCAACGACGCCCTGCGTAGCCGGGGGATCTTCGGAGGGCTGGACCTTTCTCAGGCGTACCCCGACCTCGGCCAGTCGGCACTGTACTGCCTGACCGAGCTGCACACCGCGGCCGACGTCGAGCGTCTCGTGACCGCGCTGGGCGAGATCACCGCGCACCGAGAGGAAGACGGACGATGAACCCTGATCGCGCACGTCGCTACCACGCCGCGGTGTGGGACGAGCCGCTCGTCCAAGAGATCGGCCACCCCGGACGACGGGGCGTGGTCGTCCCGAGCGTCGAGCCCGAAGTCGCCGCTGCTGCGGGGGATGCCGCCGCTCTGGTGGCGCCCGCAGCTCGGCGGCGGACGCCACCCGCGCTCCCCGAGCTGAGCGAGTGGGAGGTCCTGCGCCACTACCTGCATCTCTCCCAGCAGACGCTAGGGATGATGGGCATCAGTCTCTTCGGCACCTGCACGATGAAGTACAACCCTGCGCTCTCGGAGAGCCTGATCTCCCTCCCCCAGCTGCGGGAGGTGCACCCCCTGCAGCACGAGGAGACGATGCAGGGGCTCCTGGAGATCGTGTACCGCCTCGACCTCGCCCTCCGCGAGCTGTCGGGGATGGACCGCTTCGTGTTCCAGCCCGGAGGAGGCGCCGACGCGGCGTGGCTCCACGTCTGCATGACCCGCGCGTACCACGCTGCGCGCGGCGAGCTCGCCCAGCGCGACGAGATCGTCACTACGATCCAAGCCCATCCCTGTAACGCGGCGACCGCAGCTGCCGGCGGCTTCAAGGTGGTCACCCTTCCGCTCGAAGAGGGAGGGCACGCCTCGCTGGAGGCGCTGCGGGCAGCGGTCTCCGAGCGCACCGCGGCGCTCATGGTGAACAACCCAGACGACATGGGCATCTACAACCCCGACATCGCCGACTGGGTCGAGACGGTGCACGCAGTCGGCGGCCTGTGCTTCTACGACCACGCCAACTTCAACGGCGTGATGGGCAAGCTACGCGCTGGGGAGCTCGGGTTCGACGCGTGCATGTTCATGCTGCACAAGACCTTCGGGGCCCCCAAGGGTAACGGCCCCGCCGTCGGCGCCTACGGCTGCACGGAGCGCCTTGCGCCGTACCTACCCGGCCCGATCGTCGAGCCGGTCGGCCTCGACGGCGACCCTGATCCCTCCGGTGCCGGCGCCGACCTGCCCGGTTTCGGCAGGGACGGGGTGCGCTTCCGCCTCGTCGAGCTCGAAGGCGGGGTGGGGCGCGTCCGGGAGTACCTGGGCAACCTCCCTCAAGTGCTGAAAGCCTACGTGTGGCTGCGCGCGATGGGGGCGGAGGGCGTCAACGAGGCCTCGGACCTCTCCGTGCTCATGAGCAACTACGTCGACGCGCGCCTGCGGTCGATCCACGGGGTGACGCGCTCGAACCCCGATGTCGGCACGTACCGACTGGAGATGTGCCGCTACAGCCTGGAGACGCTCGCCCGGGAGACCGGCGTCGGCGCAGTCGACGTCCAGAACCGCATGACGGACTTCGGCATCGACGCGTTCTGGCTCAGCCACGAGCCGTGGATCGTGCCCGAGCCGTTCACCCCCGAGGCGGGAGAGCTGTGGTCCAAGGAGGACGTCGACGAGTGGATCGACGTGCTCGCGCTGGTGTGCGCCGAGGCTTACGAGCACCCCGAGGTGGTCCGCACGGCGCCACACCGCCAGGTCATCCACCGGATCGACCCCGGGCCACTCGACGACCCTGCACGCTGGGCGACCACGTGGCGCGCCCATCGCGCCAAGAACCCCACGCGGTGAGGAGACCGAAGCTGCGCGGCCGCCCAGCTTCATCGGCCGGTGCGGCCTACGCCTCCGAAGCCGGCGGGCTGCGCGTCACCAAGCCCGGCGTCGCTCCCGCATCGGTCGACGCCACGATCACCTACGAAGGCCAGGTGCTCGGCGCGCGCGCAGGGGAGAGCATCGCGGCGGCGTTGGTCGCCTCGGGTCGGCTCATGTGCCGGACCACCCGTAGGAGCGGGAATCGAGGGATCTTCTGCGGGATGGGCGTGTGCAGCGAGTGCGCGGTCACGATCGACGGGCAGAGCGGACGGCTGGCGTGCATGGAGAAGGTGGTTCCGGGGCTCGACGTCTCGATGGACCCCCCCGCCCGCGTCCTCGAATCGGGCACCCCCGACGCCACCGGGGTCCCCCAGGCCCCCGACCACGAGCTCCATGCCGAGCTCGTGGTCGTCGGTGCCGGTCCCGCGGGCATGGCGGCCGCGCTCGAGGCCGCGGACATGGGCGCGGATGTCCTCCTCGTCGACAACCGCCGCGGCTCGGGTGGCCAGTACTTCAAACAGCCGGCGGAAGGCTTCGCCATCGACGAGGCTGCGCTCGACGCGCAGTACCGCGCAGGACGCGGCCTCATCGCGCGCCTCGCTGCGTCGTCGGTGCGGGTACTGCGTGAAACTCGCGTGTGGGGCTCGAGCGGTCCCGACCGGCTGTTCGCCGTCTCCCCCACACGCCGGTACGTCCTCCGTCCGCGCGGCGTCGTGCTCGCAACCGGCGCCTTCGAGCGTGCCGTGCCGTTTCCCGGATGGACGCTCCCGGGAGTCATGACCGCCGGAGCAGCTCAGACGCTGCTGCGCTCCTACCTGGTCGCACCAGGCCGACGCGTGCTCGTCGCGGGGAACGGGCCGCTCAACCTCCAGGTCGCCGCAGAGCTCTGCGCGGCGGGCGTCGACGTGGTGGCCGTAGCCGAGACGGCGGCGATCTTCCGGCCCGGAGCAGCGTTGCACCTCGCCGGGCTCGCCATCTCCTCGACGCGCTACGCCGCCCAGGGGCTGGGGTACCTGCGCCAGCTTCGGCGCGTGCCCCTCCTCGCCCGCTCTTCGGTCGTGGCGGCGGGCGGGCAGGACCGCGTCGAGTGGGCGGAGGTGGCTCGACTCGACCCCCACGGGCGCCCGATCGAGGCGACTCGCCGACGGCTGGCGGTGGACGCGGTCTGCCTCGGCCACGGCTTCCTGCCATCTGCCGAGCTCGCGGGGCTGCTCGGGTGCGCCCAGTCCCCCGACCCGGGGTCGGGGATGCTCACCGTCGTGCGCGACAGCCTGGGGAGAACTTCGGTCAAGGGGGTGTGGAGCGCGGGAGACGGCGGGAGGATCGGCGGAGCGCAGGTGGCCCAGGTGATGGGAGCGCGTGCCGGCCTGGATGCCGCCCGCGCGCTCGGCCATGTCGGCCCGACGAGCACTGCGCGCGAGCGACGCCTCGACCGGGCGCTCGCGCGCCACGAGCGCTTCCAGCGTTCCCTCTGGCGTCTCTTCGACGGCCCGAGGCTCGTGGACCAGCTCGCGGACCCCGACACGATCGTGTGCCGCTGTGAGGAGGTCACCCTGGGCGAGCTCCACGCGGCGGCCACCCCTTGGAGCGCCGGAGCCGGCGCGCTGAAACGACTGACCCGAGCGGGGATGGGCAAGTGCCAGGGCCGCTACTGCGGGCCGATCGTCGCAGAGATCGCGCGGCGCGCCTCGGGCGAACCCCTCGGCGCGCGCTCGGGCTTCGCCCCTCAGGCACCGTCCCTGCCGACGCCGCTGTGCGCGCTGGCGAGCCGCTTCGGGGTACCGTCCGAATCGACCCCGGCGGCAACAGAAACGACAGGCGTTGCCCTCACCCCGCCGGCGCCGTGAGCCGTACCGAGACCCGGACCTCCTCCTCGACCTGCACAACGGTCTCGCGTAGCGCGGAAAGGAAGACTCGAGTGAAGACCTCGGGGCTCGCCCGCAACGAGTAGGCGCTCACGTTCATCGCCGCGACCACCGCACCCCCCGCGTCGTGGATGGGGACGGCGATAGCGCCGAGACCGTCCTCGAGCTCCTGGTCGAGCAAGGCGTAGCCTTGCTCGCGCACCTCTCGCAGGATCCTCCTCAGTGCGGCTGGGTCCGTGACAGTCCGCTCGGTACGACGCTCGAGGTCCACGGACGCTAGGTAGGCGCTGATCTCCTCGTCGCTGCGCTGCGCGAGCAGCACCCGCCCGAGCGACGTGCAGTATGCAGGATCCCTCCCGCCAATCGGCACGTTGATGGTCATGACCCGGCGAGGGACGACGTTGGCGACGTAGACGATGTCGCCGCCATCCAGGACGGCTGCAGAGACGGACTCCTGCACCTTGGCCGACAGCTCCTCCATGTACGGTCGAGCGATCTCAGGGAAGGTCAGCCCCGACAAGTAGCCGTATCCGAGCTCCAAGATGCGTGGCCGCAGCGAGAAGGACCGCCCCTCGTTGCGCACGTAACCGAGCTCGACCAAGGTCAGGAGGAACCGCCGTGCGACCGCCCGGGTGAGCCCAGTGGCCTGCGCCACCTCGGTGACGCTCATGTGGGTGCGGTCGCGCTCGAAGGCCCGGATCACCGCGAAGCCGCGCTCGAGGGACTGGACGAACTCCACCCGTCGCGCGACGCCGACACCGTCGCCCGTCGCGCTCGGCGACCCTTTCGCAGCCGAGGCCGCACGCTTCGCGGGGCCGCCGTTCTCTCGTCGACCGGCGCGGGGCTCCTTCCGGAGCCTCGAGGGCCGAACCGACTTCGTCTCACCGCTCTTCGGTGCCTCGGGCGGCACCACTACCGCATGGCGATGTTCGCTCGTATCGTCTCCTAGCACTCGAGGGCTCCGGGATCTGTGCCCACTTGTCGCGCGGCGGTCAACGAGACCGAAGGCGGGTCAGCGGTTGGCGACCAGGGCCACAGGGTAGTCGTTCAGCTTCCGACCTCCCGAGGGCTCGCAGACTACGACGTCTTCCACCCTCACGCCGTAGTGCCCCGGGCGGAACACGGATGGCTCGATCGTGAAGGTCATGCCGACTTCGAGCGGCGTGTGATCCTCTTCTGAGATGAACGGATGCTCGTGGACGTCGAGGCCGATGCAGTGGCCCGTGCGGTGCCGGAACCATTCTCCCAGGCCGGCGTCGACGATCACCCGACGGGTGGCCTCATGCACCGCCGAGGCCGGCACCCCGGGGCGCGCCGCCGCGATGCCCGCGGCCTGTGCAGCCATCACCACCTCGTAGATGCGCTCGTACTCCGCCGAGGGTGCGCCGACATGGATCGTTCGGCCGAAGTCCGAGCAGTAGCCGTCCACGACGGCGCCGAAGTCGAAGGAGACGCCCATGCCTGGGACGAGCTCGCCGGTCGAGAGGCGCACGCTCGCGTCTCGCTCACTCGCAGCACCCATGCTGAAGACGCCGGTGTCGAACGACGGCATAGGGGAACCCAGCCTGCGCATGTGGAAGTCCACGTCGCGAGCGAGCTCGAGCTCGGTCACCCCTGCGCGCACCGACGGGCTCACGACGGCGAGCGTCTCGTCCACGATGCGGCACGCCTTGGTCATCGCCTCCAGCTCCTCGGGGGACTTGACGCGGCGCATGGGGTTGACCAGGCGATCCGCGCTCACCAGCTCGCACGCCCCGAACGTGTGGAGGAGGGCAGCGACGGTGTCGGCCCACGTGCGCGCACCGACCGCGAGCTTCCCCAGCGCGCCGAATGATCGGGCGACACGTCGAAAGATCTCCTCACCGTCGTCGATCTCTGCCACAACCGTCACGTCCCCGGTGAGCCCGTCTGGGGTGTCGAAGGCGACGACCATGCGCGGGAGCACGAACGCGGGCTCGCGACCGGGGGCCAGGAAGCAGCCGGTCACCCAGCTGTGCGCGTACTCGACGTTGCCGAAGGAGGGCGCCCGGCGCTTGAAGCCGGTCAAGTACTCGAGGTCCCCCGACGGCGGCAGGAACACGGCATCGACCCCGAGCTCGCCCATCCTCTCGAACAGGCTCTTGCGCCGGGTCTCGTAGTCGAACACAGCCCTTCCTCTCCACCTGCGAGCAGGGCGGCACGCGGTACTGCCGGCCACTGGTCTGATCGTAGAGAGTAGAGAGGGGTCGCGCGTTCGTCAACCGGCAATCCGTTCTCAATGCGAGCACACGCGAGGCGGGCAAGGCTCTCTAGCATGGCTCGCGTGACACGCTCGAGGTCTCCTCGCACAGAGCTGACGCCTGCGGACCCTCTGCGCGCGCTACCTCGGCAGCTGGCCTGGTCGCAGCGCTTCAGCCTCGGTGTCCCGCGGCACTTCACGGTCGCGCCCGAGGGCTCGCACGTCCTTTTCATCCGGAGTCGTGATGGCCACGACCGCACGAGCTGCCTGTGGATCCTCGACGAGCGCGGCGAACGACTCCTCGTCGATCCCGAGGTGCTCGGGAGCGACAACGTCGTAGCGGAGCCCGAACGCGTCTGGCGTGAGCGCGTGCGTGAGCGTTCCACCGGCATCGTCGCGTTCTCTGCGGACCGTGACGCGAACACGGTGGTCTTCAGCCTCGGGACGAACTTGTGGATCGCGACCACCGAAGGCGATATCCGGCAGCTTCGCTGCGTCGGCGCACCCTTCGATCCGCGTATCGATCCCAACGGCATTCGGGTCGCCTATGTGAGCGATGGTGCGCTCCGCGTGATCGAGCTGGCCGACGGTAGGGACACGCTCCTTGCTGCCCCTGAACGCCCTGAAGTCGCGTACGGGCTGGCCGAGCACGTGGCCGCAGAGGAGATGGGCCGCCAGAGGGGTCACTGGTGGTCGCCCAACGGGTCGAAGCTCCTCGTCTGTCGCGTGGACAACAGCCCCGTACAACGGTGGTGGATCGCCGAGGCGTCCGCTCCGTGGATCCCACCACGGCAGGTCTTCTATCCCGCCGCCGGGACGGCGAACGCCGACGTCTCCCTCTGGGTTCTCGCCCTCGACGGTTCCCGACACGAGGTGAGCTGGGACCGGCGCACGTTCGAGTACCTGACGACCGCCGCCTGGGACCGGCACGGCCCTCTCATCAGCGTGCAGAGCCGGGACCAGCGGACCGTCCAGACCCTCGGCGTCGATCCGGCGTCCGGAGAGACCACGCTGCTGTGGGAAGCAGCTGACGCCTGCTGGGTCGAGCTCGTCCCGGGGACGCCCGCGCGTACGGGCTCGGGTCGGGTGGTCACCGTCTCCGACATCGGGAACGCTCGACGCCTCGTGGTCGGCGGCGAACCCGTGACCGGCGACGATCTGCAGGTCCGCGAAGTTCTCGGCACCGTCGGCGAGACGACCTGGTTCGTTGCGTCGTCCGACCCAACCGAACTTCACGTGTGGCGTCATGCGGTCGGTAGCACCCCGACGCGGGTCACCGAGGGGCCAGGAGTCCATTGCGCGAGCCTGGAGGGCGACGTTGCGGTAATTCAATCCTTCACGGAGAGCGGCCACCGGTTCAGGGTCAGCGGGACGGCGCTTGGCGGCATTTCCGTGAGCTGCGTAGAGGAGGAGCCGGTCCTCGAACCCTCGATCCAGTGGCTCTCCGTAGGGCCTCGCGAGCTCCGCACCGCGCTCATCCTTCCGCGGTCCCACGAGACCGGGACTGGGCGGCTCCCAGTGCTGATGTGCCCGTACGCCGGACCAGCAGCTCAGCGCGTGACGCGCGCGCGGCACTGGTACTTCGTCGAAGCTCAGTGGTTCGCCGAGCACGGCTTCGCCGTCGTGATCGCCGACGGCGCCGGGACCCCTGGCAGAGGGCCGGCGTGGGAACGGGAGGTCTTCGGCGACATGCTCTCTCCGGTCATCGCGGACCAAGTGGCCGCTCTGCATGGGACGGCCGAAGCCTGCGACGAGCTCGATCTGGAGCGAGTCGCGATCCGAGGCTGGTCGTACGGAGGACTGCTCTCCGTTGCCTGCGTCCTCCGCCGTCCAGACGTGTTCCACGCCGCGGTGGCCGGCGCCGCACCCGTGGACCTGCTTCTCTCCGACACCCACTGCCTGGAGCGCTACCTCGGTCACCCGAACGAAAGCCCCGACAACTACGCCCGCTCCTCACCGGTCCACGAAGCGGGCGCCCTCGCCCGGCCGCTGCTCATGGTCCACGGGACTACAGACGACAACGTGGTCGTCTCGAACGCCCTGCGCATGTCGGCTGCGCTGCTCGCCGCTGGCAAGCAGCACGAGCTCCTGCTCCTGCCGGGCGCGACGCACATGGTCGTCGACCCTGACGTTGCCGCGAACCTCCTTCTCCACGAGCTGCGATTCCTCCGTCAGGCCCTCTCCCTCCCTGCAGAACCACCGGCCGCCCGCTGAGCCCGAGACCTCCTCGGACCCCTGGAGCTCGACTCACCTTGACAGAATGGAAGAACGCCGCTCGAGCGCAAGCCCGGTCCGCGAGGACGCCTACGACCTGTCAGCACCGGCCCCCGTCCACATGGCCTTCGCCGCGCGACGAGCGACTTGACGCGGAGCACGTTCGCAACCAATCTGTGCTCGATGCGAACCAACGGTCGCTCTGCGAATCCCCAGGTCGCGGAGGTCGCCGTGCCGCCGATACAACGTGAGCCCATCGCCGGCTGACCCCCGGACGCTCGCCGTGGCCCTTCTCGAAGTTGTGGATCTTCAGGTCCGGTTCGACACGGCGGATGGCTCTGTCCAAGCGGTCCGGGGGATCTCGTTCGCAGTGGCGGAAGGACACACGCTGGGGATCGTCGGCGAGTCGGGGTCGGGCAAGAGCGTCGCCACGCAGGCAGCCTTCGGTTTTGCGAGAGGCGCGCACGTGAGTGGGCGCGCAATCTTCGAAGGCCGAGACTTGCTCACGATGAACGAGCGGGAGCTCCGGGCCGTCCGCGGCGCGCGCGTCGGGATGATCTTCCAGGATCCGCTCACGAGCCTCCACCCGATGTACCGAGTTGGCTGGCAGATCGCCGAAGCGATCCGGGCGCACGACCGCTCGGTCCCCAAGCGCACCGCTCGGTCCCGGGCGATCGAGCTCATGGCTCGCGTGGGGATCCCTCAGCCCGACCGGCGCGTGGACGACTTCCCTCATCAATTCTCAGGGGGCATGCGACAACGAGTCATGATCGCGATGGCGATGGCACTGACCCCTTCGCTCCTCATTGCAGACGAGCCGACCACCGCGCTCGACCCCACGGTGCAAGCGCAGATCCTCGAGCTCCTCCGTGAGCTGAAGGACGATTTCGGGACCGCGATCATCATGATCACCCACGATCTCGGGGTCATCGCCGAGATCGCCGACGACGTCGTCGTTCTCTACGCGGGGACGATCATGGAGGAGGCGTCCATTCGAGACCTCTTCTATCACTACCACCATCCCTACACCGAGGGGCTGATGGGCTCCTTGCCCAGTGCAGGTGTGCGAAGAGGTGAGCTGGTACCCATCGAGGGACAACCACCGAGCCCGATCGACCCCCTGCCGGGCTGTCCCTTTGCCCCCCGTTGCAAGTACAGCATGCCGGAGTGCACCGTCGAAGCCCCTCGGCTCGTGGAGATCCCAGGAGAGACCCGTCACCGTTCCGCCTGCATCCTGCCGACCAGCCGTGCTGCGCGCCAGGCTCTTCGAGATGCGCGCCATCCCCCCACCACGCACAGCATGGTCCTGGATCGATGACCGTCGAGACGCCCGTGAGCGATTCGGACGGGTTGCTCTTGAGCCTGGAGGACGTCGTCAAGCACTTCCCCGTGCGCACCGGCTCCTGGCTCGGGCGCGGCCGTCGCGAAGTGGTCCATGCGGTCGACGGGGTCAGCCTCTCCGTCTCGCGTGGCGAGACTGTTGGGCTCGTCGGGGAGACCGGGTGCGGGAAGTCGACGCTCGCCCGCATCGCCCTGCGACTCCTCGAGGTGACCAGAGGACGCGTCGTCTTCGACGGGGTCGATCTCACTGCGCTCTCGGCTCGCCACCTGCGGTCGTACAGGAGGGAGATGCAGATGATCTTCCAGGACCCCTATGGGTCCCTCAACCCACGCCGTCGAGTGGGGTCGATCATCGGCGAGCCCTTCGCGGTCCACGGCACCGTCACACGATCACAGCGCCGGCGTTCCGTGCAGGAGCTCATGGAGCTCGTCGGGCTGAACCCCGAGCACTACAACCGCTTCCCCGCCGAGTTCTCAGGAGGGCAGCGCCAGCGCATCGGCGTCGCCAGAGCGCTCGCCCTGCGTCCGAAGCTGCTGGTGTGCGACGAACCGGTCTCGGCGCTCGACGTGAGCATCCAGGCGCAGATCGTGAACCTCCTCGCCCGCCTTCAGCAGGAGCTCCACCTCACCTATCTGTTCATCGCCCACGACCTCTCGGTCGTCCGCCACTTGTGCGACCGCATCGCCGTCATGTACCTCGGCCAGCTGGTCGAAGTCGGCCCCGTCGGAGAGCTCGACGTCACGCCCCGCCACCCGTACACGCAGGCGTTGCTCTCCGCGGTGCCCGTGCCAGACCCCGATGACACGGCCAGGCACCGACGAGTCGTGCTCACGGGCGACGTCCCGTCACCTATCGACCCTCCCTCCGGCTGTCGGTTCCGCACCAGGTGCCCGAGGGCACGTCAGGTGTGTGCAGAGCAGGTTCCGCCGCTCGAAGTACGTGCAGGCTCTGGCCCGGACCACCGCACCGCCTGCCACTTTCCGCTCGATCCCGGCGAACCGCTTGGATCCCTCGAGGTTCCCCCGCCGCCCGTCCTCGAAGAAGGCAGGCAATGATGACCCCGCCTGGAGCCAGCGCACCGAGCGAGCTCGGGACGCAGACGGAGGATCCACATCTTCAGTCGGCTCCAGCGACCGCGCGATCGATCGTGGGCAGGAGCCCATGGCGTCTGGCGTTCGAACGGTTCCGACGCGATCGTCTTTCGCTCGTCGCCCTGGGTGTGATCGTGGTCATCGTGCTCGTCGCGATCTTCGCCCCCCTCATCGCGAAAGGCACCGGGCACGGCGTCTACACCCAGTACCCGACAGCCGGCCTCACCCCTGCGGGGCTGCCACGACCTCCGAATGCGGTCTTCCCCTTGGGGACGGATGACCTTGGACGGACACTTCTCGTAAGGATTGCGTACGGAGCTCGGGTGTCTCTACTGGTCGGCGTCCTCGCAACGCTGCTCACCGTGAGCATCGGTGCAGCTCTGGGGCTCGTCGCCGGGTACTTCGGCAGGGGAGTGGACACCTTGATCGCACGGGCCGTCGACGTGATGCTCTCGATCCCCTTCCTCCTGTTCGCGATCGCGCTCGCTTCCGTCGTGTCCGTCACTCCACTGCACCTCGGTCCCTTCACGCTCGGAAAGGGTGTCCCGATCGTCGTCCTCGTCATCGGCATCTTCAGCTGGGCAACCGTGGCGAGGATCGTCAGGGGCCAGGTGATCGCCATTCGCAATCGTGAGTACATCGAGGCGGCGCGCGCGCTGGGAGCCTCTTCCTGGCGGATCATCGTCTTCGACGTGCTCCCCAACGTCCTTCCGACGATCATCGTCTACGCGACGCTCCTCATCCCGGTGAGCATCGTCGCCGAGGCGGCCCTCTCCTACCTCGGAGTAGGCATCCCACCACCAACCGCTGACTGGGGATCGATGATCGCCGATGCGCAGAGCTACTACCAGCAGGCATGGTGGTTCCTGACGTTCCCGAGCCTGGCGCTCCTTACGACGACCCTCGCTTTCAACATCCTCGGTGACGGCGTGCGCGACGCGATCGACCCTCGAGGAACCGCGTTCAAGGCATAAAGGGGTTCGCGAGTGCTCACGTTCCTGGCGCGTCGGTTGGCGCTCGGCATCTTGGTCATGTGGCTCGTCACGGTGATCGTGTTCCTCATCTTCTACATCGGCCCCGGCTCAGCCGACGTCGCCCGCGCCCTGGCTGGCCGAGACGCTCCCCCTGCGACCGTTGCGCTCATCGCCCACCGACTTCTCCTCGACCGCCCCTGGTACGTGCAGTACGGACACTTCGTCTGGGAGCTGCTGCACGGCAATCTCGGCTTCGACTACTACCACGACGAGCCCGTGACCTCGATCGTCGCCCAGGGGATCCCGATCACACTGTCGCTGATCGTCGGTGCTGCGCCGATCTGGCTCCTCATCGGAGTGTTGACCGGCATGTACTCCGCACGACACCCGCGGTCGGTGCTCGACCGCGTCTTCACGACGTTTGCGCTTACGTTCTACTCCACGCCGACGTTCGTACTGGGGGTTCTCCTCATCCTCCTCCTCTACTACCAACTCACCATCCACGGCATCGCGTTGTTCCCAGGATCCGGGTTCACGCCTCTGACGCAGAACCCCTTCGAGTGGTTCCGCGGCTTGATCCTGCCCTGGCTCACCCTCGCACTCGTGGCGGCTGCCACCTACACCCGCCTCACCCGATCGTCGATGCTCGACGTGCTGGGAGAGGACTACGTCCGTACTGCGAGGGCAAAGGGCCTGGGGGAGCGGAGGGTGGTCTGGCGCCACGCGTTGAGGGCCGCACTCACGCCGATCGTCACGCAGTTCGGCATCGACGTCGGCACGCTCGTCGGTGGGACGGTGATCACCGAGCAGGTCTTCGGTCTCCCCGGCCTGGGCTGGACGGCTGTCCATGCGATAGAAGAGCAGGACCTCCCGGTGATCATCGGCATCGTCATCGTCGCGTCCGCCGCCGTGGTGGTGGCCAACATCGTCGTCGACGCTCTCTACGCGTTCGTGGATCCTCGGGTCCGGCTCCACTGAGGGGGGATCGAACTGGCCCTGATTCCCGTGGCGAAGGCCGGGCCGACGACGCTGCTCACCCCGCTGACCCTTCAGTGCTCTCGATCCAACGCCCCACGACACCGGCCATCGCCGCAAGGGGAAGCGGGCCTGCCCGGAGCACGACGTCGTGGAAAGCCCGGACGCTGAACCGACCGCGGAGGCGCGCGGACGCCTCGCGCCGGAGCCGCTCGAGCTCCAGCCGGCCCACCATGAATGCCAACGCTTGTCCTGGGTACGTGATGTAGCGGTTCACCTCCGCCTCGATCACAAGGCGGGGCAACGGGACGTTGGCAATGAACCAGTCCATCGCCTGCTCTCGGCCCCAGCCCAAGTGGTGGATGCCCGTGTCGACAACCAGCCGACCGGCACGCCACATGTCTGCGGTCAGCATGCCGAGGCGCGCGAGGTCGCTGCTGTAGAGCTCCATCTCGTCCGCCAAGCGCTCAGCGTAGAGGGCCCACCCCTCGGCACAGGCCGTGTCGTGGAGGACCCGCCGAGCGAGCGACAGATCCGGCAGGCTGTGGGCAATTGTCAGCTGGAGGTGGTGGCCGGGCACGGTCTCGTGGAACGCCGTGGACTCGCTGTCCGCACGTGAGCGCTCTGCTGGCCGCGACGTGTTGACGTAGCACGTTCCAGGCTGGGAGCCGTCGAGCGCCGGCGGCATGTAGTAGGGGGGTGCGCTTCCTTCTTCCACCGCGGGTACCGACTCGATCCGGCACGAGCTCTCGGGCAGCACCCCGAACCAACGGGGTGCTGCGTCCTCGGCCCGTGCGAGCGCCGCACGAACATCGGAGAGGATCTCCTGACCGTCGTGGTAACGCAGCTCGGGGTCCGTCCGGAGGCGCTCCACGATCCTGGAGAAGTCGGAGATGTGCCACACGCGCCATGCCAGATCTCGGATCTCGTCCTTGATCCGCTCCGCGATCTCGAGGCCGGTGCGATGGAGCTCTTGGGGAGCCCGGTCGATCGAGGTGTGCACACGGGCAAGGGCGGCGTACATCGCGTCGCCGTCGGGGAGACGGCACAGCCCGCAGTGCATGTCGTCACGACCGGCACGGACCAGCCGTGACGACAGGGTCTCGCGGTAGCGGGCGAGCGCGGGGCGCACCGCGCCGTCGATGGCACGGTCGACGTGCTCGGCGAACGATGCGTCCTGGGCGCGCGTCCGGCGCAGGCCGCCGAGCGCTGGGTCGGCGAGAAACGCATCGAGCTGGGCGATCGCCGCTTGCACCAGCCGGCGAACCGGCGTCCGGCCCGCGTCCACTCCACGCAGGTGGCGCGCCGCCGCCGTCTCCAAGAACGCGGGCAACCCCTCCAGTCGGGCGAGATAGGCGTTCGCCTGTTCGTGCGTGCCCAAGGGTGCCTTGGGCATCATGGCCAGAACCCAGGCCACCGGTGCACCCTGGAAGTCTCCGACCGTGAATTCGATGGAGGGAACCGCAGCTGCGTCGGCCCTGGCAGGCGCGCCGTAGCGGACGAGATCGGAGGTCTGGAGCGCGGCCTCGTCCATACCCGAGACGTCGAGCTCGCCAGCTTGCCTTGCCACCTCGCGCAAGATGGCCACCTCCTCGTCCTGCGCCTCCTCGCTCAAGTCCGGAAGTCGACCGTCACACTCGGCCAGTCCGAACAGGGACTCGTCCATCGGATGGAAACGAGCCACGACTTCGAGGAGCTTCGAGGCGAGGTCGTCAGGGGTCACCTCGGCACCGTAAGCCCCGATGTGCCCTGCTGCAACCTGGAAGTGCACCCCTCCAAGGCCAGTCACGCCCGCCTGACGCCAAGCGCTCGTCTGTGCGCAGACTGGAGCCGGCTGCACCGGCCCCGGTCAGCAGATCAGTACTCGTGCGTCACGAAGAGGGTCTGCGAAGGAAAGCGCGTGATCACACGGGGACCGTCCTTCGTGACCACGACCTCCTCTTCGATGCGCGCGCCCGAGTAGCCGTCGGTGGCCGGGCAGTAGGTCTCCAGGGCGAAGACCATCCCCTCCTTGATCTCCGAGGGGCTCGCGAGCGAGTTCAGCCTGCTGATGATCGGGCGCTCGTGCAGCGCGAGGCCGAGCCCGTGGCCGAACTCGAGACCGAAGGCCTCCCGCTCGCCTGCGAGACCGATCTCCTCGGCGGTGGGCCAGCACCTCGCGATCTCGTCGGTCGAGACCCCCGGCTTCACGAGCTCGATGGCCGCGTCGATCCACTCGCGAGCCCGGCGGTAGGCGTCCTCCTGCGCCTGGGTGGCGCGCCCGACGGCGAAGCAACGGTAGTAGCAGGTGCGGTAGCCGTTGAAGGCCTGCATCACGTCGAAGAAGGCGAGGTCCCCGGGCCGGATGATGCGGTCGGAGAAGTTGTGCGGATGGGGGATGCAGCGCTCGCCGGAGACCGCGTTGACCGACTCGACGTCGTCGGAGCCGTGCCTGTAGAGGTACTCGTTCACGAGGGCGACGATCTCGTTCTCCTGGACCCCCGGCTTGAGCGCCTCGGCGACCTCCTGGTAGGCGCCGTCGACCATCGCCGCCGCGTGCGAGAGGAGGAGGATCTCGTCGGTGGACTTGATCTCGCGGGCGTCGAGCATCACCTGCTGGCCGTCCCGCACGTCGAGGCCCGCTGCTTGGAGCGCGAGGAACGTGGCGGCGTCGGCCGTGTCCACGCCGAGGGGCGCGTCGGCCACGCCCGCCTCGGCGAGCAGGTCCTTCACCTCTGCGACGAGCTTCTCGGTGATCCCCGCTCCTGGCGCGACCGCCCCGCGCAGCGTCGCGAAGGCACCGATCGACCGCTCGGGGTCGATCCACGGGGCGTAGAGGCGGTGGTGGACCGCCGCGGAGCCGAAGTCCCAGACGTAGGGCTCCCCGTCGCGGGTGAGCAGCGTGTAGCGGACGTACTTGTCGCGGCTCCACTCGCCGATGGCGGTCGAGGTGATGTAGCGGACGTTGTTCACGTCGAAGCACAAGAGCGCCCCGAGCTCGGAGCGGCGCAGCGCCTCGCGGGCCCGCTCGAGGCGGTAGGCGCGCAGGCGCACGAATGTCACTCGCTGCTCGAAGTCGACTGCGTTCGACCCGTACTGGTGGATGCTCTGGCCCATGTCGTTGAACGACACGGCGGGCTCCCGTTGGGTTGAGCTGGTCTCGGTCATCTCTGCCTCCTCGTCTGCACCTCCAGTCTGCGGCGCCTCTCGCCGGACGTCCAGTGCACCCGGCCTCGCGCTCGGACGCGCCCGACGGAAGGCCGCGAGCGGGCTTCCCATGGTCGTCGGGCTCGCCGTGAGCAGCGGCGGCTCCGGGGACTGCGCGCTCGGGCCGTCAGCGGCAACGATCGCGCCCGCCAGCCCGTCGCTGAAGAAGGCGCCCCTGGCGATCGTCACACCTCCGGTGCCTGCCGACCCCAGCCCGCTGTGCAGCGCGGCCGGGCCGAGCTCGCAGCGCGCGAGCTCGACCGCGGTCTGGGGGCCGTCGCTCCCTGCGATCCGCAGCACGGAGATGCCCTGTGCCGCGAGGGCCGCCACGACGGTGTCGGACGCTGCGAGCGGACCGCCCATCACGATGACCTGCTGGACGTGGAAGGCCTCGATTCCAGTGAGGGCGTGGGGGGAGGCTCGAAGGTGCGGTGAGGAGGATCGGGAGATGGTCCGCGTAGGAGAGGGCGCCGGCCGCCTCCCGTGAAACCCCAGGCCAGGGGCGTTCGACGAATCCCCAGGCCAGGGACGTGCGCGTTCTCGGACAAGGACGCGACGGCCTGGCAGGATGGTCCCTCGCGGACTGGAGGGACGTGCGCTGAGGCGCTCGGCCCGAAGTGGGTGAGCGGCCGCGGCGTGCGTCGTGACCCCAGGTGGGTGTGCCGGCTCGGCGGGCGAGCAGAGCAGCACGTGGCACGAGAAGGGCGCAGAGCAGAAGAGAGGAAGGGCCGGCAGCTCGTGAGTGAGCTCGTGAGTGACAGCAGCGCCAGGAACGGAGATCCCACACAGTCCTTCGCGCACTGCCACGTGCACACGGAGTTCTCGATCCTCGACGGTGCGAGCCGGGTCGACGACATCGTCGCGGCAGCGGCCGCCGACGGCCAGCCTGCGCTCGGCATCACCGACCACGGCAACATGTACGGGGTCCTCCCCTTCTACGCCGCCTGTACGAAGGCAGGGATCACGCCGCTGCTGGGCACCGAGGCCTACATGGCCTACGAGCGGCGGGACGAGCGCATCAACGTGCGAGGCACCACCGTCGACGACACGGGTGGCGACGTGGAAGGCGGCAGGAAGGCGTGGTACCACCTGACCCTGCTCGCCGAGTCCAACACCGGCTACGCGAACCTGATCAAGCTCTCGAGCCGCGCCTTCCTCGAGGGGTACTACCGCAAGCCCAAGGTCGACTGGGAGCTGCTGGCGGACCACGCCGAAGGGATCGTCGCCACCACCGGCTGCCTCGGCGGCCACGTCGCGCAGAGCCTGCTCGCGGGGAACTTCGACGACGCGCTCGCGAAGGCCGCCCGCCTCCAGGACATCTTCGGCAAGGACAACCTCTTCGTCGAGCTCCAGGACCACGGGATCGAAGAGCAGCACCGGATCACGCCCCGGCTCGTCGAGATCGCCCGCCGGCTCGGCGCGCCGCTGCTCGCCACGAACGACAGTCACTACACGCGGCCAGAGGACGCGCAGGCGCACGACGCGCTCTTGTGCGTCCAGACCAAGGCGACGATCGACCAGCCCCAGAGGTTCAAGTTCAAGGGCTCGGGCCACTATCTGAAGAGCGCCGCCGAGATGCGCCGCCTCTTCGCCGAGCTGCCCGAGGCATGCGACAACACGCTCCTCGTCGCCCGGCGCGCGGACGTCCGCATCGAGCTCGGCACGCCCAAGCTCCCCGATTTCCCCCTGCCCGCGGGGTTCTCCTCGGCCAGCGAGTACCTGCGCCACGTCACCTTCGAGGGCGCGGCGGCGCGCTGGGGAGACCCCCTGCCAGACGCCGTGGTCGAGCGCCTCGCCTACGAGCTGAAGGTCATCGAGGACATGGGCTTCTCCTCCTACTTCCTCATCGTCTGGGACCTCATCCGCCACGCGAAGGAGCACGGGATCCGCGTCGGGCCCGGGCGCGGCTCCGCTGCGGGCTGCGCCGTCGCCTACTGCCTGGGGATCACCGAGCTCGACCCGATCCGCTACGACCTCCTCTTCGAACGCTTCTTGAACCCGTCGCGCCTGTCGATGCCCGACATCGACATGGACTTCGACTCGCGCTTCCGTGACGAGATGATCCGCTACGCCGCCGAGCGCTACGGCCGCGACCACGTCGCCCAGATCATCACCTTCGGCACGATCAAGGCCCGGGCGTCGGTGCGCGACGCGGCGCGCGTGCTCGGGTACCCCTACGCCGTCGGCGACCGTGTCGCGAAAGCCATGCCCCCCATCGTCATGGGACGCGACACGCCGCTTTGGGCCTGCCTCGCCGACGAGCCGCCCCCCGGCTACGAGGACGGCTGGAAGATCGCCGCCGAGCTGCGCACGATGGTGGCCGACGACCCCGACGTGGCCCGCGTCGCCACGGTCGCCAAGGGTCTCGAGGGCCTCCGCCGCCAAGACGGCATCCACGCGGCGGCGGTCGTCATCACGAAGGACCCGCTCACCGAGTACCTCCCCGTCCAGCGCAAGCCGGAGCCGGGCGGCGACCCCGAGGACGCCCCCGTCGTCACCCAGTACGAGATGCACGGGGTCGAGGACCTCGGACTGCTCAAGATGGACTTCCTCGGGCTGCGGAACCTCGACGTCATCTCGGACACCGTCGCGCTCATCGAGAAGACCCGGGGCCTCCGGCTCGACATCGACCACGTGCCGCTCGACGACGAGCCCACCTACGAGCTGCTCCGGCGCGGCGACTCCGTGGGGGTCTTCCAGCTCGAGGGCGGCCCCATGCGCACGCTCATGCGCGCGCTCGCCCCCACCTGCTTCGAGGACGTCGCCGCGCTGATCGCGCTCTACCGCCCCGGGCCGATGGCGGCCAACATGCACTTCGAGTACGCCGACCGCAAGAACGGGCGCAAGAAGGTGGAGTACCTCCACCCCGACGCCGAGCCGATCCTCTCGGACACCTTCGGCCTCATGATCTACCAGGAAAAGCTCATGCGGGTCGCCCAGCAGTTCGCCGGCTACTCGCTCGCCGAGAGCGACAACCTGCGACGCGCCTGCGGCAAGAAGATCCGCGAGGTGATGCGCGCCGAGCGCGAGAAGTTCGTGACGAGCGTGGAGCGCAACGGCTACGACCGCGAGATCGGGGAGAAGTGGTTCGACATCATCGAGCCCTTCGCCGACTACGCCTTCGCGAAGTCGCACGCCTTCGGCTACGGCCTCATCGCCTACCAGACCGCGTACCTGAAGGCGAACTACCCGACCGAGTACCTCGCGGCGCTCCTCACGAGCGTCCGGGAGAACCTCGAGCGCGCGGGCGTCTACCTCGCCGAGTGCCGCGCCCTCGGGATCACCGTCTCCGTCCCCGACGTGAACCGTTCCGCAGCCGACTTCACCCCGGTCGTCGGCAAGGACGTCGGCAAGGACGTCGGCGAGGACGGCGGCGAGGGCGGCGGCGAGGGCGGCGGCGAGGGCGGCGGCGAGGGCGGCGGCGAGGGCGGCGGCGAGGGCGCGATCCTCTTCGGCCTCGCAGCGGTCCGCAACGTAGGCGCCTCGGTCGCCGAGGCCATCGTGGCGGAGCGCGAGGCGCGTGGGCCGTTCGCCGACTTCGCCGACTTCTGCGAGCGGGTGCCGATCTTCTGCCTGAACAAGCAGCCGATGGATGCCCTCATCCGGGCGGGTGCCTTCGACTCGCTCGGCCACACGAGGAAGGGTCTCCTCCACGTCCACGAGCTCATCGCGGGGCAGATCATCGCCAGGCGACGTGAACGCGAGCAGGGGGTCCTCTCCCTCTTCGCCGCCTCGGACGGTGCCGCCGCGTCCTTCGAGCCGCCGGTCGCCGTCCCCGACGTGGAGTTCGACAAGAAGGAGCGCCTCGCGCACGAAAAGGAGATGCTGGGCCTCTACGTCTCCGACCACCCGCTCCTCGGCCTCGAGGCCGCGCTGCGGCGCCGGGCCGACGCGTCGCTCGCCGAGGTGACAGAGCTCCCCGACGGCTCCATGCGGGTCTTCGCGGGGGTCATCACCGGGCTCCAGGTGAAGTGGACGAAGCGGGGGGAGCAGATGGCGACCTTCACGCTCGAGGACCTCGAATCCTCCGTCGAAGTGACCGTGTTCCCGAAGACCATGGCCCAGTACGCAGCGGTGATCGCCGACGACTCGGTGGTGACCGTGCGGGCGAGGGTCGACAAGCGCGACGACCTTCCGAAGCTGATCGCCTGGGAGATCACCGCGTTCGCAGGCGCTTCCGCGTCGTCGTCCGAGCCGCTCCGCGTCCGCCTGCCGATGGGCTCGATGAGCGCGTCAGTGCTCGAGATCTTGAAGGAGGTGCTGGCCGCGCATCACGGCGACGTGCCGGTGCACCTGTACCTCGGCGGCTCCGGCGGGAAAGGCTTCCGGCTGCCCCCCGAGTACTGCATCGACACCTCCAACGGAGTGGTCGCCGCGTTGCGGGTGTCGGTGCCGGGGATCGAGATCTTGAAGGAAGCCCCCGCCCCGCCGTCGTCTTCTGACGCGCCCTGACGCGCGCGGCGGCGTGGCGCCACGGCGCGATGCGGGCATGCTGCAGCGAATTCCCTTGACGGTGCGCATTGTCCCTGTATCGTGTCGGCAGCCAACCTGAGGCATCTCTTGAGAAAAACGAAAGGACGGAGCCCATGAACCGTCGTGAGCTCATTCGGGCGGTTGCTGCGCACACTGCCGACGACGTGCGACATGTCGAGTCGGTGTTGTCGGGCGTGACCGACGTCATCACGGCGGTCGTCGCCAAGGGCGAGCCGGTCACCATCCAAGGCTTCGCCAAGTTCGCCAAGGTCGAACGCGCCGCCCGCATGGGCCGGAACCCCCGCACCGGCGAGGCCATCCGTATCAAGGCTTCCAAGAGGGTGCGCGTCACCCCGATGAAGACGTTCAAGGACACGGTCATGGCCCCGAGCCATGCGCCGCGCCTGGCTCGCGGCGTCTACCCGACCTCGCCCGACCTTCTCGCCGCGCAAGCCGCCGAGCGTCGCGCAGCGGCGTCTGGCACCACGTCGGCTACGGCGAAGAAGGCGCCAGCGCGCAAGGCCGCCGCGTCCTCCCCGGCGAAGGCGACCGCGAAGAAGGCCGCCGCCACGCGAGCCACGACCGCCAAGACCACGCGCAAGGCCGCCGCCGCGTCCTCCCCGGCGAAGGCGACCGCGAAGAAGGCCGCCGCCACGCGAGCCACTACCGCCAAGACCACGCGCAAGGCCGCCGCCGCGTCCACTGCGGGGAAGGCGACCGCGAAGAAGGCCGCCGCCACGCGAGCGCCACGCCGCTGAGCGCGCAGGCTCGCGCGCAGTCGAGCGGTCGTTCAGCCGTCGCTCCCGGGCTCGCGCCCTGCCGTCTCGCCACGTCGCTCGAGACGATGCGCGAGCTCCTCGGCGAGCGAGAGGAGCCTTCTGCTGAGCATCCGACTTGTCACCCTCGGCGCGGGTGAGCGGGCAGGGAGCTCTCCCACCCACCGTACGCGCACCCCACCAAGCGCTCGTTCCTGCGCGTTCGACAAGGCGTCCGCGTAGAGGGACCTCCGACCTCCGCCGAAGACGAGGTCCACGTCGCCGGCGGAGGTCGAGACCGAGATGGTCCCTGTCTCGTCGCCGACGCGCCGAGGTTTCTGCTCGGCCTCTCGCCATCGCTCTCCGGCGAGCGATGGCAGCGGTCGCATCGTCGCCTCGAGACGGTCGAGGGCTCGACCGAGCGCGTCGAGGTTCGTGGGGTGGCGAGACACCACGAGCCGCAGCGGCCGACCCGACGCCGGCTCGCCCACCACCACGAAGAGGACGCCGGCGTCGGACATCGTCCGGACGACCGACATGACGTCCGGCATCCCGGTCGTCATGTCACGTCTCCACACGCCCGTCGCGGCCCCGCCTGGCCACGCCTGCCCTCTGCCCGGCGTGCGGCGGCACGTGGGACGACAGGGCACGGTCGCGGCTGCGGCGTCTCGACGACAGACCGCTCATCCGCTCCTCCCGCCCTCTCGCCGGAGGCGTACCGACACGGCCAGGTTATAACACCGGTCTCGCAACGGCATCGCTCGCCCCTGCATGCGGGCGAGCGGGCCGGCGCTCCGCGGGCCGGCGCTCAGATGTCGGCCCGGGCGGCTTCCGGCTGCACGGCTGAGTCGTAGAGCGCGAGGGTGTCGAAGACCGCCGGAGGATCGCTCCACAGCGGCCGCCCTCCCCCGGGGGCGAGGGGAGATCCGGATCGGGCGGCGTGGATCGCGCGCCAGACCCGCTCGGGGGTGCACGGCATCGCGACGTGGCGGACGCCCAGATGGCTGAGCGCGTCCACCACCGCGTTGTGCACCGCGGGCGTCGACCCGACGGTCGCGGACTCCCCGATGCCCTTGGCCCCGAGCGGGTTGAGCGGCGTCGGGGTCACCGTGTTCGCCACCTCGAACGAGGGGAGCTCGGCAGCACTCGGCATCTCGTAGTCGGCCAGGCTCGCGGTGAGCGGGGTCCCGGCGTCGTCGAAGCGCTTCTCCTCGAAGAGCGCCTGTGCCATGCCTTGGGCGATGCCGCCGTGCTGCTGGCCGGCGACGAGGAGCGGGTTCACGACGCGGCCGCAGTCGTCGACCGCGACGTGGCGGAGTGGCCGCACATGCCCGGTCTCCGTGTCCACCTCCACCACCGAGACGTGGGCCCCGAAGGGGAACGTCGAGGCGGCCTCCCGGAAGTCGAGCGCTGCGGCGAGCGGGCCGAGGCCCTCGGGCCACCCGGCGCGCTCCTCCCCGGTCCCGCCTGTCCCGTCGCCCGCGTCACCCGCGTCGCCCGCGCCGTCCGTCGCGTCACTCGCGCCGTCCGCGACGCCCGCGCCGCCCGCGCCGCCTGTCCCGCCGACACGCCCGGCGAGCCGCACGATCTCAGCCCAGCCGAGCGCCCTCGACGGGACGCCCGCGACGCCGATCTTGCCTCCGTCGAAGAGCACCACGTCCTCGGGCGCCGCCTCCAGCTCCCGTGCGGCGAGCGCACGCGCCCGGCCGAGCACCTCTTCTGCGGCACGCAGGACGGCACTGCCGCCGATCTGCAGCGAGCGCGACCCGCCGGTGCCCCCACCCCGGGGGACGAGCGCCGTGTCCGACTGCACGAAGCGGATGTGCTCGAGCGGGATGCCGAGGGTGTCCGAGACGATCTCCGAGAACGCGGTCGCATGCCCCTGTCCGTGCGCAGACGTGCCGACCCGGATCGTCGCGCTGCCGTCCTCGTGGACGTCGACCGAGCCCAGCTCCGACCCGCCGCCGGTGACCTCGACGTAGACGGACACACCGATGCCGATCTGCACAGGGTCCGAGCGACGGCGGCGGGTCGCCTGCTCCGCGCGCAGCTCCTCGTAGCCGGCGAGCTCGAGGGCTCGCGAGAGCGCCAGCCCGTAGTCGCCGGTGTCGTACGTGGTACCCACGGCCGTCGTGATCGGCTCGCAGAACGCTGGGCGCAGGTTCAGCCGCCGCAGCTCGACGGGGTCCACGCCGAGCTCGTCCGACGCGATGTCCATCACCCGCTCGAGGAGCTCGGCCGCCTCGGGGCGGCCCGCACCCCGGAACGCGCCCATCGGCGTCGTGTTGGTGACGACCGCCGCGGCGTCGTAGCGGATCACCGGGATGCGGTAGACGCCCTCGGCCATCATGCGGGTGGGCCCTAGCCCGAGTGCCCCGCCGAACCCTCCGTACGCGCCGGCGTCGCAGAGCACGCGGCAGTGCATGCCGGTGATGCGGTGCTCTTCGTCGAAGCCGACCTCCACCCACTGCACCTGCGCGCGGCCGTCGGGCATGCCCATGAACGCCTCGGCGCGCGTCTCCACCCAGCGCACGGGGCGGCCCAGGCGGCGGGCAGCCGCGATCACGGTCGCATGCTCCGCGCCGAGCCCCACCTTGCTCCCGAACGCGCCACCGACGTGCGGGGCGACCACGCGCACGGCCGACTGCTCGATGCCAAAGGCGGTCGAGATGCTCTGCCACATGTCGTGCGGCATCTGGGTCGACACGTACACGGTGAGCTCGTGGCCGTCCCCGTCGTCGCCGGGCACCGCGGCGATCGCGTCCGCCTCCATCGGCACCACGGCGACGCGCTGGTTCTCGAGCCGGGCGCGAACCACCGTACGCGCGCCGGCGAAGGGATCGCGCTCCGACGGCGCGCGGAAGCCCGCCGCGACGTTCGACCCGAGCGCCTCGAACTGCACGGATGCAGAGGGCGCTGCCGCCTCCACGAGGTCGACCGCCGCCTCCAGCGGCTCGTAGTCGACGACGACGAGCTCAGCCGCATCGATCGCCGCCGCCTCGCTCTCGGCCACGACCACGGCCACTGGGTCGCCGACGAAGCGGACCTTCTCGGTGGCGAGCGGGGGCCGCGCGCACGCAGGGTTCAGCACGAGGAAGCCGCCGAGCGCTGGAAGGTCGAGGTCGCTCGCCGCGTAGGCCGCGACGACGCCCGGCGCCTCGGCGGCCGCTGCGGTGCCGACGGAGCGCACGCGTGCATGCGCGTGGGGGGAGCGGACGAACACCGCGGTGAGGCAGCCCGGGATCCGCAGGTTGCCTACGTAGCTGGCGTGTCCAGTGAGCAGGTCCGGGTCCTCCACCCTGAGGACACGGTTGCCGAGAAGAGATCCAGGCATCCCGAGCGAGCCTACCGGCGGCGTCGGCGGGAAGGAGGCGCATCGGCGCTCACGGCACTGGGCGGTGCGCGGCGCGGCGCAGCCTGTCCCCGACGGCGACACCCAGACCTTCTTCAGGAGGCAGCGCCACGACGAGGACGTCCAAGGCTTCGGCATCCGCCTGCCGCAGGTAGTGGTACAAGGAGCGGGCGAGGACCGCCATGTCGCCGCCCGCGTCCCACGTCGCTGCGGCCCCCGGTGCCTCGGTACGCCCCAAGGACAGCACTCCGACGCGCTTGGCCAGCGAGGAGAGCGCCGCTACTCGTGGAGCCGCCTCGGCGGCGGAGCACAGCTCGAGCGCAGTCGCCGGGGCGTAATGCGATGCCAGCATGCCCGGCGCGCGCACCGTGCCGCTCGCTGCGGTCCTCGGCCGTCGCCCGAGAACGCCGGCGATCGCTTCAGCGGTCACGCCGCCTGGCCGCAGGATGACCGCGTCGTCTCCTTCGAACGCGACGATGGTCGACTCGACGCCCACCTCGCAGGCCCCGCCGTCCACGACGAGCTCGACCGAGCCCGCGAGCCCGTCGCACACGTGGTGAGCGGTCGTGGGGCTCACCTGCCCGAAGCGGTTGGCCGACGGGGCGGCCAGGCCTCCGCCGAACGCTCGGAGGATCCTCTGGGTGACAGGGTGGGAGGGCACGCGCAGTGCCACGGTGTCCTGCCCGCCGGTGACCGCGTCGAGGACCGACGGGTGCCGCTCGAGGACCATCGTGAGCGGACCGGGCCAGAACGCCTCGGCCAGGCGGTTCGCCTGCTCCGGGACGTGCCGTGCCCAGCGGGCGAGGCTCGCTCCGCTGGCCAGGTGCACGATCAGCGGATGATCGGCGGGGCGGCCCTTGGCTGCGAACACTCGCGACACCGCCTCGGGCTCGGAGGCGTCGGCGGCAAGCCCGTAGACGGTCTCGGTCGGCACCGCGACGAGGCCACCGGCCCGCAGCACGCGCACCGCGAGCCTGATCGACGGGTCACTGCCGTCGACCACGCGGGTTCCGCCGGTCCCCCAGGTCTCACCCACGGGCAGCTGGCGCCATGGCGCGCGCCTCGGCGGGGTTCCATCGTGCCCAGGTGCCGTCGGAACGGCGGATCTTCCAGCAGTCCCTCCAGTCCTCGCGCTGAGCCAGTTGGACCCACTGCCCGTCGAAGAGCTCGCGCAGCACCCGGTTGCGGGCGACGACCGCGTCGACCAGCGCAAGCGGTGCGTGGACCACGACGAGCAAGCGCATCGGCTCGTGGTACACGCGCTCCGCGTCGTAGAGGGACTGGAGCGGCAGTCCCACTCGCAGGTCCCCGCCGGCGCCTTGGACCACGCCGATCCCGGCGACGACGTTCTGGGCCGTCTTGTCGCCGGCGGAGAGGACGGCGGGGTCGACGGTCGAGAAGTAGTACTGCGCGCTGATCCAGTGCGCCACGACCATCGGGGCGGTGAGGATCGTCTCGAGCGCCGCGCCGTCGGCGTCGGCTCCAGGATCGTAGGAGTGCAGGAAGCACCGGCCCGCCAGGTCGAGCCCCGCGGTGAGCTCGCGGGGAGCGACGACGAACGCGGCGTTGCGGGCAAGGCCCCACTCGGGACGGACTTGCGCCCAGTCCGCGGCGCGTTCGGCGGGCTGTCCCCTGCGGCGACGGCTCTCGCTGCCGGGCAAGCTCGGGCGGCGCTCCGCGGCCGCTGCGGCGCCGGCGCGCTCGAGGGCCGACTGCAGCGCGCCAACGGCGTCGCGGTGGCTCGGGGGGACGAGGTGGACGTCGAGGACGGCGACCGTGTCGGTGGCGGTGTCGTGCTCGCCCGCGACGAAGACGGTCCCGTCGGGTACGACGATGCCTCGCTCGGCGAGGAGGCGACGGGTGGTCGGGCGGTTCAAGATCGCGGCGGCGGCACGGGCACTCGGCCCGCCCCTGTTCCCGCCGCAGGCGCCGCAGTCGAGCGCGGAGGCATAGGGGTTGTTCTCCGTGGTGCTGCCGTGCCCGCACAAGAGCACCACCGAAGCGAACGAGCGGGTCAGACCCATGGTGGTGAGGGCGTCGTGGGCGAACTGGGCCTGCTCCTCGTCGCTCATGGCACCGGCCGCCGGGTCCGCGTCGACGAGCGTGGAGGTAGGTGGGGCGGCGACCCGCTGCGCCCAGCTTCGCACCGCCCGGTAGCGGCCCGGCGCGAGCGTCTTGGCGACTGCGATCGGCCCGGCGACGAAGCCGCCAGCCTCTGCGAGGACGAACTGGGAGACGGCTCCCTTCCTGGCGCTGCCGAACGCGCTGCGCGCGCCGGCCAGCACCTGCCTGCCGGCAAGCGCACGGACGGCGGTCACGTGCGATCCGTCCGTTGGCCGTTCGGCGATCTGCGCGCTCGGTCGTACGAGCGCCGGGCAGAGGTCCACCGCGTCGGCGGATCCCCACGCGCGGTAGCGGATCGGCAGCGCGAAGAACCCGGCGAACCCGAGCGTCTCGTAGGGACCGACCGCCTCGAGGTGACGACGAAGCCGTTCGGAGCGGGCGTCGATGCAGAAGACCGCCTGCGCCGCAGGCGGCATCCTTCGAGGCGCAGGTGCGCGGTCCAACGCGTTGAGCAGCCAGTCGCGGTAGTGGTGCTCGTAGGCGTCGAGCCATACCCTCGCAGCCTCAGTCGCTCCGAGGCGTGACAGCCGTGCCGCCACGTCCTCGGGTACGCCGACAGCGCCCACGCCGACAGCGCCCACGCCGGCAGCGCCCACGCCGGCAGCGCCCACGCCGGCAGCGCCCACGCCGGCTCGCCGCGCGCCTCTTCCCGCCGGCTCCTCGTCCTTGGATGCACGCACGGGCATCGGCGATCCGCCGCGCACCGTTCGCCGCCTCTGGCGGCGCAGCCCCGGCCCATGCCCGAAGGACGCGAGGAACACCGCTTCGTAGCAGAGCCGGACCGCGAGGTAGTCGACCAGGTGAAGGGCCGGGCCGGGATGCTCCGGGGCTGCCCACCGGGATCGCCACTTGGCATGTCCGGCCCAGCCGGGCATGCGCGCGAGGTGGCGCGCGAGCTCGAGGGGCCGACCCTCCTCTGCGACCCCGAGGAGGTCCAGGCACCCGAGAACTGCCCCTTCGGCGTCCGCACCCAGCTCGGCCAGTCGCCTGCGCCCTGCGCGCCCGGCGACGGAGCGTGCCGCCGGGTCGTACACGACGACCTGTCGCCACGCGGCGTAGAAGCCACGGGCGGCCCCGTCAGGCACCACGCCTGCGACGTACGCCGCGCACCACTTCGCAACTTCCCGGTCGACCGCCTCTGCGATCTTCGTCCCGAGCACACGGTCATGGCGCTCGGCGGCGGTTGACGCGCGCGACACCTGCAGGCGTCTCCCATTCCCGTCCCCGCACTCGGCACCCATGCGCACGGAGCGCGCCGGCACATGGTCGCCGTCGAGCACAGCCCGCAGATCGTCTGCAGTGACCCGCCCCTCGGCATAGGCCCGAGCGAACAGCGCCGGAGGCGGGTACCCGCCGATGCCGAGCACCTCGCCCGCGTAGGCCACCGCCTCGTGAAAGGGCATCTGGCGCAGGTCCCACAGCGGGTTCACCGCGACGAAGGTCGACAGCGGCCAGAGCGGGGCGACGACGCGCGACGCCTCGTCGACCTGGGCGAGGAGGCGCGTCCGGGCCGCCGCTCCATCGTCGCTGCTCACGCTGCGCTCTCCTCCCACACGCCCACGAGCTCCGGGGCTGACCCGGGCGCCTCGGCCCGAGCGGCGCGTCCTGCGCCCCGCATCGCCCGCGCGAAGCCCGCCGCCGGCGGGGCGGCGGCATCGACCAGCACGGCCACGAGGCGCAGGCGCACAGAGGGCAGCCTGGTGAGCGCGGCCGCCACCACCCCGGTGCCGGCCACTGCCGCCAGCCACCACGGGCTGAGCACGCCGGTGCCGACGGCGGGCAGGGACGGACCGATCCACCGCCCGAGCCCGTCGAGCACCAACCCGTAGAGCGCGCCGGCGCCCAGCAGCGCGGTCGCCCACAGGAGCGCCCCGCGGGCCGAGACGGGAGCACGCCCCCACCACGACCACGACGCCGACGCCGCCGTGCCCGCGGCGAAGACGAGCAGCACGAACGCTCCGCGGTGATCGAGCACCTGGGGGACCGCCGCCATCGCGGCCACGGTCGCCGCTGCTGCTGCTGCCGACACCGCCGCCCGGGCCACGTTCGGCATCACCGCGGCGGGTGCGACGGGCGCCTCGCCAGGGCGGGGCACCTGTGCACCCGACCCGAAGAACAGCCCCGCCTTGTACAAGGCGTGGCCGATCAGGTGCACGACCGCCGCGAGGTAGGCACCTACCGTGCACTCGGCCACCATGAACCCCATCTGGCCCATGGTCGAGAGCACCAAGGCGCCCTTCACGTCCGCCCTGCGATTCATGGCCTGGGTCGCGACGGCGGCGGTGACCGCCGCCACCGTGAACACGCCCGCCATGGCCAGCATCGACCCGCCGGCGAGCACTCCGAGCCGTACGAGCAGCACGCCGCCGCCGTTGACCACGCCAGCGTGCAAGAGCGCGGAAGTCGGGGTGGGCGCCGACACCGTGCCAGGAAGCCACCTTCCGAGCGGGCCCTGCGCAGAGCGGGTCAGGACGGCCACAGCGACGAGGAGCGCGACAGGCGTCGCCAGGCCGCCAAGATGCGCCACTGCCGAGCGCAGCGCGCCAGGAGCCGCGAGATCGACGTTGCCGGCTCGCAGCCACACGAGGACCAGGGCAGCGACCGCCGCCAGGTCACCGGCCACGAGCATCCGGAACGTGCGGCGCGTCGCCGACCGCACCCCGGGGAGGTCCGGGCGGCACCCGAGCGCCGCCACGAATGCCGCCCCGGCGGCAACCCAGGCGGCGACCAGCACTGCCGCAGTCGCCGACGCGCACACGATCGCCATCGCCGCCACCACCACATTGGCTGCGGCGAAGAACCTCGGCGTCGTGCGGTCGCCTTCGAGGTAGCGAAGCGAGAAGCTCTGGACGAGGGCCCCGACGATGCAGACCAGGACCACCAAGGTGACGGTCAGCTGGTCCGCCCACAGGCCGAGCACGACCTGCCCGCCCCTGCCGTCTGCCGCTGCCACGAACGGGCCGTGCAACGCCACCACCCCTGCGGCGACGACAGCCAGGAGCGCCGAGATCCACCCGAGGCCGGCTGCAGCCCGGAGGCCCCGGGCCCTCCCGCCCGCTGCCGCCACGGCGCCGGCCAGCGGTGCGCCGACCGCACCGACCAAGCACATCTCGCCGAGCAAGGAGGTCACCGCGCCTCTTCGCCGAGCGCCGCCAGCTTGCCAGCCACACGCACCCTGGCCCTGGCCGTGGCCGTGGCCGTGGCCCTATATACGATCCACATATCGTGAATCGTAGACCTTTCCTTCTCCCGGCGACAAGTCGCCGGTCTGGAGCGCTGGCACCTTCTTCCGCACTTTGTTTCACGAAGCGAACTACAATTCGACTCCATGGCGCGGTCGAAGGAAGAGCCAGGCGGCACGACGAAGCCGACCTGGACGTTCCTCACGAACCACGGTCACGTGCTGGTCTGTATCGCCACGGACCCCGGCGTCCGTGGCCGCGACATCGCAGCCCGGGTCGGGATCACCGAACGCGCCGCCCAGGCGATCATCGCCGACCTCGTACGCGAGGGCTACGTGACGCGCACCCGGGTCGGCCGGCGAAACCACTACGAGATCAACCCCGACCGGCCGTTGCGCCACCCCGTCGAGCAGCCCCACAGCATCGGCGAGTTCCTCCAAGTCGTCGCCGGGCTCGCTGCTCCACGGCGCCGCAGGGCGACCGCCTCGTGAGCTGAGCCGACGCCCGGGGCGCCCTGTCGAGACGCTCTCCACCGAGATGCCAGACATCTTGCGAAGAGCAACACACGAAGCACTCTTCTCTCGTAGAGCTAGCGTGGACGGATGCTCAGACGACGGCGAACGCGTGACCCCTCGGAGCCCGGCGTGCGAACCACGAGCCCGAGGGCAGTGGCCCACTCCTCGCGCAGGTGGGAGCAGGCGGACCACCCCTACGCCGGCGACACGGCAGTGCTCGCCACGAAGCACGAAAAGCTCCCTCTCATCGCTCCGCCCTTGGAGCGGGCCGTCGGGTTGCTGGTCGAAGCGGTCGCCGTCGACACGGACGTTCTCGGCACCTTCACCGGCGACGTCCCCCGCCAGGGGCCGCCGCTCGACACTGCCATTGCCAAGGCACGCCTCGGGATGAACGCAGCCGGCCGCGCCCTGGGCGTGGCCTCCGAGGGAAGCATCGGTCCCGACCCCGCCATGCCGTTGGTCCACTCCGACCGCGAGATCGTCGTCCTGGTGGACGATCGACACGGGATCGTGGTGTGGGAGAGCCACTCGAGCTGGGACATCGTCGCCAGGTCGACGAGCGCGGGCCCCGATGAGGACCTCGGCCCGTTCCTCTCCCAGGCACATTTCCCCGAGCACCAGCTGATCGTCCGGCCGAACTGCGGAGCGGTGCACCCGATCCACAAGGGGATCTCAGCCCTCGATCATCTGGCGGCTGCCGTCGCCGAGTGCGCCGCTGCTGCCACCGACGGCCTGGCCCGTATCGAGACCGATCTGCGAGCTCACGCCTGCCCCTCGCGCCGCGCCGTCATCGCCCGCGCCGCCGAACGCCTTGCCACCCGGGTCGCCACCCGCTGCCCTGCCTGCGGCGCGCCGGGCTGGGGGCGCGTAGACGTCATCCTCGGCGTGCCCTGCGCCTGGTGTGGGACGGAAGTAGCCCGACCACGGACAGAGATCGACGGCTGCGTCGCCTGCGAGCACCGGCAGACGCGGCCCGTCGTCTCCGCCGAGGTTCGCGCCGACCCCGGAGAATGCCCCTACTGCAACCCGTAGCGGAAGAAGCGGGGGGAAGGGGGATGACCCGGAAACGGAAGAGGCAGACCTCCGAGAGCTCCGCGAGCACGACCTCCAACGGAGACGGCGGCGCCTGGCGGCGCCCAACGGAGACGGCGGCGCCTGGCGGACGCCTGGAACAGCGTGCCCGTCGCGTAGGTTGATCTGCGAAAGGCGTGAAATGCCAAGGGAGGATCGCCATGCCTGCAGTGACTGTGGACGACGTGCTCGCGCTCGAGCGCATCGCGACCCCGGACCCGCTCACGACCGAGCTACGCGCGGTGCGCCAGGTGACGACCGCCCCCCACGGCCTCGAAGGCGAGGGCTTCCCCGTCCGGCGCGCGTTCGCCGGGGTCTCGCTCGCAGACCTCGACCCCTTCGTCCACATGGACCAGATGGGCGAGATCGACTACGCGCCAGGCGAGCCGAAGGGGACCCCCTGGCACCCGCACCGAGGCTTCGAGACCGTCACCTACATGATCGACGGGACCTTCCAGCACCAGGACTCGATCGGCGGGGGCGGCGTCATCACGAACGGCGCCACCCAGTGGATGACCGCCGGCGCGGGCATCCTCCACATCGAACGACCTCCCGAAGAGCTCGTGATCTCCGGCGGGCTGTTCCACGGCATCCAGCTGTGGGTGAACCTGCCGAAGCGGGACAAGTGGGTGCCTCCCCGCTACCAGGGCATCGAACCGCACACAGCGACGCTGCTCTCCTCTCCCGACGGCGGCGCGCTCCTGCGGGTGATCGCAGGCGACGTCGACGGCCACACGGGCCCCGGCGTCACCTACACCCCGATCACCCTGGTGCACGCCACGCTCAGCCCGGGCGCACGCGTCGTGCTCCCGTGGCCTCGGCATCGCAACGCCCTCGTCTACGTGCTCGCAGGTCGCGGCAGCGTCGGCGGCGAAGGCCGGCCGGTCCACACCGGCCAGCTCGCCGTGTTCGGCGCCGGCGACGCGCTGGTCGTCGCGGCGGACCCTGCGCAGGACTCGTCCACCCCGGCGCTCGAGGTCCTCGTCCTCGGGGGCGAGCCCATCCGCGAGCCCGTCGCCGCCTACGGCCCGTTCGTGATGAACACCCGCGAGGAGCTCACCCAAGCCTTCGAGGACTTCCACGCAGGGCGGCTGGGAACGATCCCGGCCGAGCACATCGGCCACTGAGCCGCGACCGAGGAGGTAGGTCACCATGACGACCGCGGTCATCGTCGACGCCGTCCGGACCGCTGGGGGCAAGCGCAACGGCGCCTTCAGGAACTGGCACGCGGTCGACCTCGCCTCCGAGGTCCTGAAGGCGATCCAGGCACGCAACGACCTGGACCCCGCGCTCGTCGACGACGTGATCATGGGCTGCGTCATGCAGGTCTCCGAGCAGTCGCTGAACGTCGCGAGGAACGCGGTGCTCGCAGCCGGGTGGCCCGAGTCCGTCCCGGCCACGACGGTCGACCGCCAATGCGGCTCATCCCAGCAGGCGATCCACTTCGCCGCCCAGGGCGTGATCGCCGGGGCCTACGACGTGGTAGTGGCCGCAGGCGTAGAGAGCATGACCCGTACGCCGATGGGGTCGTCGATCGTCCCCGACCTCGGAATGCCGTTCGGTCCCCGCATGGTGGACCGCTATGCCGAGCGCGGGGGGCTCGTGAACCAGGGCATCTCCGCCGAGATGATCGCCGACCGCTTCGGGATCACCCGCGAGGAGCTCGACCGGTACTCACTCGGCAGCCACGAGCGCGCGGCGAGCGCGTCCGCCGAAGGGCGCTTCGAGCAGGAGATCGTCGCGGTGGCGGAGCGCGACGACAAGGGCGCGGAGACCGACCTGGTCGTGACGGCCGACGAGGGCATCCGGCCCGACACCTCTCTCGACGCACTCAGCCGGCTGAAGCCCGCCTTCACCCCCGACGGCAAGGTCACCGCCGGGAATTCCTCGCAGATCACCGACGGCGCGTCCGCTGTGCTCATCATGAGCGAGGAGCGGGCGAACGCGCTGGGCCTCACGCCGAGGGCGCGCCTCGTCGCCTTCGCGCTCGCGGGCGTGGACCCGATCATGATGCTCACCGGCCCGATCCCCGCGACGCGCTCCGTGCTCGAGCGGGCGAAGCTCTCGCTCGACGACGTCGACCTCTTCGAGATCAACGAGGCGTTCGCGTCCGTCGTGCTGGCGTGGCAGCGCGAGATCCATCCCGACATGAGCAAGGTCAACGTGAACGGCGGGGCCATCGCGCTCGGCCACCCGCTCGGCGCGACCGGGGGCAAGCTCATGGCGACCCTCGTGCACGAGCTCGACCGCTCCCGCGGCCGCTACGGCCTGCTCGCCATGTGCGAGGGCGGCGGGCTCGCCAACGCGACCGTGATCGAGCGCCTGGCGTAGGACCGCACGCCCGCACGCGGACCCTCCGGCGAGCGCCGTCGCTAGGCTCGTCCGTCGGTGTCAGACGAAGGACGGCCGCTCTCAGCCAGCCAGCGCTGGCTCTCCCGGCGGGCGCTCGTCCTGCACCTCGCCCTTCTCGTCTGGTTCCCCGGCTGCCTCGTCGCGTTCTGGTGGCAGGTGCACCGGGCGCTCGGCGGCAACGCCCTCTCCTACCTCTACTCGGTCGAGTGGCCCGCGTTCGCCGTCGCCGGGGCCTGGGCGTGGTGGCAGCTCGTGCACACCGAGCCCTCCGCGGTCGGACGGGCGGCGCAACAGCGCATCGCAGGGGTCGCCTCGGCGCCGGACGCCGGGGCCGAGCTCGGCGGGGCCGCACGCCCGCACCCGGTGCGGCGCCGGGAGGAAGAAGACCCCGAGCTCGCCGCCTACAACGACCGCCTGGCACGCCTGGCCGCCGAGGGCCCGAAGGGATGGAGACGCCGATGAGCACGGAGAGCCTACGGAGAGCAGCGAGCCGAGTCGCTCCGGGGTATGCACGCCCCGGCGACATCGACGACCCGTCGAAGGGGCTCGCCGCGGCGCTCCTGCGCTACAGGATCATGGCGTTCGTCGTGGGCACGGGGCTCGCGACCCTCGTCTTCGCCGGCGTCCCGCTCCAGTACGCGGCGGGCATCCCCCAGGTCGACGAGATCGTGGGGCCGATCCACGGCTTCCTCTACATCGTCTACCTGCTCGTGGCCGTCGACCTCGCTCGCCGTGCCCGGTTCACGCTCCTCCAGATGGCAGCGATGATCGGCGCGGGCTTCGTCCCTCTGCTCGCCTTCGTCATCGAGCACCAGGTGACCAAGCGCATCCGCGCGACGTACCCCGAGCTCGGCACCCGCCCACCTGCAGCCCAGACGCGCCCTTCCGCGCTCGGCTGACGCGCGTCACAGGCCCAGACGCGCCGTCCTCAGCCGCTCGGCGGCGTCCGGGGGCCCGCTCACCTCGACACGGGCCACGTCCTGGCGGCCGAGGATGAAAAGAAGCAGCTCTCCGGGCGGCCCCACGAGGTGCACGTGCGGGGAGCCGGGACGCGCCTCGACCCGCCCGCACCCGGGCGCCTCGATCGTCACGCCGACCGGCAACCGCCAGCGCGAGAGCCGCGCCATGACCGAGAGCCGCTTCCACAGCGCCCGCTCCTCGCCTGGCTCGATGGGGCGCACGTCCCACTGCGGCTGCGCACGCCGGACGTCCTCGTGGTGGACGAACATCTCCACCAGGTTGACCGGCTCGTCGAGAGGGCGCAGGAACGCCGGCGGGCCCGACCGGAGCTCTTCGACCAGCTCGGGCCACGGCCGCGCCGCCAGCTGGCGCTGCACCCCTTCGGCGTACCCTCGCAGCGGCCCGACGAGGATCCCCACCGCTGCATCCGGCCGGCGCTCGCGAAGCACCAGGTGGGCAGCGAGGTCCCGCACGGTCCACCCCTCACATCGCGTCGGCGCCTCGGGCCCTACCTCGACCATGTGGTCGGCGAGCGCCTGCCGCTCGGATCGCGCGTAGCCGGGCACGTCCGTCAGCGGTAGCGGGTGGCCATGACGAAGCCGACGAACACGACCACCAGACCGGCCACGAGGTACCACGCCGAGACGGAGCCGGGAAGGAGCGTCAGGTAGTTGAGCAGGATGACGAGCACGCCGGCGACCAGCAGGAAGAGCACCAGCCCGCCGAACCATCGAGGGCTCTTGCGGACGGTCTTGGGGATCGGCGGGGTGTACTTCCCGCTCTGCTCCGGCGCGGTGTAGCGCCCGACCCGCGACGTCGTCGCCACGGTCGTCCGCCCTCCGGCGGATGCTCCCTTACGCTGGGCTCGACCCGGGCCGCGCCGTGCACTCGGTGCCACGGCGCTCGAGGCTAGACGGTCGGCTCCGCCAGGGGAAGCCACCGGCCCTACCCGAACCGCGCCGCAGTGCCCCCGCCAACAGGGCGGGGGTGAAGCGGCGCTCGCACGGCGCAGCCGTGCGGAACAGGTCGAGTCACAACCCCTCGGTAGGGTGGAATCGTGGCTCGTAAGCGCAAAGGTCTCGGCAGGCGTGACCCCCACAACCAGCGTGGGCGGCGGGGAACCAAGCTGCGTGCCTACCCGGACGAGGAAGTGCGCCAGCGTGGGCGTCAGATTGCCGGGTGCTGCCGGCTGGTGAAGAACCTCGCCAAGGAGCAGCGGGACACCGCGTGGGGCATCTTCAAAGAGCGGGTGGGATACGTCGAGCAGACCAGCTTCTTGAAGGAGCTGCGGGACACAGAGGCGTACGCGTACCTGAAGACAGCACCCTCCCAGGTCCTCCAGCAAGCCCTCCGCGACACCGACGACGCCTACAGGAGGTTCATGAAGGGGGAGAGCGCCTACCCGACGTGGACCAAGAGGTCCGGTGGCTACAGGTTCAGGGACCCCCAGGGGGTGAAGCTGCGCAGGACCTCCAAGAGGTGGGGTGAGGTGAAGCTCCAGGGGATGGGCTGGGTGAAGGTGCGGCTGCACCGCTCGCTCGTCGGGACCCGCATCTGCTCGGCCACCTACGAGGAGGAACCCGACGGCACGGTGTGGGTGACGCTTCTCACGGAGGTCCACGAGCGCCGTCCCACCAAGCCCAAGGTGGCGTCCTTCGACTCTGCGGTCGGGGTCGACGTGGGGGTGGCGGTGCCGGTCGCCCTCTCCGACGGAAAGACGTTCGACCAGGACTTCTGGAAGCCCGGGGAGCTGCGGCGCAAGGTCCGCCTGGAGCGGAGGCGTGAGCGCCAGAAGGCCGTTCGAACGCGCGAGGGAAAGAAGCTCAGCCCCGAGGAGCGGGCACGAAGGAGGAAGACCTCGAAGAGGCAGGACGAGACCAACCGACAGATCGCGGCACTCCACTCCCGTGCGAGGCGTCGCCGTCAGGACTTCTGCGAGCAGGTGAGCACGACACTGGCGAGGAACCACCGCCTGGTCGGCTTCGAGGACCTGACAGTGAAGGCCATGACGGCATCGGCCAAGGGCACCGAGGAGGAACCCGGGACGAACGTTGCCCAGAAGGTGGGGCTCGACCGGGGGATCCTCGACAAGGGCTGGGGTGCGATGCGCACCAGGACCGAGCACAAGGCGAAGAGGCACGGCCACCTCGTCCAACGGGTGCCTGCGCCGTGGACCTCGCTCACCTGTCCCGAGTGCTCGTCTCGAGACAGGAAGAACCGTCCTCGACGAGCGCTCTTCTCGTGTGCCAACTGCGGCTACGCCGGGCACGCAGACGTGGTCGGTGCCATCAACATCAAGCGGCGGGCGCTCGAGCTCGTCCTGGCCGGTGGAACGCCGGTCACAGCGTCCCCGGGTACGAACCGGGACTCCTCATCCGAGGAGGCAGAGCCCTCTGGGTTGCCATGGCTGGGAAGCGCGAACAAAAGCAGGGTCCGCATCACCGTCGGGAGCAAGGGGTGACCCCGGTCACCCCGACCTCTCGTCGGCAGAGGCCCGAAAGCCCGAGCCCGATGGGGGGACTTCCGACCGGGAGCCTCGCCCTTCGGGCGGAGGTGGTTCACGATTTAGCGGTGCCCGTGCGCCTGCTCGTCGTCGACAACTACGACTCCTTCGTCTACAACCTCGTCCAGGAGCTCGGCGAGCTCGGCGCGGAGCTCACCGTGCAGCGCAACGACGCGGTGGACGTAGCCAGGATCCGGGCGTTCGCGCCCGACGCCGTCGTCCTCTCCCCCGGGCCCGGGCGCCCCGAGGACGCCGGGGTCACGCTCGAGGTGGTCCGCGAGCTCGCAGGCGTCGTCCCGATCCTCGGCGTCTGCCTCGGCCACCAGGCCATCGGCCAGGCCTTCGGCGCCGAGGTGGTGCATGCTCCCGCGCTGATGCACGGAAAGACGTCGGAGGTCCTGCACTCGGGGACCGGCATCTACGAAGGGCTCCCGAACCCGCTCGTCGCCACGCGCTACCACTCCTTGGTGCTCACACCGCAGAGCATCCCCGACGTCCTGGAGGTCACCGCGACTGCGCCGGGGGGCGTGGTGATGGGCGTGCGGCACCGCACGCTGGCGGTCGAGGGGGTCCAGTTCCACCCCGAGTCGATCCTCACCGACACGGGGCCTGCGATGCTCGAGAACTTCCTCGGACAGCTCGCCGGCGCGCAGATGGGGCCGGGGCGTCGCTGACCGCATGCGGGACCTGGGCCCAGGGCTCAGGTCCCGCGCGTCTTCGCCGATGTCGGGGGCGAGGACGCGCTCGGCGTGAGGGCCGCGTGGCCCGGGGGTGTCTTTGTCTTCGATGTCTTCGATGTCGGGGACGTCGTCGGGGTCGTGGAGGTGGGCGGGCCCACGAGGCTCCTGCAGACGCTGATGGCGACTGTCGAGCCGCTCCTCACTGTCGTGCCGCCGACCGGTGTCTGCGCGAGCACCCGCCCGTCTGTCGCCGGCACGCACGCCGCTGTTGTCGCGGGGATCGCCTTCAGCCCCTTGCCCGAGAGCGTCGAGACCGCCACTGTCTCGGAGTCCCCGACGACATTGGGGACGAGGACATTGCACGGGCCGCTCGACACCTCGAGATCGACCTTGGCGCCGGGCGCGACGTGTGTGCCGGCCCTCGGCGACTGCGTGATGACGATGCCCTTGCCGTACTGGTTCGAGCACACTGTGGAGACTGCACCCGCAGCCAAGCCTGTCGCCCCGAGCACGTCGCCTGCGCTGACGACCGTGTCACCGACCACGTCGGGCACGACCACCGAGTTGCGTGTGGCGACGGTGAGGGTCACCAGGCTCCCCTTCTTCACCCGCTGGCCGGCCGCCGGTGTCTCGCCCAGCACGGTCCCGGTGGCCTTGCTGCTCGCCTCGAGGGCTTCGGTCGGTCTGAGGCCGAGCGCGGAGAGCTTCGCGTACGCGTGGGAGTACTGCTCCCCCTTGACTGTCGGCAGCAGGACCCTGGGCACGCCGCCTCGACTCACGACCAGCTCGACGCGCTCGCCGTGGTGGGCCTTCGTGCCGGCGCCCGGAACCGTGGCGATGACCTGTGTCGCCGGCACGGTTGTCGACGTGCGCTCGGTGACGGGCGAGACGACGAGCCCATCGGACTGGAGCACCTTCATGGCGGCGCTCTTCGTCTTTCCCTGCAGTGTCGGCATCGAGAACTTCGTTGTCCCGACGTAGCCGAGGCTGTGGAGGACGAAGTAGAGCACCACGCCGAGGACCACGAGCAGCCCGAGCAGGAGCAGGACCCAGCGCCACACGTGGGGCTCGTTGCCCGCCGGGATCCGCCCGTCGCCGACCGGGACCGCCTGGGTGGCAGACATGGGAGCGAGCACGCCCGTGCGGGAAGCATCACCGGAGCCGCCCGCCGCGGTTGCCGCGGCGGCTGCCGCGGCCGCCAGCATCGCGGTCATCGCGGGGTCGGCCGCGGCGACCTGGCGGCCCTCGACGAAGCGCTGGAGGTCCGCCCGAAGGTCGGCCGCCGACTGGTACCGGAGGTCGGCGGACTTCGCCATCGCCTTGGTGATGATCGCCTCGAGGGCGGGCGGGACCGACGGGCTCAGGTCGTGCAGCACCGGGGGCTGCTCGCGCACGTGCTTGGACGCCACCGCGACCGGCGAGTCCCCGAGGAACGGCGGGCGGCCTGCGACCATCTCGAAGAGGACCACGCCCAGCGAGTAGATGTCGCTCCTGGCGTCGACCCCGACACCCTCGGCCTGCTCAGGGGAGAAGTACGTGGCGGTGCCCATGACGGCGCCCGTCTGGGTGAGGCTCTCCTCGGTGTTCATGGCACGGGCGATGCCGAAGTCCGTGACCTTCACCTGCTCGTCGTCGGTGAGCAGGACGTTGCCCGGCTTGACGTCGCGGTGGACCACGCCGTGGCGGTGCGCGTAGGCGAGGGCGTCGGCGACGCGGGCGCCGATCTGCGCGACGCGGCTCGCCGGCAACGGGCCGCCGGTCCTGAGCGCCTGGGAGAGCGGCTGCCCGTCCACGTACTCCATCACGATGTAGTACGTCCCGCTGTCCTCGCCCCAGTCGAACACCGGGACGATGTTCGGGTGGGAGAGGTTGGCCGCCGCCTGCGCCTCCCTCCGGAAGCGCTCCACGAAGGCGCGGTCGACGGAGAGCTCGGGGAACAGCACTTTCAGGGCGACAGGTCGGTCGAGCAGCCGGTCGCGTGCCCGGTAGACCTGCGCCATGCCGCCGCGGGCGACGAGGTGCGTCAGCTCGTAGCGCCCAGAGAAGACGCGCGGTGTCGTCACCGGCTGCATGCGGCACCGAGCCTATGGCGGAGGGTGGAACTGCACGCCGGCTGTGCGCGGCAAGCCTCGCGCCCGCCGTCGCGCGCAGCCAACCGACGGCCGGCGAGCCGGAGCGCAGCGGTGGTCACTGCCACGCAGCCGGCGGTGGCGCGAACGCCCCCGCAGTGGTCGGCGTCGTTCCGCCGGCGCCGGTCGATGTCGTGCCCGGGGTCGCAGCCGAGGTCGATCCCGGCGTCGAGCCCGCCGACGCCGTGCCACGGGTGGCGAGGTACTCGGCGTGGAGGTCCTTCACGTAGCGCTCGGCCGCCGCGAGGGAGGGCTCCGCACGGTCGTGGGGGATCTCGTATGTCAGCACCTCGCGGGTGGTGACCGGCGTCTCGTCGACGAGCTGCGGGTGGAACCACAGGACGCCCCCCGGCCGTCCCTGGTAGACGGCGAGGTGGCCGTGGTCGACGCTCACGTACCACTCGTCCATCGCGTACCAGCGGAGCGCGGCGTACGCGCCGGCGACGACGCCGAGAAGGACGATCACGAACAGCACCACCCGCACGGTCACGAGCCGGGAACCGCCGGC
>JAKBTL010000089.1 GCA_021844425.1 Actinomycetes bacterium | reverse complement strand
GATGGCGTCGCGTGGGGAGCGCCCGACCGGCTTCTCCACCCAGAACGCCTTTCGGGCGTCGGCGGCCGCGCCGATGACCTCGGCGTGCATGGCGTTGGGAGCCGTGATGCTCAAGATGTCGACGTCAGGATCGCTGAGAGCGTCGCGCCACTCCGCGGTCGCGCGCGTGAAGCCGTAGCGATCGGCGGCCGCCTGCCGGCGATCGGTGCGCGGGTCGGCCACCACGACCGGGATCACCCGAGCCTGCACCTCGGGGTAGTGATGTGCCAGCCGCAGCAGCGCTCTCGTGTGGAGCTCGCCCATCCATCCCATCCCGACCACGGCCAAGCCGAGCGTTCTCATCGTGTGCGCCCCTCCTTCTCGCCTGCTGGACCGCCTACGGTCCCGCCTGCTTTCTTGCCTGCGGTCTCGTCCGCGGCCTCGTCCGCGGCCTCGTCTGCTGTCGCCACCGTCTGCGGCGCCCCGCGCTCGACCGAGCGCGCGCAGGCGAGCGCCACGCGGAGGGCTGCGATGTCTTCGCTCGGCGGGCACGGATTGGGACGACGTCCGGACGCAAGCTCGACGAAGGCGTCGGTCTCCGCTGCGAAGGCAGGTGCGAAGCGCTCGAGGAAGTCGACGTAGGCCCTTCCCGCGAAGAGCTGGTCCTGTGCACCCAGGGCGTGCAAGGGTGCGTGGCGGTCGAGGCCGGCCACGACACTGTCACTCGATCCGAGGAGCTCGACGCGCACGTCCTGGCCCCGGGGGTCGTGACGCGCCCCTCGCACGCACAGCAGGGCGCCTCCGCACAGCACCCCCACCGCCGCAGTGGTGTCGGCGTCCCCCCAGGCCCTGAGGCGCTCGTCCGCCCGGACGGCCTGGAGGGCGAAGACGGACACGATCTCGAGCCCCGTGACCCATCGCAGCAGGTCGAAGTCATGCACGTGCAGGTCTCTCCAGATCCCGCCGCTGCCCACGAGGAACTCTGCTGGTGGGAGGTCGTGGTCGAACGACACCGAGGTCGCGCTGTAGAGGGTGCCCAGCCGACCTGAGAGCACCGCCCGCCGTGCTTCGAGGAAACCCGGGTCGAACCGGCGGTGGTAGCCGACCTGGACGGGCACGCCACGGCGGTCGGCCTCGGCGGCGATCGCCAAGCTCGTCGTGAGCGACGTGGTGAGCGGCTTCTCGCAGAGCACGGGCACGCCCAGCTCGAGCGCTGCACCGAGAAGCTCGGCGTGCGCCGCGGTGCTCGCAGCGACCACGACGGCATCGGGATGCGCGCCGAGCGCTTCTTCCAACGAGGCGGCTCGGCCTCCGACGGCCGCAGCGAGCTGCGACGCCGGCCGGCGAGTCCGGTTGCCGACGACGATCTCCTCGACCGCCGGGTTGCGTGCCAGCAGCTCAGCCCGCCGGCGCCCCATCCGCCCCGCGCCGAGCACGGCCACTCTCACGCGGTCAGCGCGCCGTGTCGTGAGGCAGCGAGACGACATCTATGTCCTGACATCGTGTCGATACGACATCGTAGCGAGGCGAGGGAAATCGTGGAGAGAAGCCCTGCCCCAGGGGAGCAGCAGGCCGGCACGTGGTCGTTGTGCGCGATCGCCGAAGGTGCAAGAGTTTGCGAGGCGGAGTGTGCTCAGGGGCCGGCGGGCACCGCATGTCCCAGTCAACGGTGCAGCGCCTCTCGCTCTCTCCGCCGAGGGCGCGCGTGCCTCGGGTGGGCCAGCGCGTGGATGTGCTCTCAGAAAGGGCACGGATCGAGAGGAGGGTAGGTTGCGTATGCGGGGGAAGAGAAAGCTGCGGCTGTGGATCGGTAACGCGGTGGTTCTCGCCGGACTGCCTGTGGTGACGCTGGCCGGTGCCGGCGGCATGGCGCTCGACCAGGCTCCGGCGGGCGCGGCGGCGACGTGCGTCCCAGCCGGCACGACCGGCCTCACGGCGGTCAAGGTCGTCACCGCGTCGACATCGACGCTGAGCGGGACAACGATCAGCGCCACAGGGTGCGACGTCGGCATCTACGTGGCTCCGACAACCTCGGGGGTCACCATCAAGGGCGTGACCGTGACGGGGGCGAACGACCACGGGATCTTCGTCCAGGACGCCTCGTCGATCACCATCGAGACATCGACGGTGAAGAACAACGGCGTCGCGCCCACCAAAGGGATCAGCGAGAACAAGGCCATCGAGCTCGTGGGCACCTCGACGTCGACGGTGAAAGGCAACACCGTGACCGGCAACGTGGCCGACGGCGGCATCGGCATCGCCGACGACGGGCCGACAGTCGACCCGGGAGCGCCCAAGCCGAGCGCCACCGTCCCGCACGCATCGAAGACAGACATCGTGTCGACAAACACCGTGACAGGCAACTACGGCGGCTGCGGCATCGTCTTCGCCTCGTATGTGCCGGGCGCAGGGGTGAGCGACCTGACCGCTATTGGCAACACCATTATCGGGGCTCCTGGCCAGTTCGGGCCGCACGGTCCGGTGATCGGCCAGATCGTCGTCGCTACCGATGCGCCGAGCACCACGGTGTCAGGCGTCGACATCACCTCCAACGTCGTGACCGGCAGCTTCCTCTCGGGGATCACGGTGCACGCGAACGCGCCCATGGACTCGATCACCGGTACGACCATCAAAGGCAACACCCTCTCGGCCAACAACTGGGGCGACGTGAACGGTGCCCCCAGGACCGATGCCATCGCACTGGAGATCAACCCGATCCCGCCCCCCGTGACGCCTGTGCTGAGCTCGACGGAGGTGCTGGACAACACCATCAAGGGACAGTACGTCGGGATCTGGCAGGGGCCACGGGTGACGGGTACCACGGTCTCGGGCAACAGCTTCTCAGGACCCCCAGGGGCTCGACTCTTCTACCAGGTGCCGCCTCCCGGCTCGGGCTACTGGCAAGTTGGTCGCGATGGCGGGGTGTTCAGCTTCGGGAGGTCACCGTTCTACGGGTCACTGCCCGCGCTTGGCATCCATCCTGCGGCGCCGATCGTCGGGATGGCAGTCACCCGCGACCAGGGCGGCTACTACCTGGTAGGTGCCGATGGGGGGGTGTTCAGCTTCGGCGATGCCAAGTTCTTCGGCTCGGTTCCCGCCAGCCACAGCACGTTGAGCGCTCCGATCGTCGGGATGGCAATGGCCCCTGTGGTGTTCGGGCCGCCCGGAACGCCCGGGACCAACGGACTCGGCTACTGGCTCGTCGGATCCGACGGCAATGTCTACCCCTTCGGGCAGGTCAAGTCCTTCGGATCCCTCGCTGGCCGGCACCTGAACGCCCCGGTGGTCGGTATGGTTCCCACGCCCGATGGCCTCGGCTACTGGCTCGTGGCCGCTGACGGCGGGGTCTTCACCTTCGGCGACGCCGCCTTCTACGGCTCGCTCCCGGGGATCGGCGTCCACGTCTCCGACATCGTCGGCATCGCCCCTACCCCCGACGGGCACGGCTACTGGCTCGTCGGCAAAGACGGCGGGGTCTTCGGCTTCGGCGACGCCGCCTTCTACGGCTCGCTCCCGGGGATCGGCGTCCACGTCTCCGACATCGTCGGCATCGCCCCTACCCCCGACGGGCACGGCTATTGGCTCATGGGCGCCGACGGCGGGGTGTTCAGCTTCGGCGACGCCCGGTTCTACGGCTCGATGGGCGGCACGCACCTCAACGCCCCCGTCGCAGGCGGCGCTGCGGTCGGGGTGACCGTCACCGGGTGAGCAGGTTGGCCTGACAGCGCAGCGTCAAGGGCGACAGCTCGGTCCCGGGCTTCGGTGCCTGGGGCCGAGCTGGGCCGCCGCCCGTGCGCTCGTCGGGACGTTCGAGATGGCGGGAGGCCGGTCAGTCCGCCGGCGGGAGGAGCACCAGGCAGCCGTTGTGCCCGCCGAAGCCGAAGGAGTTGGACAGCACCGGGCCGGGCTCCCATGGGCGCGCCTCGTCGCGCACGACGTCGAGGTGGACCTCGGGGTCGAGCTGCTCGCAGCCGTAGGTCGGGGGGATGAGCCTGCGATCGATCGCCAGCACGGAGGCGACGGCCTCGATGGCGCCGGCCGCGCCGAGGCCGTGACCCGTCACGCCCTTGGTCGAGGTGACGGGCGGGCCGGGCTCGCCGAAGACCTTGTTGATCGCGCGAGCCTCTGCGAGGTCGTTCAGCGGGGTGGAGGTGCCGTGCGCGTTGATGTGGGCGATGTCGGCGGCGCTGAGCCCTGCGTCGAGGAGCGCCTGTTCCATGCAGGCGACGGCGCCTTCTCCGTCGGGCGCAGGCGCGGTGATGTGGTACGCGTCGGCGGTCGAGCCGGACCCGGCGATCTCCGCGTAGATGCGCGCGCCGCGCGCGACCGCATGGTCCCACGCCTCGAGCACGAGTGCGGCGGCGCCCTCGGAGATGACGAACCCGTCGCGCCGCACGTCGAAGGGGCGTGAGATGCCGCTCGTCGACATCGCGGTCATGTTCGCGAACGCCGCGATCGCGACGGGGTGCATCGACGCCTCGGCGCCCCCTCCGACCACCACGTCGCAGCGGCCGGTCGCCACGAGCCGCGCCGCATTGGCCACGGCGTGGGTGCCCGCGGCGCACGCGGTCACCACCGTCTCGGAAGGGCCCCGCCAGCCGTTGCGCATCGAGACGTGCGCGGCGCCGGCGTTCGCCATCATCATCGGCACGAGGAACGGAGAAACCCTGCGGGCCCCGCGCTCGTTGTAGACGGTGACCTGGTCGGCGAGCGTCTCGAAGCCGCCGACGCCCGTGGCGAAGATCACTCCCGCGCGTGCGGGGTCGACGCCGAGGTCGCCGGCGTCCTCGAGCGCCATCTGTGCGGACGCGACGCTGAACGCCGCGAACGGGTCGACCCTGCGTGCTTCCTTCGCCTCGAAGTAGTCCGCGACGTCGAAATCGCGGACGCGGCGCTCGCCTGAGATCGACGGGTGGACGAGACCGTCCCAGAGCGCCTCGACGCCGACCCCGCAACAGGTGACCGCCCCGATGCCCGTCACGGCGACGCGCCGGCCCCGGACCGGGCCGTCGGGTCCGACCCCGAGCAGCATCAGAGCTTCGAGCTGATCAGCTCGAAGGCCTGGCCTGCGGTCTCGATGTCCTCGAGCTCGCTCTCGTCCACGGTCACGCCGAACGCCTCTTCCAGCGCCATCACCAGCTCGACCAGGTCGAGGCTGTCGGCGTCGAGGTCCTCGGCGAAACGGGCTTCCATCGTGACCTTGTCGGCAGGCACCTGGAGAACCTCCACGGCGCAGTCACGGAACTTGTCGAACGCAGCCTCGTTGTCCACTTCCCTCTCCTTGTCGAGCGCCTTGTCCACGGGGGCGACGCCGAGGTCTCTCGGGCCGACCGACGGCGGGGAGTGAGCCTACCGTTCCCGAAGGCCGTTGTTCGGGAGCACCGCCGATCAGAGCCCCATGCCGAGCCCGCCGTCGACGGGGAGCACGGCGCCGCTGATGTAGGCCGCCGCGTCCGAGGCGAGGAAGCCGATCGCGGCCGCCACGTCCTCGGGGGTCCCTGCGCGCCCGAGCGGCACCATGCCGACGAGCTGGCCGACGCGGGCCTCGCCGAGCGCCGCGGTCATGTCGGTCTCGACGACCCCGGGGGCGACGACGTTGACGGTGATCTGGCGGCTCGCCACCTCGCGGGCGAGCGCCCTGGCCATGCCGACGAGCCCTGCCTTGGACGCGGCGTAGTTGGCCTGGCCGGGGAGCCCGACGAAGGCTCCCACCGACGAGACGAAGACGATGCGCCCGTGGTGGAGGCGGAGCATCTTCGCGACGGCGCGCCTGGCAACCCGGAAGGCGCCGGTGAGGTTGGTCTCGATCACGTCGTGCCACGCGTCCTCGTCCATGCGCACGACGAGCATGTCCTTCGTGATGCCCGCGTTCGCGACCAGGACCTCGACGGGGCCCCAGCGCGCCTCGACCTGGGCGAACGCCTGCTCCACCTGCGCGGCGTCCGTCACGTCGCACCGGAGCGCCATGAAGCGCTCCTCGGGCACGCCGTCGGGCGGCTCGAGCTCAGCCGCGGGCCCACGCGTCGTGGCCGCGACCCGGTCGCCGTTGGCCGCGAACCAGGCCGCGCAGGCCGCGCCGATCCCCTTGGAGCCGCCGGTGACGAGCACGACGCGGCCGCCCGCGGGCTCGTCGGCTGCGGTCACGTCGGCTGCGGTCACCGGTCCTCCTCCGTCACCCGTAGCCACACGAGCGGCTGGCCCTCTTGCACCCGCTCTCCGGCGACCGAGAGCCACCGGATGACCTCGCCCTCGAACGGCGTGCGGACGTCGGTGATGCCGACCCTCCCTACGAGGTCGCCGGTACGCACGCGCGAGGGCGCTGTTCCACTGCCTGGGTGACCGGCGGTCCCAGGCAGGAGCCCCGTGCCAGGCGCCGCGAGGGACTGCTCGGGAGCGAAGATCCCCGCGCACGGGCTCACCACCACGCGCTCGGACATGTAGAGGTGCTCGCCCTCGTGCGCGTGCTGGTCGTGGCGCCAGGGATCCTCGGCACCGTGCGCGCCCGCAACGGCGTCGAGCAGCGCGTCCAGGTCGTCGGGCGTCGCCACCGACAGCGACTGGGCTTCGGGGGCTCCCCTGCGGGCGAGGCCGGTCAGGACGCCGCCGGGCCCCACCTCGACGAAGGTGGTGGCGCCGAGGCCCGAGAGCGTCTCGACGGTCTGGCGCCATCGCACGGGCCCGCACAGCTGCGCGGACAGGAGTCCCGGCCACTCGTTCGGGTCGGAGTGGACTCGGGCGTCGACGTTCGCGACCACGGGCACCTCGGGCGTCGAGAAGGCGACGTCGCCGAGGGCCTTGCGCAGCCCGGGGCGGGCCGCACCCATGAGCGGGGTGTGGAATGCGCCGGACACCGGCAGTGGGAGCACCTTGCGGGCGCCCAGCTCGCGGGCGATCTCCGACGCCGCGGCGACGGCGTCGGTCGTGCCGGCGATGACCACCTGGCCGGGCGCGTTGTAGTTCGCGACCCACACCTCGCCCTCGGCGCGGTGGCACGCTGCCTCTGCGTCGTCGTCGCTGATCCCGATGAGCGCGGCCATCGTGCCGGGGGCGTCCTCGCCGGCGTGGGCCATCGCGTCACCGCGCGCGACCACGAGCGCCGCGGCCTCCCCGAAGGGCATCGCGCCGGCGGCGACGAGCGCCGTGTACTCGCCGAGCGAATGCCCGGCGCACGCGGCGGGGGCGAGGCCGACGCGCTCGACCGCATCGAGGACCACCAGAGACTGGACGAAGGTGGCGAGCTGCGCGTTCGCGGTCCGGGTCAGCTCCTCCATCGGCGCATCGAGCAGCAGCCGCTCGACGTCGCGGCCGACCGCCGCCGACGCCTCTGCGACCACTTCCCACGACGGGTGATCGACCCAGGAGCGACCCATGCCGGGGCGTTGCGAGCCCTGTCCCGGGAAGGTGAAGGCCAACACGTGCCCCAGTGTGGCACGAGGAGCAATACCGTTGTCATGTGCGAGTAGCTGCGATCCAGGTTGCGACGACCCTCGATCCCGAGCAGAACCGGCGGCTGGTGGCCGATCGGCTCGCTGTGGCGGCCCGCGGCGGTGTGGACCTGGTCGTCTTCCCAGAAGCCACGATGGCCACCTTCGGGGACGCGTCGTTCGACCTCTCCTCGGTGGCGGAGCCGCTGGACGGCCCGTTCGTCGCCTGCCTGGCCGAGGAGGCGTCCCGCCACCGTCTCACCGTGGTGGCCGGCATGTTCGAGCAGCCGTCCCGGGCGGGGGCCGGGGCGGCGCATGGGGCCGGGGCGGCGCATGGGGCTGGGGCGGCGGTCGACGACGGCCGCGTGTACAACACGGTGGTCGTCGTCGGGCCGAGCGGGCTCCTCGGCGCCTACCGGAAGCTCCATCTCTTCGACGCGCTCGGGGCCCGGGAGTCCGACCGAGTGGTCGCTGGAGACGTCGCCGACGGGGTCCTCGCCGTCCCGCTCGCCGAGGGCTTCGTGCTCGGGGTGATGACCTGCTACGACCTGCGGTTCCCCGAGAGCGCGCGTGCGCTCGTCGACCGCGGCGCGACGATCCTCGCGCTCCCGGCCCATTGGTACAACGGGCCGGGCAAGGCCGACGTGTGGGCGACGCTGGTCCGCGCCCGAGCGATCGAGAGCACCGCGTACGTCGTCGCCGCAGGGAAGCCGGAGGACGAGGCCGTCGGCCGCTCGATGGTCGTGGACCCGCTCGGCGAGGTCGTCGCTGAGCTGGACGGAAAGGCCGAGGACCTCGTGCTCGCCGACGTCTCCGCCGCCAGGGTCTCTGCGGTCAGGACGATGCTCCCTGTGCTCGAGCACCGCAGGTTCGCCGTCGTCGCGCGCTGAGCTCTCGAGGGCGATGTGCGACCGGTGCAGCGGGTTGGCGTGCCCGGAGCGGGACTCGAACCCGCACGCCCTTGCGGACAATGGTTTTTGAGACCATCGCGTTTGCCGATTACGCCATCCGGGCCCATCGTGCGAGCTGACGCGCGTGCTGGCGGACCGCCGCTGTCAGCGACCCTACCACGGGCATGTGCCGCCGCCTCTTGCCAGGCGGCGCCAGATCGTGAGCCGATCGTGAGCCGGTCGTGAGCCGATCGTGAGCCGGTCGTGAGGCTCC
>JAKBTL010000123.1 GCA_021844425.1 Actinomycetes bacterium | reverse complement strand
GTTCACCGACTGCCTGCTCCAGCGCGGCGCGGCGGTCGTGGCGGCGGTGGACGTCGGCCACGGACAGCTCGACGCCCGTCTGCGCGCCGACGAACGAGTCGTCGTCCTCGAACGCACCGACGTGCGAGCGCTCGACCGCGCCGTCCTCGCCGCGTCGCTCGGCGACGCGCGCGTCCCGGTCGACGCGCTGACCGCGGATCTCTCCTTCATCTCGCTCAGAGCGGCGGTCCCTGTGCTCGCGGGACCGATCGTGCGGGTGGGCGGCCCCCTCGTCGTCCTCGTGAAGCCGCAGTTCGAGGTGGGGAGGGCCGAGGCCTCGCGCCACAAGGGGGTCGTGCGAGACCCGGAGCTGTGGCTGTCGGCGTTGCGGGCGGTGGCATCATCGCTCGCCGGCGCCGGAGCGGCCATCATGGACGCCATGCCGTCGCCGATCACCGGTGCGTCTGGGAACGCCGAGTTCCTCGTGCACGCCGTCGCTCACCTTCTGCCGCTCGGCGCAGCGCTGTCGGAGGCGGCCGACGAGGCGTTGTGCGCCGCGGTGGCCACCGCGCCGGTGTAGGCGGAGCAGCCGTGGCGACCGTCGTCATCCTCGTGAACCCCGTGCGCGTGGACGCAAGGGGACTCGCCTCGGAGATCGCCGAATGGCTCGAGCGCAGGCGCCACGTGGCCCGCGTCTTCCGGCTCGCCCCCGCAGACCGAGCCGAGGGCAAGGTGCCCGCAGGCGAGCTTCGCGGTGCGGACCTCTCGGGCGCGGACCTCGCGATCAGCCTCGGCGGGGACGGGACGTTCCTCCGGCTCGTGCCGCTCGCCTACCGCGCCCAGGTGCCGGTCCTCGGCGTGAACTTCGGCCGTCTCGGCTACCTGCTGGAGGTCGAGCCGGCGGCGCTCTTCGGCACGCTGGAGCGGGCGCTCTCGGGCGACGCGCTGGTGGAGGACCGCCTCCTGCTCGCAGTCACCGTGCCCGGGGGGCTCACCCAGGCCGACGGCGACGACCGTTCCCTCGTGGGTGACGGCATGGTGTGCCCCGAAGGGGAGCGGTGGTGGGTGGCGCTCAACGAGATGGTCGTCGAGAAGACGGTTCCCGGGCACATGGTCTCGCTCGCGACCGCGGTCGACGGGGAGGAGCTGCTCACCTACAAGGCCGACGGCGTCCTGGTCGCGTCGCCGACGGGGTCCACTGCGTACAACCTGTCTGCAGGCGGTCCGATCCTCGCGCCGAGCATCCCCGCGATGGTGATGACCCCGGTGGCGCCGCACCTCGCCATCGACCGCAGCGTGGTCCTGCGCGCCGACCAGCAGGCGACGGTGCGGGTCCTCCCGCCGCGGCCCGCCGTCCTCGTCGTCGACGGCCGGGAGGCCGGGAGGCTCTCGCCGGGTGCAGAGGTCGTCTGCAGGGTGGCCCCGGGGAGCTTTCGCATGGTCCGTTCCGGCGAGCGCGGTTTCGCCCGGCAGCTCCGGCGCGCCCTGACCCACGGTGTGCTGGAGTGAGACCGCGAGCGGGCGAACCGGCGCCCACTCGGGCAGCGGGCGCAGTGGCCCGGCGGTGCTGAGAGAGCTCCACGTCCGCGACCTCGGGGTCATCGGCGACCTCAGCCTCGCGTTGGGCCCGGGGATGACGGCGCTCACCGGCGAGACCGGAGCGGGCAAGACGCTGCTCGTGCATGCGCTCCAGCTCGTCGTCGGAGGCCGGGCCGTGCCCGGCCTCGTGCGCGCGGGAGCCGAAGAGGCGCTCGTCGAGGCCCGATTCGACACGCCGCCCGACGAGGCCCGATTCGACGTGCCGCCCGACGAGGACCGATTCGACACGCCGCCCGACGAGGACCCGGACACGCCGCCCGACGAGGACGGCGCGCGCGAGGCGGCCGGAGGTGAGCGGGTGCTTGCGCGCGCGGTGCCGGTGTCCGGGCGCTCACGGGCCTGGGTCGACGGCCGCATGGCTCCGGTCGGGGCCTTGGCGGAGCTCGGCGCAGAGCTCGTGGACATCCACGGCCAGCACGAGCAGCAGTCGTTGCTGAGCGTGGCCGGCCAGCGGGCGGCGCTCGACGCCTTCGCCCGCGCCGACCTGGCGCCGCTCGCGTCGGCCCGTGGCGCGCTGCGAGAGATCGAGGCGCGCCTCGAGGCGCTCGGCGGCGACGCGCGCGAGCGGGCCCGCCAGGTTGACCTCCTGCGCTACCAGGTCGCCGAGATCGACGCCGCGCGGATCTCGGACGCGGGCGAGGACGCGGCGCTCGCCGAAGAGGAGGAGCGGCTCGCCGGCATGGCGGCCATCCGTCGAGCAGCGGCGGACGCGGTCGCGGCCTTGGCAGGGATGGACGGGGGCACCGGTGCCGAGGGCGGAGCGTCGGGGCTCGTGAGCGTCGCGCTCGGTGCGCTGGTGGGGACCCCGACCCTCGGCGCCTGGGCGCGGCGCCTGCGAGACGCCGCGGCCGAGCTCGACGACGTGGCAGGCGAGCTCCGAAAGGCAGCCGAGACCTGGGAGGAGGACCCCGTCCGCCTCGAGGAGGTCCAGGCGCGGCGTCGGCTGCTCGGCGACCTCCGGCGCAAGTACGGCGAGACGCTCGCCGACGTCCTGGCCTACCGCGACGCCGCCCGCGCCTCGCTCGGGGAGCTCGAGGGAAAGGAGGCAGAGGCCGCGGCCCTCGAAGCCCGCCGCAAGGACGCGGCACAAGCGGTGCACGACGAGGAGCGGCGGCTCCGCGTGCTGCGGGCGGCCGCGGCTGGGCCGCTCGGCGCTGCGGTGACCGAGCGGCTCCGCCAGCTGGCGATGCCCGACGCGCAGCTCCACGTGGTTGTGGGCGAGGAGGGCGCGGGCGACGCGGTGCAGCTCCTCCTCGCGGCGAACCGGGGGGAGCCCGCGCAGCCGCTCGCCCGGGTGGCCTCGGGAGGCGAGCTCGCGCGGACGATGCTCGCCCTGCGCCTGGTGGTGGAAGGCGGGGCGCCCACGATGCTCTTCGACGAGGTGGATGCCGGCGTCGGCGGCGCCGCTGCCCTCGCGCTCGCAGGTGCGCTGCGAGCAGTCGCCGCCCGGCGGCAGGTGCTCGTCGTCACGCACCTTCCCCAGGTCGCCGCGTTCGCCGACTGCCAGGTCGCCGTCCGAAAGACGGTGGACACGAGCGGCCGCACGGTCACCACGGCGGAGGTGCTCGAGCCCGCGGCGAGGGTCGTCGAGCTCTCCCGGATGCTCTCTGGGCATCCCGACAGCCCCACCGCCCGCGCCCACGCCGAGGAGCTGCTGCAGGCCGCGGCGAGCTCCGGCGGAGTCCACCAGTGGGGCTAGGTGCGACGGCTAGCGTGTGGCGGTGCACCTCCGAACCCCACGACACAGCGCGTCCAGGGCGCCGCGGCGGGCAGCGCCCGCGACCGACGGCGCCGAGGAGGCCCTCACCAGTTGAGCAAGTTCGTCTTCGTCACCGGGGGGGTCTCGAGCTCCCTCGGCAAGGGGCTCACCGCCTCGTCGCTGGGGCGCCTCCTGAAATGCCGGGGGCTCAGGGTCACCATGTGCAAGCTCGACCCCTACATCAACGTCGACCCCGGCACCATGAACCCCGGCGAGCACGGCGAGGTCTTCGTCACCGAAGACGGGGGTGAGACCGACCTCGATCTCGGCCACTACGAGCGGTTCATCGACGAGCACCTGGGCCGTAACTCCAACACGACGACCGGCTCCATCTACTCCTCCGTCATCTCCAAGGAGCGCCGGGGGGACTATCTCGGCAAGACGGTCCAGGTCATCCCCCACGTCACCGACGAGATCAAAGACCGCGTCCTTCGGCTCGCCGGCGAGGACGTCGACGTCGTGATCGTCGAGATCGGGGGCACCGTCGGCGACATCGAGATCGTCCCCTTCTTGGAGGCGATCCGCCAGTTCCGCCGCGACGTCGGCCGGCAGAATGTCTGCTACGTGCACCTCACGCTGGTGCCCTACCTCGCGCCCTCCGGAGAGCAGAAGACCAAGCCGACGCAGCACTCGGTCACCGAGCTGCGCAGCCGCGGCATCCAGCCCGACGTCATCGTCTGCCGGAGCGACAAGGACATCTCGGAGAGCCTGAAGCGCAAGATCTCGCTCCTCTGCGACGTGCCGATCGAGGCGGTGATCTCCAACGTCGACGCGCAGAGCATCTACGAGATCCCGCTCGTGCTGTACGAAGAAGGCCTGGACGCGGTGATCTGCGCCATCCTCGGGATCGACCCCGAGCAGCACCCGATCATGCTCGGGGAGTGGGAGCAGCTGGTCCACCGCGTGCGCACCGCAGAGCGCGAGGTCCGCATCGGCGTCGTCGGCAAGTACGTGAACCTCCCTGACGCGTACCTCTCCGTGGTGGAGGCGCTCCGCCACGCAGGCTTCCACCACGGCGTCCAGGTGCGGCTCGAATGGATCGACGCCGAGATCGTGCCCGACCTCGTGCCCAGCGACCGGCTCCACGAGCTCGACGGCATCGTCATCCCCGGCGGCTTCGGCGAGCGGGGCATCGAAGGGATGGTGGCTGCTGCCAGGTACGCACGCGAGCACGGGATCCCCTGCCTCGGCCTCTGCCTCGGGCTCCAGGTGATGGTGGTCGAAGTGGCGCGCGACCTCGCGGGGCTCGACGGCGCGAACTCGAGGGAGTTCGACTCGCGCACTCCGCACCCGGTCATCGACCTCATGGAGGACCAGGCGGACGTGGTCGACAAGGGCGGCACCATGCGGCTCGGGTCGTACCCGGCGATGCTCTCGCCCGGCTCCCAGGTCGCCCAGATCTACGACGCGAGCGCCGTGACCGAGCGGCACCGCCACCGCTACGAGGTGAACCCCCGCTACCGCGCGCGGCTCGAAGCCGCAGGGCTGCGCTGCTCGGGGACCTCCCCCGACGACCGCCTCGTCGAGTTCGTCGAGCTGTCCGACCATCCCTACTGGATCGGCACGCAGGCCCATCCCGAATTCAAGAGCCGGCCGGACAGGCCCCACCCGCTCTTCCGGGCGCTCGTGGGCGCGGCGCTCGAGCGCGCCGACGGGCGCGAGCCCCGGCTCATCGACATCGGCGACCTCGACTTCGTCGGCTGAGCCATGGGCGAGGGCGGGCCACCCGAAGGCTTCCGGCAGCTCGAAGGCTCCCCGCAGCCCGGTGGCTTCCGGCAGCTCGGCGAACGTCGACGCTTCGAGGGGCACCTCTTCGAGGTCCGCACGGTCAGGTTCGCAGACCCCGACGGCCACGAGTTCGAGCGCGACGTCGTGCGCCATCCCGGCGCGGTCTCGATCGTCCCGGCTCACGGGGACGGGACCGTCACCCTGGTCCGCCAGCTCCGCGTGGCGGTCGGCGCGGCGGTCCTCGAAGCACCTGCAGGCACCTGCGACGTGGACGGAGAGGACCCCGACGAGACGGCACGGCGCGAGCTCGAAGAGGAGGCCGGGCTCAGCGCGCGGCGCTTCGAGCGCCTCGGGACTGTCTTCAACTCGCCTGGCTACACCGACCAGCGCACGATCGTGTACCTCGCGACCGGCCTCGAGGAGTGCGAGGCCCGTCCCCACGGTGTCGAGGAGCGGTGGATGTCGACCGAGCGTGTCGCGCTCGCCGACGTCGAGCGGCTCGTGGCAGCCGGCCAGCTCCTCGACGCGACGACCATCGTCGGCCTCCTGCTCGCCCGGCGGGCCCTCGAGCCATGAGAGTGCTCGACGGCGCGATCAGCCCGTCGGCCGAGGAGTACCTGTCGTGGCTCTCGGTCGAGCGCGGGCGCTCGGCGAACACGCTCGCCGCCTACCGCAGCGACCTCGTGCACTACGAAGCTGCGCTCGCCGCGCGGGGTCGGACGCCGCTCGACGCCGACCGAGAGGACCTCGAGCGCTACGTCGCGGAGCTGCGCGCCGAGGGCAGGAGCGCCGCGTCGGTGGCACGGGCCGTCTCGACGTTGCGGGGCCTCCACCGGTTCCTCGTCGACGAGGGGACAGCGGCGAACGATCCCACGGCCGATCTCGAGACGGGCCGCATCCCTGCGCGCCTTCCGAAGGCCCTCCCCGAAGACGCGGTCGCACGCGTCCTCGAAGGAGTCTCTGGAGACGACGCGATCGCTCGCCGCGACCGCGCGCTGCTCGAGCTCCTCTACGCGACGGGCGCTCGGGTGTCCGAAGCCCTCGGGCTGAACCTCACGGACCTCGCGGGGTGCGACGGGCTGGTACGCCTCTACGGCAAGGGCTCGAAGGAGCGGCTCGTGCCGCTCGGCAGCCACGCGGCACGAGCCCTCGCCCGGTGGCTCGAGCCTCAGGGACGCGACGTGCTCGCGCCGGAGCGTTGGCGCCGCAAGGGCGACGCCGAAGCCGTCTTCTTGAACACGCGGGGAAGCCGGCTCTCCCGCCAGAGCGCGTTCAGCATCGTCCGTTCTCGCGGCGAAGCGGTCGGGGTCGAGCTTGGTCCCCACTCGCTGCGCCATTCGTGCGCCACGCACATGCTCGCCCACGGCGCCGACGTCCGGGTCGTCCAAGAGCTCCTCGGGCACGCCTCCGTCACGACCACCCAGCTCTACACGAAGGTCACGAGCGACCACCTGCGCGCCGCGTACGAAGCCGCGCACCCGAGAGCCAGGGCGCCCGCCGGGGGGTAGCACGCCCCGGCGGGCAAGCGGGTCCGGTACTCGACCCCGGAGGGCGCGGACTACATCGCCGTGAGCATCCCGGCGTTCGGTCCCGGCACCGTCCATCGCGTCGGGCGCTGAAGCGTCGGGCACTGAAGTGCCGGGCACTGAAGCGTCGGGCGTCCGGTCCCCCTCGGAGAGCAGCTGGACCCGGAATGGCACGACCGCCTGCTCGTTGAGGCGCTCGACGCAGCGACGACCCAGGACGTCCGGGGCCAGGCGGTCAGGCCCTTCCTCCTCGACCGCATGCAACGAGCCTCGGGCGGCGCGAGCCTCGAGGCGAACGTCGCCGCGGTGCGCAACGACGTGGTCGTCCTGGCCCGGGGCGCGGTCGAGGGCCCGGTCGAGGTCGGCAGCGACACCGACAGCGACATCCGACGTAGCCCGAGGGCTCCGGCGCCAACCGGGCGGCATGGGTGTCGAGCGACGGGGAACGGAGCATGTTGCACCGACTGCGGGGCCAACCGCCGACTCGCGGCGGTCGATCTGCCCCGGTCTCGTGCGACCCGTCGTCGGAGAGCTCCCTACGCGCGGTGGGCCGGATGGGAGGCCGGCCGCCGCTCGGACGCGTCGGCGCGGCGGACCCCGATGCCCCGGCGGATCCGCGCCCCGAGAACCGGTCCGAGAACCGGTCCGAGAACCGGTCCGAGAACCCGGGATCCGGGTGAGCGGGGATGCCTGTATGTACATCGCGCCGGTGAACGCCGGGTTCGAGGAGGACGAGCCGCGTTTCCTTCTGGTCCTTTCTTGGCGTTTCTGGGCGTTCATCCCGTCGACATGGGCGGGCGGCCGGCGACCGGGATCCGCGGCTCGGTACCTCGACGACCTACTGCGGCGCGGTACAGCTCACCGGGGCGGCCGAGGTGCTCGAGGACCCCGAGGAGGTGGGTGAGCTCGACCAGTCGGTGCACGGACCCGGCGACGCGGCCGCGGCGGCGCACAGGCTCCGGCGGATGCGACCGTCGTCTCGGCATGTCGGCCTGTGGGTCACCGCCGCGCCCGTCCTGGATCTGTAGCGTTCCGTTGACGTGTTGGGAAACGGTGGACCGAGTTGAACGGAGGGGAGATGGCCAATGGGTCGGTGCCCGCACACGTGGCACACGTGGCACACGTGGCACATGCGCTGCATCCGGCGATCGCGAGTGCGAGTTTCAGCGGTGGTGCTGCGGCCGCGCTCGTGTTCGTGTACCTCGCGATCGCCGTGATCTCGATCATCGCCGCGGTCAAGGTGGTCACCAAGGCGGGGTACTCGGGGTGGTGGGTGTTGATCGCCTTCGTTCCGATCGTCGGGCTCGTCATGGCACTCGTCTTCGCCTTCGGGGATTGGCCGGTGCTGCGAGAGCTGCGGGCGCTCCGAGCGCAGGTGACGAGCTCCTCGGGCTACAGGTCCCCGCACGACGCCGGGGGTGGCGCGGCACCTGGGGGCGGGTCGGCGGGGACCGGCCTGCCACCTGCGGGCTGGTATCCGACTCCCGACGGCCGCCAGCGATATTGGGACGGTCACGCCTGGACCGATCACTTCGCGTAGCCGACGATGCGGATCGGCCGTGACGCCGCGCTCTCGCGCCCCCAGCTCACGCGATCGAGGGAGCGGCATCGATCGCCGGAGGCACGGCACGTTCGATGTGCCGGTCGATGTCTCGGTTCAGCCCGGCCAGTTTCCCCGTCAGCGCGAGGCAGACGAGCACGAAGAGCCCGCCTGGGAGTGCGAGCAGCAGACCCGCAGAGGCCGCGCCGACGAGCGCACCCCAGCCGATGCTGGCCAATCCCATCGCTCCCGTGGTGCTCGTGAGCTGGATGCTCGAGACACGGCCGCGGATTGCGTCGTGCGTGCAGGTCTGGACGCTCGCGTAGATCACCGCCATGAAGACGGCCTGGCCGATGCCGGCGAGGCACTCCATTGCGACCGCAAGCCACTCGAGGTGACTGAGCCCGACAACGATCAGGGGGGCACCCGACATGAGACCCGTGACCCAGAGCATGGTGCCCGTACGGGTGCGGAGCGACAGTGCCATGGCGAGCAAGGGGCCGAGGATGGATCCGGCACCGAACGCGGTGAGCAGGAGGCCGTAGACCGTTCCCCGAACTATCAGCGAACATCTCGCTGACCTCGAGACCTCGTCTCCGGGCCTCTCGGGCGGCTGGTGACCCAGCCGTGCCGCTGTCACGGACAGATGCCGGGGGCATCAGGCCACCGCCT
>JAKBTL010000107.1:6715-8846 GCA_021844425.1 Actinomycetes bacterium | reverse complement strand
GCGCCCCACTTCTTGTCGAGCACGACGTTGCGACCCTTGGGGCCCAGGGTCACCCGTACGGCGTCGGCCAGCTTGTTCATGCCGGTCTCGAGCTTCCGCCGGGCGTCTTCGTCGAAGGCGATCAGCTTGGGCATGTGGTCTGTCCTCCGTAGATGTGATGGATGTGGTCTGTTCGTTCAGCGAGAGACTCTACCAGAGCTGTTGGCACTCTCGTACGTCGAGTGCCAACAGCAAAGCACGCCCGAACGAAGCCGTCAACCGGGCGCGCGGCGGGGCCGCGTCCTGCGCGCGGCGGGGCCGCGGCCTGGGCCGCATGGAGGCACGCCGAGGAGCGGCGGGCTCGTCGGGCTCCTCCTCACCTGCACCGTTCGGGCAGCCGCGCGGTCTGCTCAGGCTGCCCTCACGGGCTGCCCTGCTCGGGACCGCTCGCTCGCGCTAGCTGCCCCCAGCGACGGCCGGCACGATCGACACCGTCTCCCCTTCGGCGACGGGGGTCTCGAGGCCCTTGGCGAATCGGACGTCCTCGTCGGCGACGAAGACGTTGACGAAGCGCCGCAAGGCGCCCTGCTCGTCGAAGAGCCGCTCGCCGAAGCCAGGATGGAGCGCGTCGAGGGCCTCGAGTGCCTCGCCGGCGGTGGCCGCCTCGACGGCGACCTCGCCCTTGCCCCCGGTGAGGGACCGGAGCTGAGTCGGCACACGTACGATCACTGCCACGCAAGCACCTCCGCGACCTGGCCGTCGTCGCCGACGGTCTCTTCGAACGCTTCGAGCGACGGTGCCACCGTCACCGACGGCGCCGCAACATCGCCGAGCGCCTCCACCGTCTTCAACCCGTGCCCCGACACGATCGCCACCACACGCTCGTCCGGGCGCACCACGCCGGACGCTGCCAGCTTGGCCAGCGTCGCGATCGTGACGCCGCCCGCCGTCTCGGCGAAGATTCCTTCGGTCCGAGCGAGCAGCCCGATGGCCTCCAGGATCTCGTCGTCGGTCACCGACCCGACCGCACCGCCGGAACGGCGCACCGCCTGAAGCGCGTAGTAGCCGTCGGCCGGGTTGCCGATGGCGAGCGACCGGGCGATCGTGGACGGCCGGACCGGCAGGACGTCGTCCGAGCCCTTGGCGAAGGCCGTGGCCACCGGCGAGCACCCGGCGGCCTGGGCACCCGAGACCCGCACCGCCGTCCCCTCGCCCTCGGCGAGGAGCCCGACGGCGCTCAGCTCGGCAAATCCCTTCGCGACCTTCGTGAGCTGGCTCCCCGAGGCGACCGGGACGACCACGTGGTCGGGAGCCCGCCAGCCGAGCTGCTCGGCGATCTCGAACGCGAGCGTCTTGGAGCCCTCGGCGTAGTAGGCGCGCAGGTTCACGTTCACGAAGGCCCAGGACTCGTGCTCTCCTGCGAGCTCTGCGCAAAGACGGTTCACGTCGTCGTAGTTGCCGTCGACCGCGACCACGGTGCCGCCGTAGATCGCGGCCATGGCAACCTTCGCCTGCTCGAGGTCCTCGGGCACCAGCACGACCGACGCCATGCCCGCGCGCGCGGCGTGCGCAGCGAGGGAAGCGGCGAGGTTGCCGGTCGACGCGCACGCGGCCACCTTGAAACCGAGCTCGCGCGCCTTGGTGAGCGCGACGGAGACCACTCGGTCCTTGAAGGAGCCGGTGGGGTTCCTCGTGTCGTCCTTCAGCCAGAGCTCCCCGAGCCCGAGCTCGGCGGCCAGGCGGTCCGCACGCACGAGCGGGGTGAGGCCGGCGCCCAGCTCCACAGGGGCGACGTCGTCGGCAGGAAGGAGCGCGCGGTAGCGCCAGATGGTCGAGGGGCCCGAGGTGATCGCCTCCTTCGACAGCGCGGCGGCGATCGCCTCGTAGTCGTAGACGACCTCGAGCGGTCCGAAGCAGAAGTCGCAGACATGCAGCGCCTCGAGCGGGAACCTACGGCCGCATTCACGGCACGACAGTGCGTTCGCATAGCTCATGGCGCCTCCTCATCGGTCGGGCATTGGCACCTGGTGCGTGCACTGGTGGGTGCTGTGCACTGGTTGCCGCGGCATCGCAGGGCCCGTCCCTCAGCCGCTCTTGATGATCGCTGCCATGATCGCCTGCGACCGGGGGTGCGTGCAAGTCGGCCTCGACC
>JAKBTL010000107.1:0-6615 GCA_021844425.1 Actinomycetes bacterium | reverse complement strand
GCCGGGCCCGAGCACCGCAGCTGTGCCCGAGCACCGCAGCCGGGCCCGATGGCGCGGGCCGCCCGGCGATGGACGATGATCGGGGCGTGGACAGCGTGCGCACGTTCCCCCGAGATGCCTTCCTTCTCGAGGCCGTCGTCGAGGCCAAGGGTGGACGAACGGTGTCCGTGTGCATCCCCGCCCACAACGAAGCCGCCACCGTGGCCCAGGTCGTCGACGCCGTCCGCACCGCCCACCTCGCGGAGCTCGGCGGCTCAGGGCTCGTCGACGAGGTGCTCGTCGTCGACGACGGCTCGACCGACGGGACGGCGGGCGCGGCGGCGGGCGCAGGCGGGCGCGTCATCCGGCTCTCGCGGCGCATGGGCAAGGGCGGCGCGATGCGGGCGGCGCTGGACGCCGCGGCCGGCGAGGTGCTCGTCTTCCTCGACGCGGACGTCGAGAACACGACCGGCGCGTTCGTCACCTGCCTGCTCGGTCCGCTGCTCGTGGGCCACGGGGACATCGCGCTGGTGAAGGGCTACTACGAGCGCCCGATCGGCGACTCTCCAACCGGAGGGGGGAGGGTGACCGAGCTCCTCGCCAAGCCCCTCTTGGAGGTGCTGTTCCCCGAGCACCCCGGGCTGCGCAGCGTGCTCCAGCCGCTCGCCGGGGAGACCGCCGCGCCCCGATGGGTGCTCGAGAAGGTCGGGCTCGCTCCCGGCTACGGCGTCGAGATCGGCCTCCTCCTCGACGTCGTCACCCGGTTCGGTGCAGAGGCCGTCGCCCAGGTCGACCTCGGCAGCCGCACCCACCGCAATCGATCGCTCGTCGAGCTGCGCCCCCAGGCCGTCGAGGTGCTCCGGGCTGCGCTCGGCCGGGCACGCGCATGGGGTGCGACACCCGAAGCCCCCCGGCGGGGCCGGTAGCGCCGGTAGCGTCGAGGCTCGTGGAAGACGTCGTCGTCGTCTCGAACCGCGGACCTCTGTCGTTCCGTATCGGCGACGACGGCCAGCCGGTCCCGGCCGGCACCGGCGGGGGGCTCGCGGCGACGCTCCACCCGCTCCTGCGGGGGACCGGCGCGACGTGGGTGGCCGCCGCGATGCACGACGCTGACCGGCGCGCGGCGGCCCTGGGTCTCATGAAGGACGAGGGGCTCCGGATCGTCACGGTCGAGCCCGAGGCCGCCACCTACGAGATGGCCTACAACGTCGTGTCGAACGCGACGTTGTGGTTCTGCCACCACCACCTGTGGGACCTTCCCCGCCGGCCGCGCCTTGACAGGCGATGGCTCGAGGCCTGGGACGCGTACAGGGACGTGAACCGCTCGTTCGCGCAGGTGGTCGCCGAGCACGCCCCCGAGGGCGCGCGCGTCTTGGTGCAGGACTACCACCTCTCGCTCGTCGGCGGTGCACTCGCGCAGCTGCGGCCCGATCTCGCCACGACCCACTTCTCGCACACGCCGTTCGCCGACCCCGGCATCCTCCGGGTGCTCCCCTCGGACGCCGCGGGTGCGCTCCTCGCGGGGATGGCCGGCTTCGGCGCGTGCGGCTTCCACACGGCGAGGTGGGAGGCGAGCTTCCGCGGGGCCTTCGCGGACCGGGCGCTCGCCGGGCGGGCCGGCGCGGACGTGCCCGCCACCTACGTCGCGGCCCTGGGCCCGCACCCCGACGCGCTCTACGAACAAGCCGCGTCCGGCGCCGTCGCCGACGCGCGTGGACGGATCGAGGAGCTCGCCGGTGGGCGACGCCTCGTCGTGCGCGTCGACCGGGTGGAGCTGTCGAAGAACATCGTGCGGGGGTTGTGGGCGTTCGACGAGCTGCTCGAGACCCGGCCGCACTGGCGCAACCGGGTGACCATGCTCGCCCTCGCCTACCCCTCGCGCGACACCCTCGCGGAGTACCTCGCGTACCGCGCCGAGGTGGAGCACGCCGCCCAGCGCCTCAACGAGCGATGGGGCAGTGGCGACTGGGTCCCCGTCGTCCTCGCCGTCGCCGACGACCGCGCCCGCTCGATCGCTGCGCTCACCGCGTACGACGTCCTGCTCGTGAACCCGGTGCGCGACGGCATGAACCTGGTGGCGAAGGAAGGGCCGCTGATCAACCGCGCCAGGGGGGTGCTCGTGCTCTCGAGAGAGGCGGGCGCCTGGGAGGAGCTCCACCCCGCCGCCCTCGGCGTCAATCCCTTCGACATCTCGGAGACGGCCGCCGCCCTCGACGCCGCGCTGTCGATGGACCCGGCGGATCGTGCCGCCCGTGCCGAGGTGCTCCGGGAGATCGTCCTCGGTCAGACCGCAGCGGACTGGCTGGACCGCCAGCTCGAGGTCGCCGCCGCCCTCAGGGCAAGCTGAGCCGCCGGGCGTGCTCTGCGGGTTCGCTCCGCCAGGTGTCAGCCGACGACCGAGAGCGCCTGCTCGAGATCCTCGAGCAGGTCGTCCGCGTCCTCGATGCCGACCGACAGGCGAAGGAGCCTCGGGTCGACGGCGAATGGCGACCCTGCGACGGACGCGTGCGTCATCCGGCTCGGATGCTCGATCAGCGACTCGACCGCGCCGAGGGACTCGGCGAGCGTGAACAGCCGGGTCGACGCCGCGACCTCGAGCGCGGCCGGCTCCCCGCCGCGCAGGGTGAACGACACCATCCCGCCGAAGCCGCGCATCTGGCGCGCGGCGACCGCGTGCCCCGGGTGCGAGGGGAGGCCGGGGTAGTAGACGGTGTCGACCGCGTCGTGGGCGGCGAGCATCGCCGCGACGCGCCCGGCGTTCGCGCAGTGCCGTTCCATGCGCACGGCGAGGGTCTTCACCCCGCGCAGGACGAGGAAGCAGTCGAACGGGCTCGGCACGGCACCGACCGAGTTCTGGAGCCGGGCGACGTCGGCCGAGAGCTCGGGGTCGTTCGTCGCGACGAAGCCACCGACCACGTCGCTGTGGCCACCGAGGTACTTCGTGGTCGAGTGCACGACCAGGTCCGCGCCGAGCGCGAGCGGCGTCTGGAGGTAGGGCGTCGCGAAGGTGTTGTCGACGACGAGCGCCGCGCCCCGGGAGTGCGCGAGGTCGGCGAGCCCTGCGAGGTCGGCGATCCTCAGGTACGGGTTCGACGGCGTCTCCACCCACACGAGGCGAGTCTCGGGCCGCCACGCGTCCTCGACCGCAGACAGGTCCTCGAGGGCCACCGGAGAGAACCGGAGCTGCGTGTGCACCTGGGCGAGGAGCCGGTGCGTCCCGCCGTAGAGGTTGTCCCCGACGACGAGGTGGTCCCCGGGCTCCAGGGTGCGGAGCACCGCGTCCTCTGCCGCGAGGCCGCTCGCGAACGCGCGGCCGAAGACGGCGCCCTCGAGCGCGGCGATGCAGGTCTCGAGCGCGGTGCGCGTCGGGTTGCCCGTCCGGCTGTACTCGAAGCCGTGGTGGACCCCGACCGCCGGCTGCGCGAACGTCGTGGCGAGGTGGACCGGCGGCACCACCGCACCGGTCGCGGGGTCGGAGGGCTGCCCGGAGTGGATCGCGAGGGTCTCGAAGCCGGCCACGGCACTCAGTTCCGCTCGAAGTACGAGAGCAGGTCCGAGCGGGTGAGGATCCCCACCGGATGGCCGCCGTCGAGCACCACCACCGCGGGGAACGCCTGGAGGCGCTCGGCGACGTGCTCCGCGGTCTCTCCGAGCCCGACGGTCACGAGCGGGGGCTCCATGACCGAGCCGACGGGCTGGTCGAACGCCTCGGGATGACCGAGCGTCCGCTCGAGCAGGAGCCGGTCCGACACCGAGCCCACGACCTCGGCCAGCGCGAGCGGCGGCTCGGCCTTGACGACCGGCACCTGGGAGACGCCGTACTCGTCGAGGATGGCGATCGCCGTGCGCACGGTCTCGTCGGGATGGACGTGGACGAGCGGAGGGATCCTGCCGTCGCGCACCGCCTGCTTCGCGGCGAGCACCGTCTCGGCGGTGGCGCCGTGCGCACGGACGAACCCGTGGTCCGCCATCCAGGCGTCGTCGTAGAGCTTCGTGAGGTACCCCCGTCCCGAGTCGGGCACGAGCACCACGACGACGTCGTCGGGTCCGAGCGACCTGCCCACCTCGAGCGCCGCCCACACGGCGGTGCCGGTCGAGCCGCCGACGAAGACGCCCTCTTCCAGCGTGACCCTTCGCGCGGTGAGGAAGGAGTCGCGGTCCGAGACGGGCACCACGCGGTCGACGACGCTCGGGTCGTACGTGGGCGGCCAGAAGTCCTCGCCGATCCCCTCGACGAGGTAGGGCCTTCCCCCGCCGCCAGAGTAGATCGAGCCCTCCGGGTCGGCACCCACGATCTGCACCGCCGGGTTCCGCGTCTTGAGAAAGCGGCCGACCCCCGTGATCGTGCCGCCCGTCCCGACGCCGGCGACGAAGTGGGTGATGCGCCCGGCAGTCTGCTCCCAGATCTCCGGCCCGGTCGTCTCCTCGTGGGCACGGGGGTTCGCCGGGTTCCGGTACTGGTTCGGCTGGAAGGCACCGGGGATCTCCTCGGCCAGCCGTTCCGCCACCGAGTAGTACGACGCAGCGTGCTCGGGCGGCACCGTCGTCGGGCACACGACGACCTCCGCCCCGTACGCGCGCAGGAGCTGGCGCTTCTCCTCGGAGACCTTGTCGGGGACGGTGAAGATGCATCGGTACCCGCGCACCGCCGCGAGCATGGCGAGGCCGACGCCCGTGTTGCCCGAGGTGGGCTCGACGACCGTCCCCCCGCTCGCGATACGCCCTTCGGCCTCTGCGGCGTCGAGCATCGCCCGGGCGGGGCGGTCCTTCACGCTGCCGCCCGGGTTCAGCTGCTCGAGCTTCGCGAGCAAGTGGCAGGGAAGGTCACGGCCGACGCGGTCGAGCCGGACGAGCGGCGTCCTCCCCACGAGGTCGACCACGCTGTACGCCGCGTCCATCGCCGGCCCGGGGTCCCGGATCGGGTGGACGTCCACGCCTGCGGGCGCAGCGACAGGGTCATCGCTGAACAGCACGGTCGGGAACCCGGCGCGATGCACCTCCTCGGCGATCCGCAAGGCCGTCGCCGCGCTCGACGCGCTCACGTCCCCGACGACGCCGACCAGGCCCGGGATGATGCCCCGAAGCTCCCCGACGAGCGACGCCGAGGACTGGACGGCCGGCACGCGCACCACCCGCCGAGCCCGGGCAGCGAGGACCGGAGGTGCTGCAGAAGGCTCCACGACGACCAGCACGTCGACTCGCGGAGGCTGCATTGGCCGCGATGATACCGACGGCCGCCTCAGCCCCCTGCGATCGCCTCCAGCAGTGCGACGGCGGCTTCTGGGCCCGCCACCGAGACGTCGGCCATCGCCAGCAGCTGAGGGGGGCTCTCGGCATCGGCGACGACGACCGTGACGGTCGCCGCGCCTGCCCGGCCGAGCGCGGCGACCGCCTCGAAGGCTGGGATGTCGCCCAAGTCGTCGCCGAAGCAGCCCACGACCGGGTGGCGCGCGCCGAGGCGGGCGACCACGGTCCCCTTGTCGGCAGCCACCGGCGGCCGGAGCTCCACGGACATGCGGCCCGGCTCAGCGCGGAGCCCCGTACGCGCCGCCGCGGAGGCCGCCGCCTCACGCACCCACTCCTCGGCCTCCGGCGCCCGCCGCCAATGCACGGTCACCGCCAGCCCCTTTGGCTCAACCTCGACGCCGGGCGGGGCGTCCCGACTGAGGACGTCGGTCACCTCCTGGACGCTGCCGCGCCAGCCCTCGGCGGCGGGGTCGCGCCGAAGCACGCCGTCGGCCCCGATCTCCTCCATCCCGTAGAGGCCGGCCATCCGGACACCGGGCGGGCGGCCGAGCGCCCCTTGGAGGTATGCGAGCGGCCGCCCGGACACGACGGCGACGACGCCGAACCGCGCGCCGAGGCGGGCCAGGAGCTCCGGAACGCCGGGGACGGGGCGCGCCCCGGCTGGGTCGTCGACGATCGGCGCGAGCGTGCCGTCGTAATCGAGGAACAGCGCCGCCTCCTCGGCTCGCTCGCGTAGCGGCACGAGCGGCGTCGGGAGCCGGGACGGAGGGAACGGCGGCAGAAGCGGCGAGGGCGAGCCCGGGGACGGAGGGTCGGGGCGGCCCACTCGAGCGCGCCGCCGGCTCAACCCGCGCCGGCGGGGGGAACCTTGGCCGCGAGGTCGTTGCCGGCCACGACCACGACGTCGGCCAGTGTGGCGCTGAGGACGGGGACGATGCTCGAGGCGAGCGGGTGCACCGACGACGAGGGGATCCCGAGCGCGGCCGCGATGGCAAGCGCGTCCTGCTGCTGGCCTGTCGCGTAGTAGATCGCGGAGGAGGCCTCCGCTGTGGTGGCGGTGGTCGGCGTGAGCGTCCCCCACCCGGCGGCCGCGAGCTTGCCCGAGTAGTACGCGGCCACGCCGTTGGTCTGGCTGGCGTTCGCCACGAGCACCTTCACTGTCCCGCTCGGACGCGCCGTCGAGGACGCACCCGACGGTGTCGAGCTGGTCGTCGGCGGCTGGCTGGTCGTCGGCTGGCTGGTCGGCGGCTGGCTGGTCGTCGGCTGGCTCGTCGACGGCTGGCTCGTCGACGGCTTCGCGGACGCGCTGGTGGAGGCGGCGTGGCTCGCCGCCGACGCCGGAGAGTGGGGCCCTCCGCCGAGGGCAACGAGGTAGGCGCCGAGGGCGAC
>JAKBTL010000132.1:7675-8985 GCA_021844425.1 Actinomycetes bacterium | reverse complement strand
GAGCTCAGCTGCCCGAGCAGGTCGCGCATGCCACTCGAATAGCGAGGTCGACCGGGGCGGCACCGACACCGCGGTCGCGATCGCCCTCGCCGCCTTCGTCGACGCCGACGCCGACGACGACGTCGACGCCAGTGCGGTGGCTGGGCACCGGTCTTGACGCATCGGCCGGCGCGGCGCAACTGAGAAGGCGGAGCCTCCCCGCATCAGAGCTCGGCGACGGAGCTCGGCAACAACGGCGCAACGGGCTCCCACACCGCCAGCTCGTCGTTCCGGGGTGCCTCTTCGACCGAGATCGTCTGGCCGAAGACCATCGTGGTACGGCGCTCGCGATCCCATGACGGCCACCGCCCGACGAGCGGGTTCGACGGATCGCCGGTCCGCGCGAAGGACAGCCACGACGCGCGCATCGCGTCGGACAGCGCATCCGCGGCAGCCCTCACTCGCGCAGCCTGACCGTTCCCAGGGCCGCGGTGTCCCGTTCCGCTCCCATGCCCGCCCTCGATCCCGCCTCCGACCACGAAGCTCGAGATGCCCGGCTGGGTGTGGGTGCCGAAGACGAACGGGATCTCGAGGGCATGCGTCGCACCGAGAATGCCGTCGAAGGCCGGAGACCCCCACGTGAAGAGGTAGACGAACGTGCGGGGGTCATGCGCCCGCAGCGCAGCTGCGAGACGCAGAGACGGCCATCGGAACACGAGGTCGCTGCCGACTGCGACCCAAAGCTCCCGAGGTCCGGCCGGCTCGCCACGCCGGGTGAGCACCTCCGCATAGTGATCGACGACACGGTCGGCCCGGACACAGGGGGCCGAGTGCTCGATCCGAGTGCGCACCATCGCGTCGTCCATCGCGTGCGCCAGCCGGTCGTTCAGCGCGAAGAACGTCATCTCGTCACGGTTGGTCCCCACGATCGTGGCGACACCTGCTGCCGAACCGCGTGCGATCGCCTCGAGGGGGGGTGCCGGCAGGATCGTGCCGTCGACCACGGGAAGAAGCGGCTGGGGGAGCTCGCCCGGCCGCGTCCAGTGACGAGCGAGGGCAGCCAGCGCCGACACGAGCTCTCGGGCGGGCACGGCTTCGAGCGCGGCGCGCGAGACCTCCGACATGCCGAGCTCGCGCACGAACGCGCTCGCCGCCTCCTCCGCCCGCAAGGCGCTGTGCACGTAGGGCGGGCCGCTCTGGATCACCGCGCCGGTGAACAAGCCGTGCGCCGCAGGTGACGCGAGCAGCGCGGAGAGGCACATCGCGCCGGCGGACTCTCCGAACACCGTCACGTTCGACGGGTCGCCGCCGAACGACGCGATGTGGTCGCG
>JAKBTL010000132.1:0-7575 GCA_021844425.1 Actinomycetes bacterium | reverse complement strand
TGCTGGCGAGCGCGCCCCTCGAGCCCGAGGCGAGCGCAGGGTGGGCGAGGAACCCCAGCGCGCCGAGCCGGTAGTTGACGTTCACGACCACGACGTCACCTTCCGCTGCCAGGCGCTGCCCCCGGTAGAGCACCCTTCCTGCGCTGCCCGACGTGAACCCGCCGCCGTGCACCCAGACCAGCACCGGGCGGCGCGCCGAGTCGGGGGCAGGCGTCCAGATGCTCAGGTGCAGGCAGTCCTCGCTCTGCTCCAGCGGATCTCCCGGGAGCGTCGCACCCGGTGCGGGAGGGACCTGGGGGGCGAGTGGCCCGGGCGTCGTGGCATCACGCACGCCCGACCACGGCTCGGGGCGTTCGGGCGGGCGCCACCGCAGAGGGCCTACGGGGGCTCGGGCGTAGGGCACTCCGAGGAACTCCCAGACGCCACCGTCTTCGCGGCCGCGGACCCAACCACCGTCGACAGCAACCGTGCCGTCCACGGCGTCACCCTACCGGCAGCCTCGCGGCTTCCTGGCGCCACGGAGGCTTGCAGAGCCCGGAGCGAACGCGCCGGTTGACGCGCGAGTTGCCCCAGCGTAGCGTCGGGGTTCCGCGGAAGGTTCCGCGAGGATGGGGGGCGTCCGGACGCGAGGTCCGCACGCCCGAGATGGGGAAAGGAGCAGGCAGATGCGACGCTTCGTCGTCGCCGTCGTCGCCGTCCCGGTGGCGATGGGCTTCACGTCGTTCCTCGGTGCCGCGACGGCATCGGCAGCAGCGAACAGCACACACGCCGATTGCATCGGCATCATGGCTTCCACGGGCAACGAGCAAGGCCCGGGGGTCGGCGGCGCGACGGTCGCCGCGCTGGCACAGACCGGGGTTGTCGGGCAGATCGCCAGCACGGACACGTGCCCGACCACGGCGACGACGGGAGTCGCCTCCTAGCGGTCCGACATCAGGTGGTCTCGTCGCGCCTGGTGCGCCTCTCGAGCCGCCGCACCGCACGCCCGGCGAGGAACGGCAGGAGGTAGCGGGCGGTCGCTTCGGGCGCCGCGCCTACCAGGCCTGCCTCTCGCAGGTCGGCCAGGCAGGCTCGGGCACTGGCGCGGTCGCTCGCGAGACCGTAGGCGAGCGCGAAGCGCAGGTGGTGCCACGCCATCACCGCCCTGCCGGCGCCAGTCGGGGGCGCACCGAGCTCGCGCTGGAGCATCGTGCGGCCGGCTCGGTACACGCGGTCGAGCGCCTTGCTGTAGCTCGTCGCGACGTCGGTGTAGCGGACGAAGGGCCAGTCCAGCTTCACGACCCTCCCCTCGCGTGATGCCCGCAGCCACATGTCCCAGTCCTCCACCCCGTCGAGAGAGGAGTCGAAGCCGCCCGCGGCCGTGAACGCGTCGCGCCGCAGCAGCACCGTCGACGTCTGGAAGCGGTTCAGGAGCAGGATCTTCGAGGTCGGCAGCACCGTCGTCGGGACGGGCTCCGGGGCCGGCGCACGGACGGCGTCGCGTGACCAGTCGGTGGCGACGAGCACGACGTCGCCTTTGGCCAGGCGCAGCTGGCGCTCCAGCTTCTCGGGATGCCACTCGTCGTCGGCGTCGAGGAAGGCGATCCAGTCCCCGAAGGACTCGGCAACCCCTGCGTTGCGGGCTGAGGACGGACCGCCCTGTGGCTTCGAGACGAGACGCACCGGACCGCCGATTCGCCGCACGACTGTGGCGGTCGCGTCGGTCGAGCCGTCGTCGACGACCACGATCTCGTCGGGAGGGCACGTCTGACCCAGTGCCGAGCGGATCGCAGCCTCGACGCTCCCCTCGGCGTCGTGCGCGGGGACGACGACGCTCAGACGCATGCGGACCCGGGCGCGCCGGCGCGCGCGAGGAGAGACTCGCGCGCGGCTTCGCGGTCGTCGAGCGCGACGGTCTCACTGCCGATGTGCTGGAACTGCTCGTGCCCGCGACCGACGATCAGCACGACGTCGCCCTCCTCAGACTCTTCGAGCGCACGGTCGATCGCCGCTCGCCGGTCGGGCTCGACGACCACCTCGGACGCGGTCTCGGCCTCGAGCGTCCCCTTGTAGAGCGCGCGGATGATGTCGGCGATGGGCTCTTCTCCTGGGCTGTCGGTCGTGAGGAACACCCGGTCCGCCGACGCAGCGACCTTGCCCGTCTCCGGGCGCTTGCCCCTGTCCCGCCCACCACGCGCTCCGAGCACCACCGTGACGCGACCGGCCGCGATGCGCCGAGCAGTGGCGATCAGCGCGGCGAGCGCGTCCGGGGTGTGTGCGTAGTCGACGACGACGAGGAACGGCTGGCCCGCGTCGACGAGCTCGAAACGCCCAGGCGGCGCCGGCGCGGTGGCGAGCCCCTCACGAGCTGCCTCCGAGGGTACGCCGAGGGATCGCGTCGCGAGGTACGCCGCGACGACGTTGGCGCCGTTGACCCGTCCCACCAGGGTGCTCGTGAGGCGCAGGGCGCCCTCCGGGCTCCGAAGCTCGACCGCGATCCCGGCGAGGCCGCGCTCTTCCACCGAGAAGCGCACGTCGGCGGCGGGGCTCTGGCCGAAGGTGGTGAACGGGATCTTCAACCTGCGCACGAGCCGGCGGCCCCAGTCGTCGTCCACGCAGACGAGCGCAGCACGGCATCGTGACGGCTCGAACAGCTTGGCCTTCGCGTCGAGGTAGCGCTCCATCGTGCCGTGGTAGTCGAGGTGCTCTCGGGTCAGGTTCGTGAAGACGCCTACGTCGACGCGCACCCCGTCCATCCGTTGCTGGTCGAGCCCGTGCGACGACGCCTCCATCGCGACGGCGCTCACGCCCGAGCGCACCATCTGGCACAGCGTCCACTGAACGTCGGGGGCCTGCGGCGTGGTGAGGCTGCTCGTGATCGTGCGCCCGAGGAAGTGGGTCCCGACGCTCCCGATCTGCCCCGCGACGACCCCAGCCGAGGTCAGGCAGTGGCGGACCAGCGCGCACGTGGTGGTCTTGCCGTTGGTGCCGGTGACCGCCACGACAGCGAGCTTTTCGGAAGGACGCCCGTAGAAGGCCGCGGACACCGGCCCGATCGCGGCGCGCACCGAGGGCACGACGAGCTGCGCGACGCGCAACCCCAGCGGCCGCTCGACGACGACGGCGGCAGCGCCCGCAGCGACAGCCGCCGCGGCGTGATCGTGGCCGTCGGTGCGGGTGCCCGGCAGGGCGAAGAACAGCGAGCCGTCGAGCACCTTACGGCTGTCGTAGGAGATCGACCGCACAAGAGCGTCGCCTCGCAGCACGCCGTCGGGGAGCTCAGCGGCGAGCTCGCTCAGCGCAACCGCCTGTGACGTCCCCGCGCCGCGAGAGCTCGTCGAGATGGAAGGGCCCGGCGACGGCACCCCCACACTCTTCCCCTCTCGCCTAACAGCCAAGTGACGAGCGGACGGGAGCCGAATCGCCGGAAGCACGCGATCGAACGGCACCGCGCCATCCCTTGGAGCCTGTGGGCATTGGGGCTAGAGTTGCAGATGTGGCTGGTGTCAAGTGTCGGACCTCGCGTCGCGCGCTCGCACGTTTCCTCGCTGCAGGCACCGCCGCCTCCCTCGCCGTCGGGATGTGGGCGGTCACGTCAGCAGGTGCAACAGCATTCACAACAAGTGCAGCCCAGGCCAAGGTCCACCAGACCCAGTCCCAGATCACACAGATCGAGCAGACCATAGCCCAGGAGCAGCGACAGTCGGCGGTCCTCGGGCAGGAGTACGACAGCGAGACGGCCCACCTGCAGGCTGTGCGCGCCGCGGTCGCCGCGACCGACACGCGACTGGCCGAGATCCGGGCGACCATCTCCGTCGACAAGCGCGTGCTCGCCGAGGCCGCGGTCCGCGCCTACGTCCTCGGCGCGCAGAGCACCCAGATCACCGCACTGTTCTCCACCTCCGCGAACACAACGGTGATCTCCCAGGAGTACTCCGACACCGCGGTCGGCAACCTGGACGCCGCGAAGCACGCCCTCGAGGCCGCCCAGGTGACCCTGACGGCGACGAGAGCCCAGCAGCAGGCCCAAGAGCAGCAGGCGCAGGCCGACGCCGCGCGTCTGGAAACGCTCCAGCAGGAGAACCAGCAGGCGTCCGCTCGCTCCCAGGCAACCCTGACGTCCTTGAAGGGGACGTTGGGCAGCGAGGTCGCAGCTGCCGCGCAGGCCAAGGCCGAGAAGGAGGCTGCGGCTGCCGCTGCAGCCGCAGCCGCGCGACAGGCGGCCGCCGCCGCGGCTGCCGCCGCGGCCGCGCAGCGGGCGGCGCAGGTGGTCAACGAGCTCGGCGGCACAACGCAGGCGGCGACGCAGGCCGCCAACCAGGCGTCGTCCGCTGCCGGCGGGCCGACCGTCGGCTTCTCTGGGACATCGTCTGCGCAGGGGCAAGCCGCCGTCCAAGCAGCCGAGTCGCAGCTTGGCGTGCCGTACGTCTGGGGCGGGGAAACCCCCGGCGTCGGGTTCGACTGCTCCGGCCTGACCCAGTGGTCCTGGGCGCAGGCCGGCGTCTCGATCCCGCGCACGTCCCAGGTGCAGTACGCGACAGTCCCCCACGTGCCGCTCTCCGACCTCCAGCCCGGAGACCTGCTCTTCTACTACAACCTCGACGGCACAGGCACCGTCGACCATGTCGTGATGTACGTGGGCTCCGGCCCCTACGGCAACCAGACGGTGATCCAGGCTCCCTACACCGGGATGACGGTGTCCTACGACGCGCTCTACACGAACGGGCTGGTTGCTGCCGGCAGACCCTGACCGAGCCGGGCCGGGAACGTCCTCTCCTCTCGGTACGCTCGAGGGGTGGTGAGCTCTCGCCGGAAGCCCGTCGAGCGGCCTCGAGCCTCCGCAGGCGCCGCCCCCTCGGGCATTTCCCGGCCCTCATCCCGGCCCGCGCCGGGGCCCTCGCCCCGGCCCACGCCCCGGCCCTCATCCCGGCCCGCGCCCCGGCCCACGCCGGCGGCGAGCTTCCCCGAGGACCCGAGGCTCTCCGACGTCGACGAATGGGGGAGGTCGGAGCGGGTCCGCTCCCTCGTGCGCCGCATCTACGGCCCCGTCTACTCGAGCTGGTTCCGCGTCGAATGGGAAGGCATCGACAAGATCCCGACCGACGGCGGCGCACTGCTCGTGGGCAACCATGCGGGCGCGATCCCCTCGGACGCGCCGGTGATCATGCACGGCGTCGAGACCGAGCTCGGCCGGCCGGTCTACGGCCTTGCCGACTACCTCTTCCGCGGCCTCCCGGTCGTCGGCACGCTGTGGAGCCGCGCCGGCGGCGTTCCCGCGCGCCCCGACAACGCATACAGGCTCCTCCACGACCAGAAGAAGCTCGCGCTCGTCTTCCCCGAAGGGGAGAAAGGCCCGTCCAAGCCGTACGCGCAGCGCTACCGGTTGCAGCGGTTCGGGCGTGGCGGCTTCATCGAGATCGCGATGCGCGCGGGAGTCCCGGTCGTGCCGATCGCCGTCGTCGGCTCCGAAGAGACGATGCCGCTCCTCTGGCAGATCCCGCAGCTCGCGAGGGCGCTCAGGGTCCCCTACTTCCCGGTCACCGCCAACATGGTCCTCATGGGCCCGCTCGGACTGGCCGTGCCGTTCCCCGCGAAGTTCCGGCTCCGCGTGCTCGACCCGGTGACCTTCGACGCCGAACCGGGTCAGGAGCGCTATCCGAAGAGCGAGGTGCTGGAGGAGTCCGAGCGCATACGCGAGTCGATGCAGCACGCGCTCGACGACATGCTGCGCCGTCGGCGCAGCATCTGGTTCGGCTGAGGGCCTGGCGCAGGATCGTCGTGACCGAGAGGAGCCGCAAGGTGCTCGTCACCGGTGCCGACACGTTCTGGGGCGCCCGGGTCTTGCGCGCGCTGGAGGGGGACCCGGCCGTCGAGATGCTGCTCGGGCTCACCTCGAGCGCGCCCGCAGCGACGTTCGAGCGAACCGAGCTCGTGCGCGCAGAGCCGACCTACGGCGTCTTGAGCCGCGTCGTCCGCGCCTCCCAGGTCGACACGGTGATCCACCCCTGCATGATCGTGGACTCGGCGCACGCCTCGGCACGCGAGATCCACGAGGCGAACGTGATCGGCACGATGAACCTGCTCGCCGCGGCCGGAACGTCCGGCTCGTCGGTCCGCCAGCTGGTGGTGAAGTCGTCGAGCCTCGTCTACGGATCGAGCGAGGGGGACCCTGCGACGTTCCGCGAGGAGACGCCCCGCGCCGGCGTGCCACAGACCGACGTGGAGCGCTCGCTCATCGAGGCCGAGGGCTTGGTGCGCGACTTCGCGCAGGACAACCCCTCGGCGGCGGTGGCGCTCCTCCGTGTCTCAGACGTCCTCGGCGCCGGCGTCGTCTCGTCGATCACGAAGAACCTCTCGCGTCGGGCCTGCCCGTGCGTGGGCGGGTTCGATCCGCTCGTGCAGTTCGTCCACGAGGACGACGTCGTACGAGCAGTGGAGCTCGCCGTCCGAGGCCGTCTCGACGGCACGTACAACGTCGCGGGCCCGGGCCGTCTCCCCTGGAGCGAGGTCGCCGCGACGTGCGGGACCCGGCGCCTGCCGCTGCCGCCCGTGTGTCCCGCACTCGCTGTCGCGCCGCTCGCACGCCTCGGCGTCTTCGACTTCCCTCCCGAGCTCGGCGCGCTCCTCCGCTACGGCCGCGCCATGGACACGTCACGGCTCGTGGCAGCCGGCTTCGAGTACCGCTACACGAGCGCAGGCGCGGTCCACTGCTTCGCGCGCCACCTGCGCCTCGCACGGCGCGCTCGCAGGTCGCTCAACGCCGGGATCGAGCCGCCGCAGCAGCGACGATCGCGTGGTACGCCGGCACGAGGACGTCGGCGAGGTCCCCGCCACGAGCCTTGATCGTCCCTCTGGGCGCGAGCCGGAGCGCAGCCGCCGGCATCGCCGCCTCCTCGGGGCGGGCACGGACGTGAGCGAGCTCCGGCCCGGCGACCCAGAAGCGATCGACAGCGTCACGACCGCCGGGACCCGATCGCGTCGCGCCGGTCCCGACTGGCGTGCCGGCAGAGGCCCCGGCGACGCCCGGCGGCAGGTCCGAGGCGCCCGCTCCGGGGGGCGCGTCCGCCACCGGCGGGGCCGCGGCGAGCCCGCGGCGGCGAGCCCGCAGCTCGCCGAGCACCTCCGCCTTTCCCCGTCCCCGCCACGCGAGGAGTGCGAACGGGTCGCGATCGAGCTCCTCGGCGAGCAGATAGCAGACCGCGGCCACGTGCGCGCAGGGATTTTCCCAGCCCACACAGGTGCACTCGGACACCAGACGCGCGTGGGGCGCGGGGAGCAGCGACGCGCCCTCGGACTCGAAGACCTGCTCCACCTCCTCGGGCAGCTCCCCGGCCAGCATGCGCGCCGCGTACTCGGCGCGGGTGACCAACGCCTCGAGGATGTGGTCCCAATCCTCGTCAGGGACGACGGGCATCTCCAAGCGGACGGCGTAGGGCTCCTCCCGGCTGCCCTGCACCGTCGCGGCGACGACACCGGGACCGACGACGAGCCCGGCGACCTGCCCCCTCCTCGCGTACGCGCGTCCGTGCGCCATGCGGCCGCCGGCCATCGCGGACTCGAGCGAGCCGAGGAAGCGGCGCGACCACCACGTCGCCC
>JAKBTL010000009.1 GCA_021844425.1 Actinomycetes bacterium | reverse complement strand
CACCGCCACTGCACGCTCTTACAGCGTGGGGACGGCTGGGAGTACGGGCACCGGGAGGAGGTTCGGGCCTCCGGCCCGAGTGGCCCGAGCGGGACCATCCCTCCCAGGACTCGAGCCGTGGGTTTCTCGTCCCACACCGATTCTTGATGACCGTCTGTGTCCCCGTGGGCAACGACGGCGCCGTCGATCCGCGATGGGGGCGGGCGGCGCGGGTCGCCCTCGCGACCGTCGAGGAGGGCGCGATCACCGATTGGCACGAGGTCGACGTGGAGTGGGACGTGTTGCATGACACCGGCGGGGAAGGTGCCCACCACGCGAGGGTGGCGCGTTTCCTCCGTGGCAACCACGTCGAGGTCGTCGTCGCTCATCACATGGGCGCCGGCATGAGCAGGATGCTCGACACGATGGGCGTCGCCGTCAAGCTCGGTGCCGAGGGCGACCCACGCCTCGCGGTGCTGTCCGCCCTCGCCCGGTAGCGTCCGCGCGGTGGCCACCGACGCGCCGCCCTTCGACCTGGACATTGCGCAGCTCCGGCAGCGAACGAGCGCGAAGTGGGCCACGGCCGACCCCGACGTGCTGCCTCTGTGGGTCGCCGAGATGGACGTCGTGCCGGCACGCCCCGTCGTCGAGGCGCTGTGCCAGGCACTCGATCGGGGAGACACCGGGTACGCCTTCGGCACGGGGTACGCCGAGGCGTACGCCGCGTTCGCGCTCGAGCGTTGGGGGTTCGGCGGTTTCGAGCCGAGCCGCAGCGCGATGGTCCCCGACGTCATGGCGGGAGCGGTCGAGCTGCTCAAGGTGCTCACGGGACCCGGTGACGCAGTCGTCGTCACGCCGCCGGTGTACCCGCCCTTCTACGCGTTCGCAGAGCATCTCGACCGCCGGGTCGTCGAGGTGCCGCTGACCGCGGATCTTCGATTGGACCTTCCTGCGCTCGCCGACTCGTTCGCTGCGGCAGCCGGCGAAGGACGAGCTGCGTTCCTGCTCTGCAATCCGCACAACCCGACCGGCACGGTCCACTCGGCCGCCGAGCTGGCCAGCGTGGCCGCCGCCGCGGACGCCGCCGGTGTGCGCGTCGTGGCCGACGAGATCCACTCGCCGCTCGTGCTGCCCGGCGCGACCTTCACCCCGTACCTCGCGGTTCGGGGCGGAGGGAGCGGGTTCGCCCTCGTCTCCGCGTCCAAGGGCTGGAACCTGCCCGGCCTGAAGGCGGCGGTCGCCTTCGCCGGCCCAGAGGCCGGCGTCGACCTCGCCCGAGTGCCCGAGGAGGTGGGCCACGGCGTGAGCCACCTCGGCGCGCTCGCCCATACCGCTGCCCTGCACCACGGCCAGGACTGGCTGGACGCGGTGATCGACGGGCTGGATCGCAACCGCACCCTGCTCGGCGACCTGCTGGCTGCCTACCTGCCGTCGGTACGCTGGACGCCCGGGGCGGCGACCTACCTCGCGTGGCTCGACTTCACGGATCTGCCCTGGGCCACGTCGGTCGACGCTGACGGCGGAGCTTTCCGCGGCGATGCCAGCGTCCGGGCAGGGGCGGCCGCCTGGCTCCTCGAGCACGCACGCGTCCTTCTGAGCTCGGGTCCGGCGTTCGGGGCCGGCGGCGAGCGCTGCGCCCGCCTCAACTTCGCCACGTCGGCCACCATGCTCACCGAAGCGATCACCCGCATGGGCGCTGCAGTCTCCACGCTCCGGTGACGGACGCTACCCTTGTCGACATGCTCGACGCCGCTGTGAAGGAGATGGCATCAGGGAAGAACTTCGCCGCGCTCACCACCTTGATGCCCGACGGTCAACCTCAGACGCACATCATGTGGGTGGACGCCACCGACGACCAGCTGCTGGTGAACACGGAGGTCGAACGGCAGAAGTTCCGAAACGTCCAACGCGACCCGCGCGTCACCGTCACCGTCTTCGACAGGGACAACCCCTACCACTACGCCGAAGTGAGGGGCAGGGTGACCGAGACGGTCGTCGGCGACGAGGCTCGCCGCCACCTCGAGAGCCTGAGCCAGAAGTACCAGGGGACGCCTTACCAGAACCCGATCAGAAGCGATCGGGTGATCCTGCGCATCACGCCGGACCGTCAGCTGGTCCGCTAGGCGCGGTGCCCCGCGCGGGGTGCCGCAGTCCCGATCGTCCTCAGCGCTGCAGGTCGACGGGCGGCAGGGTGCCGACCTGTGCTCTGGTCAGGCTCAGGTGCACGTCGCGCGTGACGGACGGGTCGACGAGCACGCGCTGGGGCTTGCCGCATTCGCCGTATTCGCAGCTGACGACGGCACCGACCATGAATTCAGCCGCCTCGCACGTCGCCTCACAGGCCGCACACGAAGCGGGTGCTCCACGGCTGCCAGCCGAGCTCGTTGTAGAGGAAGAGCGCCGCCTGGCTCTGGACCGCCGGCGAGGCCTCGTATGGCCACCCCGAGTAGCCGAGGGAGAGCCACGTGCCCTCGAGGAACCCGTACGCTCCACCCGGCGCTGTGGGCGAGTTGAACCTGTCGCCGGACTCGTGCACGCGAATGCAGGCCCAGTCAGGCGTTGTCGTGCTCGTCGCGTCGGTGATGACCGGCGCAGGTGCCGGCGCAGGTGCCGGCGCCGCCGATGGCGGCGGTGCTGGGGGCGGCGGTGCTGGGGGCGGCGGCGGCGGCCGATGCGCCGCCTCCCAGTCCTCGAGCCAGCGGATCCCGCTGAACGTCCGCTCGCGGACGGCCAGTGCGCTGCCGCTGCCTCCTTCGCCCGTAATGGCGCTCGCCAGCGCCGCGTAGTGAGAGAACCGGTAGCGGTACCCGGCTCGAGGCGTCTTCGCTCCCAGAGCGGCTGCGGCGGTCACCGCCGCAGCGATCAGCGCGACGCCGACCAGCGCGAAGACCATCAGGCCAGGCGCCGCCAACCGGCGCGCTCGATCGATTGGGCGTTTCTTGAACGTGTGGACGGATCCCGCAGCAACTCGCGCCGCGTCCCGTGCGATGCGCGTGCGCATTGCACCTCCCGTAGTAGGGCGTGGTGAACGCCCCCCTGCTCGGTGTCGTGCGTGGCGCCGGCCATCGCATGCATGTCCCCGGACGGTGTGCGGAAGGCAGGTCCCGTCCTGGCAGCTGCGCCGTAGGGTGTGCGGCCGGTTGGTGTGATGCCGAGATCGTCAGTTGCTCGGTGAGGTCCTCCATCAGTCCGCGACGGCACTCGACCGTCCGGCTGCCCAAGGTCGGCTGGGTAGCGTAGCGGGCCTACGCACGAGCACGCCAATCGGCGACCTCGAAGCCGATCGGAGCATGACCGTGATCGCGACGGTTCAGCGTCGCTGCGTGCGCACCTCGAGCGCGTCGCGCAGCGCGTCGCCGATGAAGTTGAACGCGACGACCACGAGGACGATCAGCGCGCCGACCGGGTAGATCTCCCACCACCACCCGTTGCCGATCGTCCCCACGGCGTTCGAGAGCATCGTGCCCCAGTCCGTGCCGGGCGCGGGGATGCCGAACCCGAGGAACCCGAGCGCCGCGAGGATCAGGATCGATGTCGCCACTTGGAAGGTGGCGAACACCACGATCGTCCCTACGGCGTTCGGGATGATGTGGCGGCCGATGATGCGGCCTCCGCCTCCTCCCATCGCCCGGACCGCCTGGACGTACTCCCGCGTGCGGAGCGTCAGCGTCTCGCCGCGGACGAGACGTGCGGGGACGAGCCAGCTGACGCCGGCGATCACGAAGATGAGCAGCAGCTCGGAGCTGTGGAAGATCGTGACGAGTGCGATCAGGAGAAAGAGCACCGGGATCGAGAGCACGATGTCCACGATGCGCATCATCAAGGCGTCCAGCCACCGGCCGAAGAACCCGGCGGCGGCGCCGTAGGCGACACCGACGACCGTCGCCACGAGCGCCGAGAGGAGCCCGACGGTCATGGAGGCTTGCCCGCCGAACATGAGCCGGCCGAGGACGTCGAACCCGGTCTGTGTCGTCCCGAGCGGGAACTTCCCTCCTGTCGCCCCTGGCGGAGCGTTCTCCGGGTTGAACAAGGCGGCCTGCTGGTTGGTCTGGTTCGTGTGGTAGACGAGCGGGCCCACCCAGCAGAACAGGATGACGAGCACGATGAAGGCGAGGCTCGCGACCGCGAGCTTGTGCTCGAGGAACACGCGCAGGATCTGCCTGCCGATGCCGCCGGTCGCCTGCGCTTCGCCGCCTTCGGGGGGCTCGCCCGCCTGCGCGGCCGCCGACGGGACGACGAGGTCGAGGCTGACTGCGACCGGGCTGTCCGTCGCGCTCGCGCCGAACGCCGGTGTGTCCCTGGCTCTGTCGTCCGCGTCGGTCAAAATGTGCCTCCGTAGCGAATCCGCGGATCCACGATCACGTAGAGGATGTCCGCCACGAGCGACCCGGCGACCGTGGCGACCGTGATCACGAGGGTCGTCCCGAGCACCGTCGGGATGTCCGCGTTCGTCGCAGCCTGCACGGTGAGGAGGCCCATGCCCGGGTAGTTGAAGAGGTCCTCCACGATGACCGCCCCGCTCACGATCCCCGGAAGGGAGAGGCCGAGCAGCGTGATGATCGGGATCAGCGCGTTGCGCAGCGCGTGTCCGTAGAGCACTCGGCGCCCGCTCGCACCCTTCGCCCTCGCGGTCCGGATGTAGTCCTCGGCCATGGCGTCGAGCAGCGACGACCGCATGTACCGGCTGAACCCGGCGACCGTGATCGCCGCGAGCGTGACGACGGGGAGGATGAACCCCCTCGGGTCGGTCCACACCGCGAACGGCGACGCGCCGGACGGCGGCGAGACCGGGAGCAGCTTGGCGTCGAACGCGAACCACTCGATGAGCAGCGTGCCGAGGAAGAACGACGGCATCGAGTAGAGGATGAAGGCGAGCCCGGTGAGCGCGTAGTCGCTGGGCTTGTTCTTCCTCACCACCTGGAGCACGCCCAGAGGGACCGCGACGGCGAGCGCGAGAAGCGTCGAGGTCCCGACGAGGACGAGGGTCTTGGGCAACCGGGTCGAGATCACGTCCCAGACCGGCTCCGTGAACTTGTACGAGTAGCCCAGGTGAAGGAGCGGGAGCCCGATCAGGTAGTGCCAGAACTGCACCCACAGCGGCTGTGTGAACCCGTTGGCGCGGTTGAACTCACGGACGAGCTCGGGCGTCGCCTTGACGCCGAGGACGGCGTGGGCCTCCCCGCCTGGGATGAGGCGCGACAGCAGGAAGACGATGACGATGACGCCGAGGACGACGATCACCGCCTGGAGGACGCGTCTGACCAGGTACCCGATCACCGGCCCTCACCGCTGCGATCCGGCGCAGATGCCCTGGGCGCTCCTCGTCACGTCTTCGCTGCGGTCACGCCCAGTGGAATGTGGCCGGTGTGAGCGTGAGCAGCGGGTCCATCGGCGCCACGCCTTCCAGGCCCTTGTGGACTTCGAACAGCCGGACGCCGCTGCTCTCGAAGATGTAGGGAAGGTGCTTCTCCTCCCAGTTCGCGAACTTGGCGAGCGTTGTCTTGCCGGTGAGCGTCTTGGCGATCAGCTCTGTGCTCGTCTTTGTCGCCCAGCTCCCGGAGTTGGAGGCCGCGCCCTTCACCAGCAGCTCTGTGCCCGAGGGGTAGATGTCCGGCGAGAACAGCCAGCCTCCCCAGTCGTTGATCTCCCACTTGCAGCCCTTCGGGCAGGGTGACGACTCGCCGTAGACGGTGTTGAACGTCGCGCTCGAGAGGTTCACCCGGATGCCCGCCTGCGCCCAGGAGCTCTTCAAGGTGTCCATGATTGTCTTGTTCAAGGTGGGCTGGTTCGAGTACAAGACTGTGAAGTCGAGCTTCGCTCCCTTCTTCACGCCCTTGCCGCAGTGGCCGGCGCCCGTGCCCGGCTTCTCGCAGGTGTCGACTCCACCGGGTGCCACCTTCCACCCGTGCCCCTTCAGCAGCGACCTGGCCGCGGACACGCTGTAGGGGTAGGGGTTCTTGTAGGATGTCTTGGTCAAGAACGCGCTCTTGACCGCGTCGGGGATGACCCCGTAGTTCGGCATCCCGTAGCCCTTCACCAGCCGCTCCACGATCAGTGTCTGGTCCACCAGGTGCTGCACGGCCTGCCGGAAGTACAGCTGGCGGAAGATCGGGCCCGCGTTGCCTGTGTCACCCGTCGAGTTGAAGTTGTACGGGATGTATGTGATCGCCCATGTGGGGTCCGGCTCCAGGTTGTATGTCGAGAGCCTCGGGGGGTTCGGGCCGGGCACCGGGAGGACGCCCGGCTTGCCAGCCTTCTTCGCCGGGGCGCTCAGCAGTGTGTTCCCGAGGTGCCCGACGTCCAGTGTGCCGCTCGCGAGCGCGTTGAACATCGCCTGTGTCGTCGTGTACGCCTTGTCGACGTACTTCTTGATCTTGGGCTTGTTCGGGCCCGAGTACTTCGGGTTCGGGACCATCACGAAGCCGACTGTCGGCGTGAAAGATGTCAGCTTCCAGGGCCCGTCCACGACGCTCCAGATCTTGCTCGTCGCGTAGGTGGGGAAGGCGTTGATGGTCTGCTTCGGGTTTGTCGGGTTGAACCCGGACTGCTCCGACAAGAAGCCGTACACCGCCTTGCACTTCGCGGCGTTCGGTCCTTTCGGTGTGGTCGTCGCGAACGGGGCCTTGAAGCAGCCCGCCGAGCCGGGGGCCGCTGTGAGCGACGTGCGTGTCCACGCGAGCGGGAACGGGGTGATGGTCGAGAGCTCGTTGTAGAGGAACCAGTGCGGGTTCATCGACGTCTTCATCGTGAAGGTGATCGTCGTGGGGCTTGTGACCTTGATCGACTTCACGCCGGTCGGCAACCCGGGTCCCGGGAAGTACGCCGCGTAGCCTGTGGGATCCTGGTGCCAGAGGTTCATGAAGAACAAGACGTCTGTCGCGCTGACTGGCTCTGTGTCCGACCACCGGTAGTTCTTGAGCGTGATGGTGATCGTCTTGTCGCCGTTGGAGAACTTCGGGGGTGTGGCGAGCGACAGCCTCTTGTTCAGTGTGATCGACTTGTGGCTGCCGAACCAGTAGAGCGGCCGGTACATGTAGTACTGGAAGTAGTCGATGTTGTTCACGCCGAAGTGTGTGAGCCCCATCATCGGGAAGATGTAGTTCGGCGCCGAGCCTGTCTGCCCGGCGTCGGTGACGACCGACTTTGTCACCGCCCCGGCGGAGGGTGCCGCGATCGAGATGGTGACCAAGCCCATCGAGACCATCCCGAGCGTCGCCCCCAAGGCGACGACCCATCTCATGATCCTGAAGCGGCTCCGCATGCTCCACGCCCTTCCTGTCTTCGTGCGACGGACTTCCCCGGCCTGGCTGTCGGTCTCCGTGTCCGGCTCGCCCCCCTTTGGACGGTCACCTCTTACCTCGTGACGTCTGGTCACTGAACCGTAACATGCTTCGTTCCTTCAGCGCAACGGCATTTTCTGGGAGCACCTGTCAATTCGCGGCACGCTCTGCCTGGATCTCAGAACATTGATCGGCGCTGTGCGTTCCAGACGCAGATCGTTCGGTGTGGCCGCTTCTTCAGCGTCGGGAGGCAACGAAGTTCGAAGGGGGCACCGTGCGCGTCTCTCTCGACAGCCGCCGTGTCCTCCAGCCGGACGCGGCCGGTCCGGCGTAGCGGAAGGTGGACGCTCCCGTCGCTCGGCGCACGAAGGGGCGCGATGGGGTGCGATGGGGTGCGAAGCAGCCCGAGCCTGCTGGGCGCAGGTATGTGCTCGGGGCTAGATTCGCGCCGATGCCAGGCCGCGACGTCCTCGAAGTCAACCAGCTCCGCACCGAGTTCCACACGCGCACGGCCAACGTCGTCGCGGTGGACAACGTGACCTTCTCCGTCGCAGAGGGCGAGTCGGTCGGGATCGTGGGGGAGTCCGGGTGCGGCAAGAGCACGACCGGCCTCTCGATCATGCGGCTGCTCCCGACCAACGGCCACGTGAGCGGGGGCAACATCGTGCTCAACGGCCGGGACATCGCCGAGCTCTCCGAGAAGCAGATGCGCCACGTCCGCGGCAACGAGGTCGCGATGATCCCCCAGGACCCGATGACCTCGCTCAACCCGACCATGACGATCGGCAGGCAGATCTCCGAGGCCGTCCTCCTCCACCGCGACGTGACGAAGGAGCAGGCTCGCGAGCGCGCGGTCGAGGTGCTCCGCCTCGTGGAGATGCCGCGGCCGGCAGAGCGCCTCGACCAGTACCCGCACGAGCTGTCGGGAGGTCTCCGCCAGAGGGTGATGATCGCCATCGCGCTCGCCTGCGACCCGAAGCTCCTGATCGCCGACGAGCCGACCACCGCCCTCGACGTCACGATCCAGGCCCAGATCCTGGACCTGATCGACGAGCTGCGTGCACGCCTGCGCATGGCGGTCATCCTCATCACCCACGACATGGGCGTCATCGCCGGCCGGACCGATCGCGTGATCGTCATGTACGCCGGCAAGATCGCCGAGGAGGCGAGCACCGACACGCTCTTCGCCCGGATGCGCCACCCTTACACCGACGCGCTCTTGGCGTCGGTGCCGAAGCTGGACCAGAAGCGCACCGACCGGCTGGTCAGCATCCCCGGGCTCCCGCCCGACCTCTCCTTGAAGCACACCAACTGCCGCTTCCACCCGCGCTGCCAGTTCGCGACCGACCGGTGCCGGGAGGAGGAGCCTCCCCTCGAAGAGACGACCGACCCGGACATGGACAGCGCGGTGTCGCACCGCTTCGCCTGCTTCCACCCGGTGAACGTCGAGCACCGCTCGATCTCGGTCGAGGTGCTGAGCACCCAGGAGGAGGAGAACGCGTTCCTCGCCGCCCGGGAGGCCGAGCTCGAAGCGCGTCCCGAGATGCTCGGCACCGACGGCTTGGTGAAGGAGTTCCCGGTCTTGAAGGGCGGCATCTTCCGCCACAAGGTCGGGTCGGTGAAGGCCGTCTCCGGGGTCTCCTTCAGCATCAAGAAGGGCGAGGTCTACGGCCTGGTCGGCGAGTCGGGCTGCGGGAAGACGACGGTGGGCCGCCTCGTCGTCGCGCTCGAGCGGGCGAACGGCGGCAAGATCCGCTTCGAGGGCCGAGAGGTGCAGGACTTGCACGGTGCTGCACTCCGCCGGCTGCGCCGCGATGTGCAGCTCATGTTCCAGGACCCCTACGCGTCCCTCGACCCCCGCATGCGGGTCGGCACGATCATCCGGGAGCCGCTCAAGGTCCAGCGCGTCGGGAGCGCGGCCGACCAGCGCCGCCGCGTCGACGAGCTGCTGGAGGAGGTCGGCCTCAGCCGCGCCTCGGTCGAGCGGTACCCCCACGAGTTCTCAGGAGGGCAGCGCCAGAGGATCGGGCTCGCTCGTGCCCTCGCGCTCGGCCCCAAGCTCATCGTGGCCGACGAGCCCGTCTCGGCCCTCGACGTGTCGATCCAGGCCCAGATCCTGAACCTCATGAAGGACCTCCAGGACCGCCACGGCCTCACCCTTGTCCTCATCTCGCACGACCTGGGCGTCGTCCGGTACATGGCTGACACGATCGGCGTCATGTACCTGGGCAAGCTGGTCGAGACCGGGCCGGCCCACGAGGTCTACGACCATCCGGCGCACCACTACACCCGCGGCCTGCTCGACGCGGTTCCCGATCCCCATCCGCAGAAGGCCCGCGAGAAGCTCCAGGCAAAGGGCGTACGCGGAGAGCTGCCGTCCGCTGTCGACCCGCCTTCGGGGTGCCGGTTCCGCACGCGCTGCCCGAGGGCGGAGGAGAAGTGCGCAGTGGAAGAGCCGCCGATCATGGACTTCGGCAACGGCCACACGGCGGCGTGCCACTTTCCCCTGGAGACGCCGGTGGGCATCACGGTGCCCGCTGTGCCGGTCGCGTCCTCGTCGCCCGCCGCGTCGGCAGCACCCGCACCGGCCGCCTCCTGAGCTCCCTGGGCCGTCCGGTCCGGGCGGCTCCTCACCGCCGATCGCGCTCCTCGAGCCACCGGCGCACCGCGCCCGCCTCGACGTCGAGGCGCCCGAGCACGCCCGACACGATCCGGCGCTCGGCCATCCTGCCGACCACAGGGATCGCGACGGTGAGCTCGCCGTCGAGGCGCCGAACCGTCGCCCGTGCGCGAGAGCCCGCTCGCGCACGATCCGGACGCAGGACGAAGTCCGCGCGGCCGTGCAGAAGGCGCGGGCTGGACTCCGCTGCGAACGTCAGCCAGCCGCCCTCCCCGTCTCGCAGGTGCACCTCCTGGGACCACGTCAACCGAGTGCCTCCGAGCAGGCGGAGGGCCACCGGATCGAGGCTCCCGGTGAACTCGTAGCGCAGTAGGACCCCGGTCTCCGGCTCGGTCTCCGGCCCGGTCTCCGGCTCGGTCTCAGGCCCGGTCTCCGGCCCGGTCTCCGGCCCGGTATCCGGCTCGGTCTCCGGCGGCGCGTCCCCACCCCGTCGGCTGCCGAACATCGAGGCCGCGGGGAGATGCCGCACCTCGAGAAGGCGGAGGTCGGGCAGCTCGAGGGAGCGGTAGAAGTCCGGATCCGCGAGGACCGCGGCGACCTCGCCCTGCGACGCGCTGAACCGGTGCTCGGCGGAGAACCGCACCTCAGCAGGTGACGTACGCCCGCATGAGCGCCGTGGTCGGCCTCCGCACCCGCATCGGCCCTCGACACTACCGGCACCCCCTCCACCCGCCGGTCGCACACTTGCACTGCGTGGACGAGTTTCTCGTCACCACCTCGGGGGCACCTTCCATGCAGCACACGCAGTGGAGGTGGGACATGACCGGCGAGGACAAGGAGCCGGGGAGCCAATGACCGTCATCCTCGGCCTCAACTGCTTCAGCCATGACACCGCCGCCTGCCTGCTGGTCGACGGCGAGGTGGCCATGCTCGTCGAGCAGGAGCGGCTGAACCGCGATCGGCACACGCGGCGGTTCCCCCGAGACGCGGTCGAGCTGTGCCTCGCCCACGCAGGCATGCGCATCGACGACGTCGACGCGGTCGCGATCGCCCATCGGCCGCTCGTCGACTTCGGTCGCGGCGCCCTCGACGCGGCCGTCCGCCTTGCGCCCAAGCGGCTGGCTGCACAGAGCTACACGGACCTCCGACTGCTCGCGAGGGACCAGCTCGTAAGGGCGCTGTGGCGCTACCGGGGACCGGTCCACCACGTCGGGCATCACGAGGCCCATGCCGCCAGCGCCTTCTTCGCGAGTCCCTTCGACGAGGCCGCTGTGCTCACCATCGATCGAGGCGGCGACTTCCTGTCGACGACGTTGTGCGTCGGGCAGGGCAACCGCCTCGAGGCAATCGCCAAGGTGCGCAATCCGCACTCGCTCGGGGAGCTGTACAGCGCCGTGACCACCCATCTCGGCTTCCACGCCAACGCGGACGAAGGCAAGGTGATGGGGCTCGCCCCCTACGGGACGGATCGTTTCGTCGAGGACCTTGGCGGCGTGCTGAGGCTCCGCAGCAACGGCCGGTTCGCCATCGACCTGCGCTGGTTCGGCTGGCACCGGGAGGGGCCGCCGGTCTCGGGACGCTTCGTCGAGCGCTTCGGTCGCCCGCGCGTGCCCGAGTCCCCGGTGACCGAACGGGACATGGACCTCGCGAGGGCGGTCCAAGAGGTCCTCGAGCGTGGCGCGCTCCACATCGGCAGCGAGCTTCGCCGGGTCGTCGGATCGGACAACCTCTGCCTCTCCGGCGGTGTCGCGCTGAACTCCGTGATGAACCGGCGGCTGCTCGTCGAGTGCGGGTTCCGGGACATCTTCATCCAGCCGGCGTCGTCGGACGCAGGCAACGCGCTGGGAGCGGCCCTTTGGGTCTGGCACCACACGATGGGCAAGCCACGCTCGTGGACGATGGAGCACGCGTACCTGGGCCCCTCCTGGAGCATCTCGCAGCTCGAGGGCGCCTTGCGGAGCCGACGCGTCGTGCACAGGACCGTGCGCGACCCTGCGTCCGAGGCAGCCCGGCTGATCGCCAGCGGAAAGGTCGTGGGCTGGTTCCAGGGTCGAGCGGAGGTGGGGCCTCGGGCGCTCGGCGCGCGGTCGATCCTCGCTGACCCCCGCCGGCCGGACATGCGCGACATCGTCAACCACCAGGTGAAGCGACGCGAGTGGTTCCGGCCCTTCGCTCCGAGCGTCCTGCACGAGCACGGCGCGGAGTACTTCGACGACTACCGCCCCAACCCGTTCATGCTTCTGGTCCAACCCGTGCGACACGACCGGCGCGACCAGGTCCCTGCCATCACCCACGTCGACGGGTCCGCCCGGCTCCAGACGGTGACGGCCGGTCCCAACCCCGAGTTCCACCGGCTCCTCACCGAGCTCCACCGTCTTACCGGCGTGCCGATGGTGCTCAACACCAGCTTCAACCTGCGAGGCGAGCCGATCGTGCACCGTCCCGAGGAGGCCGTCGACGACTACCTTCGCAGCGGCATGGACGCAGTGGTCATGGGCTGCCTCGTCGCCGAGAAGATCCCGACGGAGACTGCACGAGCCTCCCGCCTCGGCGCCGTCCGCACCACGACCCCGGCGGCCGCGCGCTCGATGGAGGAGCCGGCGCGTGAGCCGCAGGACCGCGCGACGAGGCTCCCCGGAACGCTGCCGACCAGGGCGCGCCGCCCCGAGGAGGGCCGGTAGCCCGTATCGTCGGCTGGGTGACCGACGACGGCACCCCCGCCGAGCTCGTGATCCCCCGCTCGACGGCGCGGGCAGAGCCTGAGCGAGCAGAGACGGCGCGGGCCGAGCCTGACCACCAGTCGTCGCTGGCCGAGCCTGACCACCAGCCGTCGCCGGCCGAGCCGGGACCCGCCGACCTCGAGTGGGGCTCGTTCTCCGACGACCCGCCGTGGATCGTCGACCAGGCGCACCTCGAGTGGCGCCACGGGCTTCGCGAGCTCCGTTCGGCGACGACCGCCCGGACGCGGGCGCTCACCCGGCCGCGCCTCCTGGCCCCCGCAGGGGCCGCCGCCCGGGTCTCGAGCGTGCTCGGGCCGGCGATCGCCATGTGGTACCTCACGGACCGCCGGCGCGGCCGCGACCGGTCGCGCCGGGGACTGTCCCGCAGGCTGCGCGTGGCGTTCGAACGCCTGGGACCCACCTACATAAAGCTCGGCCAGATCCTCTCCGCCGGAGAGGGCGTGTTCCCCGAGGAGCTCGTCGGCGAATTCCGGCTGTGCCGAGACCAGGTCCCTGCCGAGAGCTTCGACACCGTGCGGCGGACGGTCGAAGACGACCTGGGGCGCCCGCTCGAGCAGGTCTTCTCCTCCTTCGACGAGGTGCCGATCGCCGCGGCGTCGATCGCGCAGGCGCACGCCGCCCGGCTCGTGACCGGCGAGGAGGTCGTGGTCAAGGTCCAGCGCCCAGGCATCGATCGAGCCGTCCGTCGAGACCTGAAGGTGATGGCCTGGGTCGCGCCGATGCTCGTCGGGCGCATCCCGGTCGCGGCGCTCGCCAATCCCCCCGCGTTGATCGACCTCTTCGCCGAGACGATCGGCGAGGAGCTGGACTTCCGTCTCGAAGCGGAGAACATGCTCGACGTCGCCCACGTGCTCGCCCGCACGGCCCCTGCCGGCACGAGGCGCGCGCTCGTGGTGCCCCGCCCGCACCCGAGCCTCGTCACGCGCCGCGTGCTGGTCATGGAGCAGCTCCACGGCTACGCGTGGGGGGACGCCGCGACGATGCGCGCGGCGGGGATCGACACCGCCCAGGTGCTCATGGCGGCGCTGATCGCGTTCCTCGAGGGCTTGGTGCTCTTCGGGGTGTTCCACGGCGACCTCCACGCAGGCAACCTCCTCGTGTGCCCCGACGGGCGCGTCGCGCTCCTCGACTTCGGCATCACCGGGCGGCTCGACGAGCGGGGACGGCGCGGCCTTCTCAGGCTGGTGATGTCCGCCGCGACCAACGACGTGAGGGCCCAGGTCGAGTCGATGCGCGACCTCGGCGCTCTCCCTGACGGCGTGGACGTGGACCGGGTGATCGCCGACCTCCGGCTGGACCAGCCTGTCGTCGACCCGACCACCATGGACGCCGAGCAGCTCACCCGCGAGATCCGCGAGATCACGAAGGCGCTGCTCGGCTACGGCGCTCGGATGCCCAAAGCCCTCATGCTCTTCGTGAAGGACATGCTGTTCATCGACAACTCGATGGCGACCATGGCGCCCGACGTCGACGTCCTCGCCCAGATCGTCACGATCCTCACGCACCTCCAGTCCCGCCACGGAGCGCGCATCGCGCGCGATCTCGGCGTGGCTCCCTCAGACCTCGGGGACGTAGGGCTCGCCGGGATCCGCAGCGCCTTCGGGCTGAGCGACGAGGTGGAGCACCTGACGCACCGGGAGATCCAGGCACGCCGACGCCTCATCCGCAAGCGTCTGCAGCATCGGCACCGGCCCGAGGAGCGTGACGAGCCATGAGCCCGGCGCCGAGGGCTTGAGCCGGGCTCAGGCGCCGTCCCCAGCCGAGCTCGGCTCGGAAGACCCGGCCGACCCGTTCGACCCGGTCGACGCGGTCGCGCCGGTCCCCAGCGCGCCGGCCGCGCCCGAGGCGCCGCCAGCGCCTACCTGTGCCTTGAGCGCGGCGAGCTCCCCGTCCACGTTCGACTTCGAGCTGAGCTCGTCGAGCTCCTTCTGGATGTCGTCGGTGCCTCCGCCGACGTCTTCGAGCACCCCGGACTCGAGCAGCTCGTCCGTCGCCTGGGCACGCGACTGCATGGTCGCGATCTTGTCCTGCGCCCGCTGCAACGCGGCGCCCGAGTCGCTGATGGACTTGGAGATGCCGGCGGCGCCCTCGTTCACCGAGGTCACGGCCTTCGACGCCGTGTACTCGGCTTTCAGGGTCTCCTTCTGGGTGCGGAACGCGTTCACCCTGGACTGGAGCTGCTGCAGGGTCTCCTCGAGCTTCTCCTCCTGCTCGGTGAGCTGCTCGTGTTGCGGCTCCATCTGGTCGATCTCCTGCTGCGCGGCAGCCTTGCGGCTGAGCGCCTCTTTCGCGAGGTCGTCGCGGCCTTGGGCGACCGCGGCCTGCGCCTGGTCCTGGAGATGGGCGATGGACTGTCGCAGCTGGGTCTCCTGCAGCTCGATGCGCTTGCGCGACGCCGCGATGTCGACGAGGGCACGGCGGACCTGGGTGAGCTGCTCGAGCATCTTCTCGTAGGAGAGGTCGAGCATCTCCGACGGGTTCTCGGCCTGGTCGAGAGCCTTGTTGGCCTTGGCCTCGATGATGTTGTGCGCGCGCTGGAAGAGTCCCATGGCGACATCTTGCTCCCTCCAGAGCCCCACGAGCACGCGAGGTCGAGGGGCAGGCCCAGGCAGTCGCGCGCCGTGCCGGCTCAGCCGCCTTCGAAGGGGAAGCCGAGGTCAGGTGCGGTCAGCACGGCGCGGAACGGGAGCCCCTCCTCGGCCGCCATGGCGGTCACGGTCCCGCCCCGGTCCACCAGCGCGACGAGGAGGACGGGCTCGGCACCTGCCGCGCGCACCGCTCGAGCGGCCTCGAGCAGCGACGTGCCGCGGGTGACGGCGTCCTCGGTGACCACGACGCGGTCTCCCGCGTCGAGCGCGCCTGCGATCCGGCCGCCCGCGCCGTGGTCCTTCTCCTCCTTGCGAACGCTGAACATCTTGAGGGGGCGGCCGCGCACGGTGCCGACCGCGGCAGTCACGAAGGCCACGGGATCCGCGCCCATCGTCAGGCCGCCGATCGCGGTGGCGTCGCCTGGGACGAGGTCGAGGACAGCGTCCGCGACGAGGAGCATCGCCTCTGGCCGGCAGACGGTCTGCTTCGCGTCGATGAACCAGCTGCTCGGTTTCCCCGACTTGAGCACGAAGTCGCCACGACGCACCGCGTGCTCGAGCAGGTGCTCGCGCAGCAGCTCGAGCGCCGGCGTCCCCAGCGCCGGCAGACGGTGCCCCGCCTCGGTCACAGCTGCACCACGCCCGATCCGGCGACGATCTCGCCGACGACGGCGGCGAGAGAGGCGTCGGGGAAGGCACGCAGGGAGCCCACCACCGCGTCCACCTCTGCGGGCTCGACCACGAGGACCATGCCGAGCCCGAGGTTGAAGACCCGCGCCATCTCCTCCTCGGCGACGCCGCCGAGACGCGAGATCTCCGAGAAGATGCGCGGGGTCTGCCAGGCACTGCGGTCGAGCCGCGCGTCGGCGCCTGCGGGCAGCACGCGTGCCAGGTTCCCCGGAATGCCGCCGCCGGTGACGTGCGCGCACGCATGGACCGCTGTGGGGCAGGCGCTGAGCGCCGAGAGCACCGCCGGGCTGTAGATGACCGACGGGCGCAGCAGCTCGTCCGCCAGGGAATGGGGCGCGCCCTGCCACGCGGGCCCGTCGAGCGAGAGCCCGGCGCGCCCGAGCAGCACCTGCCGGGCGAGCGTGTAGCCGTTCGACCGGAGCCCGGGCGAAGGAAGCCCCACCAGGAGGTCGCCGAGAGCCACGCGGTGGGACCCGAGCTCGTGACCGGCCTCCACCACGCCGACCACGAAGCCCGCCAGGTCGACGTCGTCGGGGCCCATCGCGCCGGGATGCTCCGCGGTCTCGCCGCCCACGAGCGCGCACCCCGCGGCACGGCACCCTTCGGCGACGCCTGCGACGAGCGCCTCGACGCGCCCGGGGTCGACCTTGCCCACCGCGACGTAGTCGAGGAGGAAGAGCGGCTCGGCTCCTGCGCACACCACGTCGTCGACGCACATCGCGACGAGGTCCACGCCGATCGTGCCGAACCGGCCCGTGGCCTGGGCGACGAGCATCTTCGTCCCGACGCCGTCGGTGGACGACACGAGCACGGGGTGGGGGTACTTGGCGGTGTCCAGCGCGAAGAGCCCCGCGAAGGCACCGATGCCTCCGAGCACACCGGCGCGCGTGGTGGACGCGGCGAGATCCTCGATGCGCTTGACCACCTCGTCGCCGGCATCGAGGTCCACGCCCGAGGCCGCGTACGTCGCGGCGGGTTCGCCCGGACCAGGCGTCATGGGCGCGAGATCACGCACCGAACAGCGCGCCCTGGAGCATCGGCTGCTCTTGCGGGACGGGCGTGCCGGGCGTGCCGGACGGGTCGGACGTGCAGGGAGGGTCGGACGGGACGGGCGTGCCGGGCGGAACGGCGGCGCCGAGACGCCCGGCTGCGAGGTCGACCGGCACGGGCGTGGGGTAGCGGCCGGTGAGGCAGGCGTCGCACCACCCTGCATCCCCCGCGCCGATCGCCGTCTTCAGCTCCTCGATCCCGAGGTACGCGAGTGAGTCCACGTCGAGGTAGCGCTCGATCTCCTCCAGGGGCATCGCCGCCGCGAGCAGCTCCTCACGCCGCGGGGTGTCGATGCCGTAGAAGCACGGCCAGCGGAACGGCGGCGACGAGACGCGCAGGTGCACCTCGGACGCCCCGGCGTCCCGCAGCATCCGGACGATCGCCCGCGTCGTGGTCCCCCGCACGATCGAGTCGTCCACCACGACGAGCCGCCTGCCCGCGATGTTCTCGCGCAGCGGGTTCAGCTTCCGGCGCACCGCGTCGCGGCGGGCGTCGGGCTCTGGGTCGATGAAGGTCCGTCCGATGTAGCGGTTCTTCACGAGCCCCTGGCCGTAGGGGATGCCGCTTCGCCGGGCGAAGCCCTCTGCGGCCGGGATGCCCGAGTCGGGAACGCCCATGACCAGGTCGGCTTCGGCGGGTGCCTGCTCGGCGAGGAGCTCGCCCATGCGCCTGCGGGCGCCGTGCACCTCCCGCCCGTAGAGCCGGCTGTCTGGACGGGAGAAGTAGACGAGCTCGAAGATGCACAGGCGCGGGTCGAGCGCCACGGCGTCGAACAGCTGCTCGCTGCGCAAGCCGTCGTCGCCCGGCCCGTCGATCGTGACGAGCTCGCCGGGCTCGAGCTCCCGGACGTACGTCGCGCCGACGACGTCGAGCGCGGGCGACTCGGACGCGAGCACCCACCCCTCGGGGCGCTCCGTCGTGCCCATGCGGCCCAGGCACAGCGGCCGGAAACCGTGGGGGTCCCGGACGCCGTAGAGCCGCTCGGCGTCGACGAGCACGAGGGAGAAGGCGCCCTCGACATCGACGAGCACCTGACGCAGGGCGCCCGCGAGGGAAGGCACCCGCGCCGCGGAGCCGGACCCTCGAGAGGGGAACGCACGGAAGAGGAGCTCCGCGAGCACCTCGCTGTCGGTCGCCGCCATGTCGGGCAGCATCCCCGAGCGCGCGACGAGCTGTGCGGTGTTCGTCAGGTTGCCGTTGTGCCCGAGGGCAAACCCGGCGGCGCCTGCGGGCCGGTACACGGGCTGGGCGGCGTGCCAATCGGAGGACCCGTGCGTCGAATAGCGCGTGTGGCCCATCGCGAGGTGCCCCGACAGGCCGGAGAGGGTCCGCTCGTCGAACACTCGGGTCACGAGGCCCATGTCCTTGACGACGGTGATCGTCCGGCCGTCGCTCACCGCCATCCCGGCGGACTCCTGGCCGCGGTGCTGGAGGGCGTAGAGACCATCGAAGGTGAGGTGCGACACGAGCCTTCCCGGTGCGTACACCCCGAAGACCCCGCAGGCTTCCTTCACGATCTGGCGCACCGCCTCTGTCGTCCACACGTCGGCGCGGCGGCGCAGGTGCGCGAGCCGGGCGACGACCGCTCGTCGGTCCGCTCGCAGTGTACCGGGCGCCTCTTCACCGGGGGCTCGGGCCCCGGCACGCCGAAGGGGTCGATGAGCCGGGCATAGTCCTTGCTAGCGTCCGAGCGGCGTGATCGACCTCCACACCCACTCGACGTGCTCCGACGGCAGCGACGCGCCCGAGCGGATCCCCGAGCTGGCTGCGGCCGCAGGCTGCAGCGCAGTGGCCCTGACCGACCACGACACTCTCACGTGCATCCGCCGAGCCCGGGCACGGGCCCGGGAGCTCGGCATCGAGCTGGTGGCGGGCTGCGAGGTGTCCTGCCGGTACCGAGGATCGAGCGCCCACGTGCTCGTGTACTTCGTCGAGGACGAAGAAGGGCCACTCCAAGAGGAGCTCGCTCGCCTGCGTGAGGACCGGGTGGCGCGCAACCACAGGCTCGCCGCGCGCCTCGCAGAGCTCGACGTGCCCATCACCTACGGCGACATCGTGCACGAGGCGGGAGCGGAAGACAGCGCCGGGCGACCGCACGTCGCCGCGCTCCTGGTGCGCCGCGGCCTCGCCGAGTCCGTCCCCGACGCCTTCGACCGCTGGCTGGCCGAGGGCCGGCCCGCCTACGTCCCCAAGGCGCGCGTCACGCCCGCCGAGATCGCCGCGGCAGCGACCGCGTCCGGCGGCGTGGCGGTCCTCGCGCACCCGTTCTCCCTCGGTCTCGACACCGGCGCGCTCGACGACGTGGCGGCGGAGCTCCAGGCGGCCGGCTTCGCCGGGATGGAGGCCTACTACGGCGCGTACCGCCCCGACGAGCGGACCGAGCTGGTGGCGGTGGCGAGGCGGCACGGCCTCGTGCCCACCGGCGGCTCCGACTACCACGGCACCTCGAAGCCGGGCCTTCGGGTCTGCAAGGGACAGGGCGACCTGTCGGTGCCTGACGGCGTGCTCGCCGAGCTGCGCGAACGACGTCCGGCTGCGCGCTAGGCCGAGGCGCTCGGGCGTCGCGCCCGGGGTGCAGCGCCTGGGGGCCGGGGTCCGGGACCGGGGTGCAGCGACTGGGGTCCGGGTCCGGGACCGGGGTGCAGCGACTGGGGTCCGGGACCGGGGCCGCGCTCGGCTCAGGCCGCGTCGAGCCGCTTGGCCAGGGAGCCCTCCATGGCCTCGGAAAGCTCGGCCATCGAGAGGTCGACCAGCCCCGACGCCAGCCCCGCGACGACGAGCCGCTCCCCGCCCGCCGTGCCAAGCACCTCGGCGGGAACCCCGGCGGCGGCGGCACGGGCACACAGCTCGTCGGGGCGACCGGTCGCCGCCAGCACCCGAGAGGGCAGCTCGGTGAACAGCTCGGCGTGTCCGTCGATCCCTCGCACCTCCGCCCCCACGCCCCCGGCGACGGCCATCTCGGCGAGGGCGACCGCGAGCCCGCCCCCCGAGACGTCGTGGACGCCGTCGAGCAACCGATCACCCCCGCCGACTGCCTCGCCGACTGCCTGGCCGACTGCCTCGCCGACTGCCTGGCCGACTGCCTCGCCGACGAGCGACGCGACGAACCGGGTCAGGCGGGCGTGCGCGTCGGGGTCGAGCGGGGGGAGGTCGCCGTGGCGGCGGCCGCGGCACTCGACCGCCCAGCGGCTCCCTGCCAGCGGATGGCTCGGCACGGCGCCAGCAACTCCCTGGACCCGGCGCGCCCCGAGGAGCACGACGCTCGAGCCTGCGCTGAGCGCCGGTGGCGGCGGTCGCCGGCGGACGCGCTCGACGAGGCCGAGCACCCCGAGCACGGGCGTGGGCGGAATGTCGGCGCCTGTGGTCTCGTTGTAGAGACTGACGTTCCCGCCGATCACGGGGAGATCGAACGCCCTGCACGCGTCGGCGAGCCCGTCGACGGTCTCCGACAGCTGCCACATGACCTCGGGGTGCTCCGGGTTCCCGAAGTTCAGGCAGTTCACGACGGCGGCGGGCGTAGCCCCGACGCACGCGAGGTTCGCGATCGCCTCTGCGAGCACGAGCGCGACGCCGAGCCGCGGGTCGGCCGCGCACCAGCGGGGGGCGGAGTCGGTGGTCACCGCCACCCCTCGCTCGCTCGCAGGCAGGCCGGGACCGGCGAGCCTGAGGAGCGCAGCGTCGCTGCCCGGGCCGGCCACGGTGTTCAAGAAGAGCTGGTGGTCGTACTGGCGGTACACCCAGCTCGGATCGAGCAGCAAGGAGCGCAGCTCCGCGCCGCAGTCGCCAGGCGGCTCGGTGGTCGTCGGGTCGTCGGCACGGAGGCGCTCGAGCTCCGACGGCGCTCGCATCGGCCTGTCGTACACGGGCGCGTCGAGCGCGAGGGAGGCCGCGGGCACCTCGCCCACCACGGTGCCGCGGTCGCGCACGCGCAGGCGTCCCGTCGCCTCGCCGCCGTCGGTCACGGTCCCGATCACCGAGGCCCGCACCTCCCAGCGACGGCAGACCGCCTCGACCGCCGGCCACGCCTCGGGGGTCACGATGGCGAGCATCCGCTCCTGGCTCTCCGAGGTCATGACCTCCCACGGCGCCATGCCCGGCTCGCGGCGCGGCACGGTCGACACGTCGACGTCCATGCCCACCCCGCCGCGGGCCGCAGTCTCGCTCGTCGCGCAGGCGAGCCCCGCGCCGCCGAGGTCCTGGATCCCGACGACCAGACCGGCGTCGAGCAGCGCGAGGCACGCCTCGATGAGGCGCTTCTCCTCGAAGGGGTCGCCGACCTGCACACTTGGGCGCTTGAGGTCGCCGGCGTCGCCGCTGAAGCCGGCGGACGCAAGGACGCTCACCCCGCCGATGCCGTCGCGCCCGGTGGCCGACCCGAGGAGCACCGCGAGGTTCCCGCTGCCCGACGCCCGCCCGAGGACCAGCCGCTCCACCGGCAGTGCGCCGAGGCACAGGACGTTCACGAGCGGGTTGCCGGCGTAGCACGGGTCGAAGGTGAGCTCGCCGCCCACCGTCGGCACGCCCACCGAGTTGCCGTAGGAGGAGACCCCCGACACCACCCCTTCGACCAGCCATCGCTGGCGCGGGTCGTCAGGCGGCCCGAAGAAGAGGGAGTCCATCACCGCGAGGGGCCGGGCGCCCATCGTGAAGACGTCCCGGAGGATCCCGCCGACCCCGGTCGCGGCGCCCTGGTGCGGCTCGATCGCAGAGGGGTGGTTATGGCTCTCGATGCGGATCGCCACGGCGATGCCGTCCCCCGCGTCGATCACCCCGGCGTTCTCCCCCGGCCCGACCAGCACGCGCTCGCCGGCGGTCGGAAGGCGCCGGAGGTGGCGCCGTGAGGACTTGTAGGAGCAGTGCTCGCTCCACATCACCCCGTAGAGCGCGAGCTCGAGCTCGTTGGGCTGGCGACCGAGGAGCTCGACGATCCGGGCCAGCTCGTCGTCGCTGAGGCCGAGCGCCCGGTGCAGCGCCGGCCGCTCCTCGGCGCTCGGTCGGCCCGCGCTCACGCCGCGCGCACGGCGACCGCCGCCGTGACCATCGCGCGCAAGAGCAGCAGGCCGTCGACCGAGCCCACCAAGGCGTCGCTCGCCCGCTCGGGGTGCGGCATCAGCCCCACGACGTTGCCCTCGGGGCTCGCGATCCCGGCGATGTCGTCGACCGAACCGTTCGGGTTCTCGACGTAGCGCAAGACGACGCGGCCGGCGTCGCGCAGCTCCGCGAGCGTGCGGGGGTCGCAGACGTAGCTGCCCGAGAAGTGGTTCACCGGGATCTGCAGCTCCGTGCCGGGCTCGATCCCCGCGGTGAGGAGCGAGCGGTCGGAGTCCACCCGAACACGAGTGGGCGCGCAGACGAACCGCAAGCCGCGGTTCTTCACGAGCGCCCCGGGGAGGAGCCCCGCCTCCGTCAGCACCTGGAAGCCGTTGCAGATCCCGAGCACAGGTCCTCCACCGGCAGCGAAGCGCGCGACCGCGCCCATGACCGGGGAGAAGCGCGCGATCGCCCCGGGCCGGAGGTAGTCGCCGTGCGCGAACCCTCCGGGCAGCACGAGGGCGTCGAACCCCTCGAGCCGCTCGTCGGTGTGCCACACGAGGGACGCCGCCGCCCCGACGCGCTCGAGGGCCAGGACCGTGTCGTGCTCGCAGTTGGTCCCGGGAAAGACCACGACGCCGACGCGGGCGCTCATCGGGACCCGCCCGCCGGCGCCGTCTGGCGCACCTCGACCTCGCTGTCCTCGATCACCGGGTTCGCGAGGAGCCGGTGCGCGAGCTCCTCGGCGCGCCGGCGCGCACCGTCCTCGTCCTCCGCGTCCACCTCGAAGCGAAAGGACCGTCCGGCCCTCACCTCTCGGACGTCGTCGAACCCCAGCGCCGGGAGCGCGCGCTCGATCGTCGCGCCCTCCGGGTCGGCGATGCCCTGCCGCAGGCGGACCTCCACGCGCGCGGAGTACCTCATGGCCGCGCACCGTACCAGTCGGCCAGGCGCCGACCGGTCAGGCGCTCGTAGGCGGTGACGTAGCGCTCCGAGGTCGCGCGCACGACCTCGGGGGGGAGCGCGGGGGCCGGCGGACGCTTGTCCCAGCCGCTCGACGCCGCCCAGTCCCGCAACGGCTGCTTGTCGAAGGCCGGCGGCGTCCGGCCAGGCACCACCTGGTCGGCAGGCCACAGGCGCGACGAGTCGGGCGTCACCACCTCGTCGCACAGGCAGAGCTCGCCGTCGACGAAGCCCAGCTCGAACTTCGTGTCCGCGAGCACGAGCCCGGCTGCCGCCGCCCGCGCCGCGGCTCTCTCGTAGAGGGCCAGCGAGACCCGGCGCGCCTCGTTCGCCGCCTTGCGGCCCACGATCTGCGCCGCCGCGTCGAAGCCGATGTTCAGGTCGTGGCCCTCCTTCGCTTTCGTCGACGGCGTGAACATCGGCTCGGGAAGGCGCTCGGCGAGCTGCAGGCCTGGGGGCATGGGCGTGCCGTGCACCGTCCCGGCGGCCGCGTACTCGTCGTAGGCCTGCCCGGCGAGGTAGCCGCGCACGATGCACTCGATGTCGAGCATCTCCGCGCGCCGGACCAGCAGCGCGCGTCCCTCGATCGAGGACCAGCCGGTGCCGGCCAGCGAGGCTGCCTCGGGCACCCGATCGACGATCTCCTCGGGGTCGGCGGTGAGCACGGTCCCGACGGCTGCGTCCGCGAGCTCCTCGCTCCAGAACGCGGTCATCGCGGTGAGGACCCGGCCCTTGTGCGGGATCGGCTCGGCGAACACCACGTCGTAGGCGCTGACGCGGTCGGAGGCCACCATCAAGAGCAGCCCGTCGCCGACGTCGTAGAGCTGGCGGACCTTGCCCGAGTGGACGAGCGTCGCGGTCACGCCGTCACCCCGCCGGGCGCGTCCAGCGCCTCCAGCGCGTCGAGGAAGCGGCGGCGGTGCCGCAGCGCGCGGTCAAGATCGAACGCCGCGTCGAGCGCAGCAGGGTCCAGGACCACCTCGGGATCCTCCGAGAGCACCTCGTGGAAGCTCCTGCCTGTCGCGGACGCGACCCGTGCGTCGCGCTGGACGATGCGGTACGCGTCGTCGCGCGAGAGCCCCGCGTCGACGAGCGCCAAGAGGACGGACTGGCTGAAGACGAGCTCGGAGATGCCGGCGCGTGCCCGCTCGGCGTGGACGACCAGCCCGGACACGAGGCCGGTGGCCTTGCGCAGCACGTAGCAGGCGAGCAGGGAGGCGTCGGGGAGCGCGACGCGCTCCACCGAGCTGTGCGAGATGTCCCGCTCGTGCCACAGCGCGACGTCCTCGAGTCCGGCGCCGAGATAGCCACGGAGCAGCCGGGCGAGCCCGCAGAGCCGCTCGGAGAGCACGGGGTTGCGCTTGTGGGGCATCGCCGAGCTCCCCTTCTGCCCGGGCGCGAACGGCTCCTCCACCTCCCCGACCTCCGAGCGCGCGAGATGGCGCACCTCCGTCGCGATCAGCTCGACCGTCGCGCCGGCCGACGCGCACGCGAACAGGTACTCGGCGTGCCGGTCGCGCGCGATCACCTGGGTGGCGGGGACGGGCTCGAGGCCGAGCGCGCGGCACACGTAGGACTCGATCGCGGGGTCGACGTTCGAGTAGGTCCCGACCGCCCCGGAGAGCTTCCCGACGGCCACCGACCGGCGTGCCCGGCGCAGCCGGCGGCGGTCCCGGTCGGCTTGGAGCGCCCAGAGCGCGAACTTGGCCCCGAAGGTCGTCGGCTCCGCCTGCATCCCGTGCGTCCGCCCCGCCACGGGCACGTCGATCAGCTCCTCGGCGCGCCGGCGCAGCGCGGCCACGAGCTCACCGGCGGCCTCGACGAGCAGGTCGGCCGCGCGCACGAGCGTCGCGCACAGCGCGGTGTCCACCACGTCGGACGACGTGAGCCCGTAGTGGACCCACGACGCTTCGGGGCCGCCGATGCGGGCCTGGACCACATCGACGAACGCGGCCACGTCGTGGTCGGTGACCCGCTCGCGCGCCTCGACGTCCGCCACGAACGCCGCGTCGACCTTCGGCGCGCGCTCGCGGATCGCCGCGGCGTCGGCATGCGGGATCCTGCCGGCGGCGGCGAGCGCGTCGACCGCGAGCAGCTCGACCTCGAGCCACGTGGCCAACCGTGCCTCGTCGCTGAAGAGCGCGGCCATGTCGGGGGGGCTGTAGCGCCGGATCACGGCAGCGCCTCTTCGGGCGCACGCGCCTCTTCGGGCGCACGCGCCTCTGGCCGAGCGCCCACCGGGAGGGCCGCCCCTCCCGCCGGCCCGACGGACGCGGACGCGGCTGCGGCTGCGGCTGCGGACGCGGACGCGGCTGCGGCGATGTCGCGGCGCCAATGGGCGCCGGGCCACGTGACCCGATCGGCGGCGGCGTACGCACGCCTCCGAGCCTCGTCGACGGACGGCGCGACGGCGGTGACGCCGAGCACGCGACCGCCCGAGACGAGGAACTGGCCGGTCCCAGGTGGTCGAGCGGTGCCGGCGTGGACGACGGTGACCCCAGGCACCGGGTCTGCCAGCTGTCCGTCGGGGCCGAGCCCCTCGATCGGGTCCCCGGTCCTCGGCGCTCCCGGATAGCCCTCGGCCGCCATGACGACGCATACTGCCCCGGCGCGAGCCGGCTCGAGGCGGCCGGAGGGGACCGCGGAGCGGAGGCTCCCCTGCGCGACGGCGGCCAGCACCTCGAAGGGATCCTCGCCGAGCAGCGGCAGGACCACCTGCGCCTCGGGATCTCCGAAGCGGACGTTGAACTCGAGGACGCGCGGGCCCTCGTCGGTCAGCATCAGCCCGGCGTACAGGACGCCCCGGTAGTCGATCCCCCGGCGGCCCAATTCGTGGACGACCGGGCGCACCACGCGCTCGACGAGCCCGTCGACCGCGGCGTCGTCCAGCTGCGCGAGGGGAGCGTACGCCCCCATGCCGCCGGTGTTCGGGCCCCGGTCGCCGTCGAAGACGCGCTTGGAATCCTGGGCGGGGGCCATTGGGACGACCGCAGCGCCGTCGCACAGGACGAGCAGCGAGCACTCGGGCCCAGCCAGCCCCTCTTCGACCACCAACTGGCGGCCGGCGTCGCCGAGCCCGCCCGACAGCTTGGCAGCGGCGTCCGCCTCCGCCTCCTCGAGGGTCGCGGCGACGAGCACCCCCTTGCCGGACGCGAGGCCGTCGGTCTTCACGACCCAGGGTCCCGGGAGGCCGCGGAGGAAGGCCTGCGCCTCGGCGAACGTCCCGCACACGCGGTAGCGGGCCGTCGGCACGCCCGCCGCGACCAGCACCTCCTTCATGAACGCCTTGGAGCCCTCGAGCCGCGCCCCGTCGGCGCCGGGCCCGACGACCCGGCGTCCGAGCGCGCGCAGCCGGTCGGCGAGCCCGGCTACGAGCGGCACCTCGGGCCCGATCACGTAGAGGTCCGCCTCCACCTCCTCCGGCGGTGCCGGCGTCGTCGTGATCGCGCCGCCCCCGAGGCGCGCGGGCATCCCGGGATTGCCCGGCGTCACCACCACGTCCGCCGTCCGGGCGAGCGCGAGGCAGAGCGCGTGCTCCCTCCCCCCGGAGCCGACGACGCAGACGCGCGGGCGGGTCACGCCGCGGCGAAGGACACGATCTGCTCCCTCCCGGGGCCGACGCCCACCAGCCGCACCGGCACGCCGATCTGGTCGGCGAGGAACTCGACGTAGTCCCTCGCCGCGGCGGGCAGGTCCTGCGCGGACGTCGCGCCGGTCAGGTCGGTGCGCCACCCAGGAAGCTCCTCATAGAGCGGGGTCACCTGGTGCAGGGTGGACTGGTGGTACGGCGGGAGCCTGAAGCGCTCGCCGTCGTGCTCGTAGGCGACGCAGACGCGCAGCGACTCGACCGTGTCGAGCACGTCGAGCTTGGTCAGCGCGATCTCGGTCAGCGAGCTCAGCCGCACGGCCTGGCGCACCATCACCGCGTCGAACCAGCCGACGCGCCGGCGGCGCCCCGTCACGGTGCCGTACTCCTGGCCGCGCTCGACCAACAGCTCGGCGAGGTCGCCGTGGAGCTCCGTGGGGAACGGGCCCGCGCCGACACGCGTGACGTAGGCCTTGGCGATCCCGATGACGCGGTCGATGTCGCGAGGGCCGAGCCCGCTGCCGGTGCACGCCCCGCCTGCGACCGGGTTCGACGAGGTGACGAACGGATAGGTGCCGTGGTCGAGGTCCAAGAAGGTGGCCTGCGCGCCCTCGAGCAAGACGCTGCGCCCGGCGTCCATCGCGTCGTGCAGGATGCCCACGGTGTCCCCGACCATCGGCGCGAGCCGGGGGGCGAGCTCGCCGAGGTACCGCTCGGCGATGTCGCTCGCCGACAGCGGCAGGCGGTTGTACACCTTGGCGAGCACCGCGTTCTTCTCCTTCAACGCGACGTCGAGCTTCTCGCGGAAGATCTTCTGGTCGAGCAGGTCCTGCACCCGCAGCCCGACACGCGACGCCTTGTCGGCGTACGCGGGCCCGATGCCGCGCTTCGTGGTCCCGAGGGAGTTCTTCCCGAGGTAGCGCTCGGTGACCCGGTCGAGCTCGAGGTGGTAGGGCATGATCAGGTGCGCGTTGCCGCTCACGACCAGCCGGGACGTGTCGACCCCGCGGCGCTCGAGCTCGTCGAGCTCCGCGAGCAGCGCCTGGGGCTCCACCACGACGCCGTTGCCGATGAGCGGCGTGATGTGCGGGTAGAGGATGCCGCTCGGGCACAGCTGAAGGGCGAAACGCTCTCCATCCACGACGACGGTGTGGCCGGCGTTATGGCCGCCCTGGTAGCGGACGACCACGTCCATCTCCCTGGCCAGCAGGTCGGTCAGCTTGCCCTTGCCTTCGTCGCCCCACTGGGTTCCGACGACTACCGTTGCCGGCACACTGCTCCCCTGACTCGGCGTACGCCGCAGTGTACCCGACCGCGGACACCGCCGACCCCGTACGGTCGGTGCCGCCGGGGACGGGACGCGCGACGGTTCGCGGGCTCATCGCAGGGCGATCGCGTCCCCCTCGGCGTCCACGGTCACGGTCGCCCCCTCGGGGTACCGTCCGTCGAGGACGGCGAGCGCCAAGGGGTCCTCCACCTCACGCTGGATCACGCGCCGGAGCGGACGTGCTCCGAAGTCGGGGTCGTACCCCTTCTCCGCCAGCACCTTCTCCGCCTCGGCAGTGACCACGAGCGAGAGCCGCCGCTCCGCGAGCCGCGTCCTCAGCCTACCGAGCTGGATGCCGACGATCACGGCGAGGTCGGCCTCGGTCAGTCGGCGGAACCGCACGACCTCGTCCACGCGGTTCATGAACTCGGGCTTGAAGAACGCGTACGGGTCGCCTGGGAGGTTCGAGGTCATGATCAGCACCGTGTTGGTGAAGTCGACCGTGCGCCCCTGCCCGTCGGTCAGGCGGCCGTCCTCGAGCACCTGGAGCAGGATGTTGAAGACGTCCGGATGGGCCTTCTCGATCTCGTCGAGCAGCACGACCGCGTAGGGACGCCGCCGCACGGCCTCGGTCAGCTGACCGCCCTCCTCGTACCCGACGTACCCCGGGGGCGCGCCGACGAGCCGGGAGACCGTGTGCTTCTCCATGTACTCGCTCATGTCGATGCGGACCATGGCCCGCTCGTCGTCGAAGAGGAACTCTGCGAGGGCACGGGCGAGCTCGGTCTTGCCCACGCCCGTCGGGCCGAGGAACAGGAAGGACCCGATCGGCCGGTTCGGGTCCGACAGCCCGGCCCTGCTCCGGCGGATCGCGTTGGCGACCGCGGTCACGGCCTCGTCCTGGCCGACGACCCGCGCGTGCAAGGTGTCCTCCATGCGGATCAGCTTGTCCACCTCGCCTTGGAGCAGGCGCGTGACGGGGATGCCGGTCCAGCGGCTCACCACCTCGGCCACGTCTTCGGCGTCGACCTCCTCCTTCAAGAAACGCTGGTGCTCTTGGAGCCTGGCGAGCTCCGAGGTGGCCTCGTCGATCCTGCGCTCGAGGGACGGCAGCTCGCCGTAGCGGACGGCCGACGCGCCGGCGAGGTCGCCGTCGCGCTCCATGCGCTCCGCTGCGGCGCGGCGCTCCTCCAACTCGCCCTTCAAGGAGCGGATGGTGCCGATGGCCTGCTTCTCCGCCTGCCAGTGCGCGGTCATCGCGTTCGCCTGCTCGCGCAGCCCGGCGAGCTCCTGGTCGAGCCGCGCGAGGCGCTCGACCGACGCCTCGTCGGTCTCCTTCTCCAGCGCCACCTTCTCGATCTCGAGCTGGCGGATCCGCCGGGTCACGACGTCGAGCTCGGTCGGCATGGAGTCGATCTCGATGCGCAAGCGGCTCGCCGCCTCGTCGACGAGGTCGATCGCCTTGTCGGGCAGGAAGCGCCCGGTGATGTAGCGGTCCGAGAGCACCGCGGCCGCCACCAGCGCGGCATCCTGGATGCGCACGCCGTGGTGGACCTCGTAGCGCTCCTTCAGGCCGCGGAGGATCGCGACGGTGTCGGCGACCGAGGGCTGGTCGACGAAGACCTGCTGGAACCGCCGCTCGAGCGCGGCGTCCTTCTCGATGTGCTTGCGGTACTCGTCGAGCGTGGTGGCGCCGATCAGCCGGAGCTCGCCGCGGGCGAGCAGCGGCTTGATCATGTTGCCTGCGTCCATCGCGCCTTCGGCCGCCCCCGCGCCCACGATCGTGTGGAGCTCGTCGACGAAGGTGATCACCTGGCCCTCCGCGTCGGTGATCTCCTTCAGCACCGCCTTGAGCCGCTCCTCGAACTCGCCCCGGTACTTGGCTCCTGCGACCATCGAGCCGAGGTCGAGCGCGACGACGCGCTTGTTCTTCAGTCCCTCCGGGACGTCGCCCGCGGTGATGCGGTTCGCGAGACCCTCGACGATCGCGGTCTTGCCCACGCCGGGCTCGCCGATGAGGACGGGGTTGTTCTTCGTCCGCCGGGAGAGGACCTGGATCACCCGGCGGATCTCCTCGTCCCGGCCGATGACCGGGTCGAGCTTGCCCTGACGTGACAGCTCGGTGAGGTCGCGCCCGTAGCGCTCGAGCGCCTGGAACGTCTCCTCCGGCGTGGGCGAGGTCACCCGGTGGCTGCCGCGCACCTCGCGCAGGGCGGCGAGGAGCTGGTCGCGTGACACACCGAGCGCGTCGGCCCACGCGAGGAGCAGGTGCTCGACCGAGACGTAGTCGTCTCCCATGTCGCGGCGCAGCTCGTCGGCGCGCTCGAGGCCTTCCCGGGTCGCGCGCGCCATGCTCGGCTCCGAGCCGCCGACGGCGCGCGGCTGTTTGGCCAAGCGCTCGCCGATGGCGCGCGCCGCGACGGCCGGGTCCGTGCCGAGCCGTGCGAGGATCGGGCGCGCGATGCTCTCGGGGTCCGCGAGCACGGCCGCGAGCACGTGGTCGGGCGTCACCTCCGCGTGGTGCGCGCCGGCGGCCTGCTGCGTCGCTGCGCTGAAGGCCTCACGGGTCTTCACGGTCCAGCGTTCGGGGTCGATGGGCATCAGTGCATCCCCTTCGTCACGTCTTCCTCTTCTTCTTTCCCCACGTCTCTGCGCCTCGACTTCCTTCCGGTGCCCGTCTCTCGGTCCTCGATCAGACCCTGCGCCGGCTCGCAGGCGCGTAGGGGACCGGCGACGCGTCGAACGGCACGAGGTCACGGCGGTAGTGGCGGTGGATCCGATCGATGGCCTCGAGCGCCTCGGCTCTCGTCCGCTCGAGCTCGTCGCGCAGCCGCGCGACCTCGCTCTCGAGCTCGAGCACCCTGCGCACGCCCTCGAGGTTCAGCCCGGCGGCAGTCAGGTCCTGGATCCGGCGAAGCCGGGCGAGGTCGCGCTCGGAGAAGCGCCGCGACCCGCCCCTCGTGCGCGAGGGGTCCAAGAGGCCCTTGCGCTCGTAGACGCGCAGCGTCTGGGGGTGCACGCCGGCGAGCTCCGCGGCGACCGAGATCACGTACACGGGGGCAGCTGTGGCCCGCGTCCCGTCCACGCCCTCGCCCGAGGGACGCAGCGGTCCAGCGGTGCCCCTCACGCCTCTCGTCCCGAGCCCCCGCATCGTCACGCCTCCGCCGCCTCACGCGGCGCCGGCTCGAGGGCCGCCGCGAGCTGCTCGAGCGCCGCGCGCTGCTCGTCGGTCAGCGACTTGGGGACGACGACGTCCACCCGCACGAGCAGGTCCCCGGCCTTCGCGCCGTTCCTGCCGCTGCCTGCGGGGACGCCGCGCCCCTTCACACGCAGGTGGGTGCCGGGCGCGGTCCCAGGAGGGACACGGACGGTGACGGGGCCGTCGAGCGTCGGCACGGTGACCGTCGTGCCGAGCACCGCCTCGGGGAAGGTGACCGGCACCGAGACCGTGAGGTTCCGTCCGCGCCGGCCGAAACGCTGGTCCGAGCCGACCCTGACCACCACGTAGAGATCGCCTGCCGGCCCGCCGCCCTGTCCCGGCGCCCCGCGCCCTTTCACCCGGACGCGCTGGCCGTCCTCGACCCCCGGCGGGATGCGGACCTTCACGACCCGGTTCCGGCGTTCGGTCCCCGTGCCGTGGCACGTGGGGCACGGCGTGTCGACGACCGTCCCGCGGCCATTGCACGCCGGGCACACCGTGCTCAGGGAGAAGAGCCCCTGGTTGTCGTCGAGCATGCCCTTGCCGCCGCAGCGCGGGCAGGTGTGCGTCGAGGTGCCCGGCGCAGCGCCGGTCCCGTTGCACGTGCGGCACCGCACGTCCTCGGGGACGTTGACCGACACCGTCGCGCCATGCACAGCGTCCGCGAAAGAGAGGCGCAGCTCGGTCTCGACGTCCGCTCCTCGCTGCTGCCCTCGGGTGCGGCGCCTCGTCGACCGGCTGCCGAAGATCCCGCCGAAGAGGTCGCCGAGGTCGCCGAGGTCCTCCACCCTGAACGTCGTGCCTCCGGGCGAGCCGAAACCGCCTCGGCCGAACCCACCGCCGGCGCCGGCCATCGGGCCGAGCCGGCGCACCTCGTCGTACTCCTTGCGACGCGTCGCGTCACCGAGCACGTCGTACGCTGCGCTGATCTCCTTGAAGCGCTCCTCGCTCCCGGGGTTCGCGTCAGGGTGGTACTGCTTCGCGAGCTTTCGGTACGCGCGCGTGATCTCCTTGTCGGTCGCCGTCGAGGGCACACCGAGCACCTGGTAGTAATCCTTCTCGAACCACTCGCGCTGCGCGGGCACGGCTCAGCCTCGGACGCGGACCATCGCCGGGCGCAGCGCCTGGTTACGCCAGCGGTAGCCCGCACGCAGGACCTCTTCGACGACGATCGTGTGCGGCGAGGAGACCTCGGGCGACCCTGCAGCCTCCGACGGCGCGGCAGCCTGCGACGGCTCTGCAGCCTCAGGCGGCGCGGCAGCCTCAGGCGGCGCGGCAGCCTGCGACGGCGCGGCAGCCTGCGCGACAGCGTCGTGGACCGTCGGGTCGAACGCCACGCCCACGTCGTCCACCCGCTCGAGGCCCTCCTTGCCGAGGACGTCGAGCAACTGGGCGCGGGCTTGCCCGATCGCTCGGGCTTCTTCGGTCGCGGGCTCGCCCTGCGCCTCGCGCGGCCCAAGGTGCGCCCAGGCGAGGTCGAGGTTGTCGAGCACGGGCAGGAGCTTCATGACGAGGTTCGCCTCGGCGCGCGCCGACTGCTCCTCTTGGAGCCGTGCGACACGCTTGCGGTAGTTGTCGAAGTCGGCCTTCAGGCGCTGGAGCGACTCGAGGTACTCGTCACGCTCCGCCATGAGCGCGACCACGTCCGTGAGGATCTTCGCGCCCTCTTCCTCTTCTTCTTCTCCCGCAGCACCGAGCTCTTCTTCCGCAGCACCGAGGCCACGGCTCTCCTCGGGGGCGCCCGACCCGGCCTCGGCAGCTGACGCCGCCTCGTCGTCCGCCCACCGTGCCGCGGTGTGCTCAGGACGGCCGGTCATTGCTCGTCGACGATCTCGGCGTCGACGACCTCGCCCTCCGCCGGCTCGCCGGACCCCGCACCTTCGGCGGAGCCTGCCGACGGGCCGCCCGAGGAGGTCGCCGCGCTCTGCGACGCCTGCTCGTAGAGCCGCTGCGAGAAGCTCTGGCTGGCGGACATCAGGCGCTCGGTCGCCGTCTTGATGGCCTCGATGTCCGTTCCCGAGAGCGCGTCCTTCACACCCTGCAAGGCATTCGACACGTCCTCTTTCTCCGTGCCCTGGAACTTGTCGCCCTGCTCCCGGAGGAGCTTCTCGGTCTGGTACACGAGGGTGTCCGCGGTGTTGCGCACCTCGGCCTCCTCGCGCCGGCGGCGGTCGTCCTCGGCGTGCGCCTCGGCGTCACGGACCATCCGCTCGATGTCCTCCTTGGCGAGGGCCGACTGTCCGGTGATGGTCATCGACTGCGCCTTGCCGGTCGCGCGGTCCTGGGCGGACACGTGGACGATCCCGTTCGCGTCGATGTCGAAGGTGACCTCGATCTGCGGGATCCCACGGGGGGCGGGCGGAAGGTCGACGAGCTGGAACTTGCCGAGCGTCTTGTTGTACATGGCCATCTCGCGCTCTCCCTGGAGCACGTGGATCTCGACAGACGGCTGGTTGTCCTCCGCGGTGGTGAACACCTCGGACCGCTTGGTCGGGATGGTGGTGTTCCGCTCGATGAGCCGGTGCATGACCCCGCCTTTGGTCTCGATCCCCAGGCTGAGCGGCGTCACGTCGAGAAGGAGGACGTCCTTCACCTCGCCCTTGAGCACACCTGCCTGGACTGCGGCGCCGACTGCGACCACCTCGTCGGGGTTCACGCCCTTGTGCGGCTCCTTGCCGGTCAGGCTGTGGACGAGCTCCTGGACCGCCGGGATGCGGGTCGAACCGCCGACCAGGACCACGTGGTCGATGTCGGAGGTCTGGAGGCCGGCGTCCTTGATGGCGGCCTCGAACGGCCCGCGGCACTGCTCCACGAGGTCGTGGGTCAGCTCGTTGAACTTGGCCCGCGTGAGCTTCAGGTCGAGGTGCTTGGGTCCCTCGGACGTCGCCGTGATGAACGGCAGGTTGATCTGGGTCTCCTGCACCGACGACAGCTCGATCTTGGCTTTCTCTGCGGCCTCCTTCAGGCGCTGCAGGGCCATCTTGTCGTTCGAGAGGTCGACCCCTTCGGTGTCCTTGAACGTCTTGACGAGCCAGTCGATGACCTTCTGGTCCCAGTCGTCACCACCGAGGTGCGTGTTGCCCGAGGTGGACTTCACCTCGAAGACCCCCTCGCCGATCTCGAGGATCGAGACGTCGAAGGTCCCGCCCCCGAGGTCGAAGACCAGGACCGTCTGGTCCTTCTCCTCCTTGTCGAGCCCGTATGCGAGGGCAGCCGCGGTCGGCTCATTGATGATGCGCAGCACCTCGAGCCCGGCGATCTGCCCGGCTTCCTTGGTCGCGGTGCGCTGCGCGTCGTCGAAGTACGCGGGGACAGTGATGACCGCCTGGTTCACGGCGTCGCCCAGGTAGGCCTCGGCGTCGCGCTTCAGCTTGCCCAAGATCCGGGCGGAGATCTCCTGGGCGGTGTAGGCCTTCCCGTCGATTGTGATCGTCCACCTCGTGCCCATGTGGCGCTTCACCGACCGGATGGTGCGATCCGGGTTCGTGATCGCCTGGCGCTTGGCGACCTCCCCGACCAGCACCTCGCCGCTCTTCGAGAACCCCACGACCGACGGGGTCGTCCTGGACCCCTCGGCGTTGGGGATCACGACGGGCTCACCCGCCTCCAGCACGCTCACCACGGAGTTCGTGGTGCCGAGGTCGATTCCGACCGCCTTGGCCATCGCACTACCTGCCTCTCTCGCGCCCAGGGCGCGCCCGCGTTCCTGACTACCCAATGCCTTACAGGACAGAGTATAGCTAAGTTGAGTCTCAGTATGACAACATTTTTGACTCCTGTCGCCGAAGCACCAGCCCACGGCCGTCGAGGGTGCAGGCCGTCGAGGGTGCAGGCCGTCGAGGGTGCAGGCCGTCATGCGCGCGCAGGGAGGAGGCGGCAGCTTCCGCCCGCGGCCTGCCCCTGGGTACGATCTCTGCGTGCTCGACCTGGTCCTGCTCCGACACGGAGAGTCCGAGTGGAACGCACGGAACCTCTTCACGGGCTGGACCGACGTCGACCTGACCCCTTCGGGGGAGCAGGAGGCCCTCCGCGCGGGTGAGCTCCTGGCCGCCGAGCCGTCGCTCGACCTGCGCATGGTCCACACCTCGGTGCTCACCAGGGCGATCCGCACGGCCAACCTCACCTTGGACGCCGCAGGGCGGTCGTGGCTCCCCGTCCGGCGCCACTGGCGGCTGAACGAGCGCCACTACGGCGATCTCCAGGGCCTCGACAAGAAGGAGACGGCCAACCGGTTCGGGCTCGAGCAGGTGACGCTGTGGCGCCGAAGCTACGACGTTCCCCCGCCTCCCCTCCCGCTGGGCGATCCCCGCCACCCCGCGGGAGACCCCCGTTACCGTGACGTCCCCTCCCACGTGCTGCCTGCCACCGAGTGCCTCGCGGACGTGGTCGCGCGCGTCCTGCCCTACTGGGACGACGTGATCGTGCCCGACCTCCTCGCCGCTGGCGCCAGGGGCGGAGCGGTGCTCGTGGTGGCCCACGGCAACAGCATCCGCGCGCTGCGCAAGCATCTCGACGCCATCTCCGACGCCGACATCCCCGGCCTCGAGATCCCCACCGGGTTCCCCTTCCGGTACCGCTTCGACGACGACCTCGCGGTGCACGACGCCGGGTACCTCGGCGACCCCGACGCAGCGCGGCGGGCAGCCGAAGCGGTCGCCAGGCAGGCCGGCTGAACCCTCAGCCGCTCCCGCCGGTCGCCCCCTCGCCGTCGGCACGAAGTCCCCGGGCGGCCCGGGCGTTCGCCGCCGCGCCGACGATGGCGTCGACCACCTCGGCCAGCTGCTCCTCGGACAGCCGCTGCACGGCGGCGAGACCCCGGTGGTGGTCCACCTGCTCGTCGTGCAGTGCGAAGTCACCCACCTCGAGCAGCTCGTCACGCTCGCGCAGTCCTCGGCAGACGAGCTTCACCACGAAGAGCAGCAGCGCGGTCATCACCGCGGTGAAGCAGACGACCCAGAGTGCCGCGAGGAGCTGCTCCCACTCCTGGTGCCAGGAGCCCGTGTAGAGCAGGCCGCTCACGCCGACCGCGCCCTTTCCGGCGAAGTGCGCGCCGGTCACCCCGTACTCGATCATCGCCGGGTCCGCGAGGATGCCGACCAGGAGCCCGCCGCAGAGGCCTGCGATGCCGTGCGTGTAGACCACGCCGAGCGCGTCGTCGACCTTCGAGAAGGGCCGGATCTTCGGCAGGAAGGCCATGGCTGCCCACACCACCGACGAGCACACGACCCCGATCGCCAGCGCTCCGTAGCCGTCGACCCACCCCGCCGCTGGCGTGATGCCGACGAGGCCGCAGATCATGCCGTTCACCGCCCCTGCGAAGGTCGGCTTGCGCTTCTTGCCCACGGTCATGTCGGCGGCCATCCAGGTGAGCAGCGCCGCGGCAGTGGCGACGTTCGTGTTCAGCACCGCCGACGCGGCATCGACCCCGGCGTAGAAGGGGTCGCCGCCGTTGAACCCGTTCCACCCGAGCCACAGGATCCCCGCCCCCACAGCCACGAGCAGCATGTTGTGGGGGTTCGTCGAGCCGCGGTCGCCGCGTGCGCGGGGTCCGACCATCGCCGCGGCGACGAACCCCGCGACCCCGGCAGACAGGTGGATCACGTAGCCGCCCGAGTAGTCGACCGCCCCTCTCTGTGCGAAGAACCCGCCGCCCCACAAGAGCGCTGCGTTCACCGTGTAGACGAAGGTGATCCACAGCGGGACGAAGAGGAGCCACGCCTTGAACTTCATCCGGCCGAGCACACTGCCGAGGAACAGGAGCGGGGTGATGGCCGCGAAGACGAACTGGAAATAGGCGAGGGTCGACGTGGGGAAGTGGAAGGGAATGAGGGTGTTGGCCCCCGACTTCGCCTGCGACTGCTCGGCGAAGCTCCCGAGGATCGACCCGGGCCTGCCGACCAGGTCGCCCAGGAACGAGCCGGCGGGGCCCAGGTGCGCGAACGTCCCGAAGCTCATCTCGTACGCCCAGAGCACCCACACCACGAGGACGACGCTGAAGCCGGCGAACGCCATCAGCATGGTGTTCACCACCCACTTGCGCTGCACGAGGCCGCCGTAGAGCACGGCGAGCCCCGGCAGGCTCATGAGGCCGACGAGCGTCGCTGCGACGAGCTGCCACGTGTTGTCCCCGGGGTTCAGCCAGTGCGGGTAGGGCAGGCTCACCGCGTCCACGAGGAGAGCATGCAGAAGCGCCGTTTCCCCGCTGCTACGCGGGTGTTTCACGGATGTGAACTCGGCAGCGTCTCGGCTACCGTGTCCGCATGCTCCTCGTCCCCGGCTCGCGCTGACCTCGCCGACGATGGAGCTGCACGAAGGTCTCGACTTCGCGAGGTCCCGCCATCAGGGCGTGCTCGTCACCCGACGCGCAGACGGGCGACCGCAGCTCTCCAACATCCTCTACCACCTGAGCGACTCGCCCGGCGGTGGTGCCGGGGGTGGCGGTGCCGGGGGTGGCGGTGCTGGGGGCGGTGGTGGTGCTGGTGGCGATGCCAGTGGTGGCGGTGGTGCTGGTGGCGGTGGTGGCCCGGTCGTCCGGATCTCGGTCACCGACAGCCGGGCGAAGACGAGGAACATACGGCGCGACCCCGCCGCGTCCCTCTACGTCCCCGGCGAGTCGTTCTGGGCCTACGTCGTCCTCGACGGCACGGCGGAGCTCTCCCCCGTCGCCTCCGCGCCGGACGACGACACCGTGGAGGAGCTCGTGGAGCTCTACCGCTCCATCAGCGGAAGGGACCACCCCGACTGGGCGGAGTACCGCGAGTCCATGGTGGCCGAGCGGCGCCTCGTCGCACGGCTGCACCCGACGCACGCGTACGGCCTGCTCGCCCGCTGAGCCGAACCCGTCTTCGAGCTGCGGGGTCAGTCGTCGAGCTGCGGGGCGATCCCCTCTTCGGTCCCCCGACCAGGCCCGGGGGACCCAGCTGGCTCGGGGACGCGCATCGACTCCTCGACGAGCTGGGCGATGTCGAGGACCCGCACGTCGTCTTCCCTGCCGTTCGCCCGCACGGCGTCGTCGAGCATGATCATGCAGTAGGGGCACGCCGTCGACACGACGTCGGCTCCGGTGCCGAGCGCCTCGAGGGTGCGGTCCACGTTGATGCGCGTGCCGATGCTCTCCTCCATCCACATCCGCGCCCCGCCGGCGCCGCAGCAGAAGCCCCGCTCCCTGCAGCGGCGCATCTCGACGTTACGGGCTCCGGGGATCGCGTCGATCACCGTCCTCGGCTCGTCGAACACCCTGTTATGGCGGCCGAGGTAGCAGGGGTCGTGGTAGGTGACCGTGCCCGCGTACCCCGTCCCCGGGACGATCTTGCCTGCCCGCACGAGGTGGTCGAGGAGCTCCGCGTGGTGCACGACCTCGAAATTCCCGCCGAGGGCCGGGTACTCGTTCTTCAGCGTGTTGAAGCAGTGCGGGCACGTCGCCACGATCGTGCGCACGCTCGCCGCCTCGAGCGTCGCGATGTTGGCTTTCGCCTGCTCCTGGAAGAGGTACTCGTTCCCGATGCGACGGGCCGGGTCTCCGGTGCACGACTCCTTCGGGCCGAGGATGGCGAAGCGCACGCCGGCCTGGTGCAAGAGCCTGGCCGTCGCCTGCACCTGGCGGCGGGCCCGCTCGTCCAGCGCCCCCGCGCAGCCGACCCAGTAGAGGTACTCGATGTCGTCGGGAATGGTGTCGCCCACCACCGGCACCTCGAAGTCGAGCGCCTGGGTCCACTCCGTGCGCTTCGAGCCGCCGAGCCCCCACGGGTCGCCCTGGTTCTCGATGTTGCGCAGCATGAGCTCGGCCTCGTGCGGGAAGCTCGACTCCATGAGCACCTGGTAGCGCCGCATGTCGACGATGGCGTCGACGTGCTCGATGTCGACGGGGCACTGCTCCACGCACGAGCCGCACGTGGTGCACGCCCACAGCACGTCGGGATCGATGACGCCCGGGACGAGCGGCTCCGGACCGGGCGCAGCAGCTCCGGAGCGGTCGCTCGCCCCGTCGGCGACGAGGGCGCGTGCGCCTTCCCCGTCGCCCCCAGGCGCCTTCGGCGCCATCAGGTGCGCTGCCTGCGAGAACATGTTGTCCCGCAGGTTCATGATCACAAGCTTCGGGGAGAGCGGCTTGCCGGTGGCCCACGCCGGGCAGACCGACTGGCACCGGCCGCACTCGGTGCACGTCACGAAGTCGAGCATCTGCTTCCACGTGAAGTTCTCGATGAACCCCGCGCCGAAGACCGTGTCCTCGGTGACGTTCTCCATGTCCATGTCGGGGGTCTTGTCGAGCCCCCCGAGGGCGCGCGGCCGGCGGGAGAAGGCCACGTTGAAGGGGGCGACGAAGATGTGCAGGTGCTTCGAGTAGGAGACGAAGACCAAGAACGCGCTGATGACCGAGACGTTGAGCAGGAGGAACGTCGTCGCCAGCGCTCCGTCCACGCCGTGGCCGAGACCGGAGAGCCCGGCGCCGATGACGTGCGAGGCAAAGGCCCAGTCGCCGTAGGGGAACTGGCGGGGGCTCGTGTCGACCTGCGCACCCCGGTAGAGGAGGAGCGTCGCGATCACCCCGAAGATGAGCAGGAGCGTCATCCACGCGGCGCGGGTGTGCGACCCGTAGAACCGGGAGGCTCGCTCCCTTCGGGCCGGCGAGCTCTTGATGCGGATCACCGTGAACACCGCGAGGGCCACGAGCACGGCGGTCGCGAAGAAGTCCTCGAGGAAACCGAGCGCAGGCGACGTCCCGATCCCCGGGATGTGGAACGTCGGGTCGAAGAGATCCCCGTAGGCCTCGATGATCGTGAACATCAGGATCGTGAAGCCCCACATCGTGAAGAAGTGGGCGACGCCCGGGACGGTCCACTTGAGCAGCTTGCGCTGGCCGGCGACCTCCGTGATCTCCGCTTCGGCCCTGCGCGCGATGTCCGCACGGTCCGCGCGCAGCCGTCCCGGTGCGGGCTGGCCGGCGCGCACCAGGCGGGAGATCCAGTGGAAGCGGCGACCGGCGACCGCGAAGCAGATCACGGTCACCGCGAGGCCGACGGCGATCCTTACGGGCAAGACGCCTCCTTGCCGCTCCCCGGGGTCGTCGGCTCGACCGAAGACGGCGAAGCAGCGTCGAGAGGACCCATGGCGGTGCAGAGGATAGTGTGGCGACCGCTCGCGGGCGTAGTTCAGCGGCAGAACATCAGCTTCCCAAGCTGAGAACGCGGGTTCGATTCCCGTCGCCCGCTCTCCTGGTAGATGGCCTGGTGAGGCCACCCGCTGCTGGCCACTAATTGCCGTTGTTTGCATCGTCGTGCTCCCAGGGTGCTCCCACGGACGCCCCCACCGAGCCGCCCCCCGTTGGGTCGGCATCGACCCAGAGTGTGGCGGCGGCGCCACTGCCACAATTCCCCGCCAGGGTGGCGTCCTTGCCAGGCTCCGGACGCACAGGCCGACCCAGGTGGCCACATCCGGGCGGACCCTTTCCACCTCCCGCATCTCGTGATTACACCTTTCTCTCATCGCCACAGCACCGCTCTCGGCACAGCCTCGCCTGAGACGCCGGACCGGATGGCGACCGACTGCCGGACTCGGGCTGGGTGGTCACCGTCCACCGCCGATGACCATCCGAAGGTCGCCACGTGCCGCTCTCTGGGCGTCGGGTTCGTTCGATTGTGCGGGGGCGATGAGCGCCGGCCACCGGGGAGCGTCGTCGGGGACACGGCAGATTCGCATAACGAGCTGGATCTGCGCCCGGGCTCGCTCGAGCGCCGTGGGATCCCGAGCCCAGCTGCGGCCCGCCCACAGCGCTTCGAGCATCCCCAGTTTCTGGTTGGCTCGGTTCTTCCCAGGGACCTTGGACCCGAACGACGTCGAATTCAAAACGGGCGACCACGACTCGACGACCACGCTCTCGATGAAGAGCGCGCTCGGGGCCGACCCGGTCGGGAGCACGGAGACGTAGAGCTCGCCCGGTTCGATGACGCCGCGCAGGCTCTGGCGGTAGCGGCCGAGCCGGCCGCGGAGTCCACGTTGGCTGCTGCCGCAGTACGCCAAGAGCTCGCCCCTGACCAAGGCCGCCGTCGACCCCAGCTGGTGCATCTGGAGCAGGCGCTGGCTCGCGATGAAGATCAGGTAGGCGCCGGGAGCGCTCGGCGCGTCGAACTCGGCGAATGGATGGCGCTCGAGGCGTGGGACCGCCTCGAGCACCTCTTGGCGCAGTTGTGCGTCTGTGGTCCACCAGCCCTTGACCAAGGAGGCCACCTTTCCTTTGGATGCGGGGCTCCTGAACGCGTCGAGGGGGCCGCCTATTCCCCCCACGGGGTTGAATTTCTGGAGAGGCGCCCACGGTCGCAGGGGCCGATGTCCGGCATCCCCCACAAGCCAACCCGAAAAGGAGCGACCGATGCTCTCTTCCGAGGAGATTGCCCTCCGACACGCCCTCGACACCCAGTTGGCGCGCATCGACGGCCTGCTCGAACGCGTTCCACCCATCGAGGTGGCGGACGACACAGAGCTTCTTGTGGCCGGCGCCCTGGTCGACCGGGTCGCCGAGGAGCTCTCGGCCCTCGAGGCGACGGCCCGAAGCCTCGAGGCGCTCGCCGGCTGCACGGTCAAGGCCCTCGAACTGGCCGCCAGCTGCCACATCGCGGTGGAGGCGGCCCGGGTGGCCATCACCCTCACGAAAGCGATGATCGACCATCGCGCCGCGGCGTGAAAGAAGGCCGGCCCGCATGGGCCGGCCTTCTTCTCTGGGCCTCCTGCTCGGGCCCGGTGCCCGGTCTCGGGCTTCGGGCCCGGCGGTTTCCGCTCTTGCCGGCTCGTCTTGGCAGGCGAAGGGCCCGATCCTTGGGTGCCGGACGGCTGGCGCACCGCCCAGAGATAGGAACACCGCCCTGAACAGGAAAGACGCGACCTCATCGGCGCCAAGCGCAGGCCCGAACGACGGCGATTGCACGAGCCACCAGCCAGCGGACAGTGGTCTCGCCGGCGCGGTGCCGGCAAGGACAAGGGAGCCCCACAATGGACGCCATCACCTACGACTTGGACCAGGCAGTGCAGATTGTGGACACCGAGAGCGAGGTCGTGCTGTATCCGGCCTTCCTCGACGCCACGACCGCCGGGGACCTGGCCGCCAGCCTCACGGACCACCTCGGCTGGCAACGCCTCACCGGCATCATGTTCGGCAGGCAATTCGCCGTGCCACGGGATACCTGCTGGGTGGGCCCGGTCGCCTACAAATACGGCAGCATCCGCCACGATCCGGCCGAGTGGCCCGCAACGCTTCTTCCACTACGCCTCGCGCTGGAGGAAGCGCTCGCGGTGCCGTCCTTCGCCACCGTGCTCGCCAACCGGTACCGCGACGGGCGCGACAAGGTGGACTGGCACGCCGACGACGAGCAGATCTTCGGCCCAGCACCGGTGATCGCCTCGGTCAGCCTGGGGGCCACCCGGAAGTTCAAGCTCCGTCACAACGTGACCCGGGAGGTGCACGAGATGCACTTGACGGCGGGCAGCCTCCTCGTCATGCGGGGCGCCACCCAGCTGGAGTTCCAGCATTGCATCCCAGCCCAGAAGGCCGTTGCCAACGAGCGCATCAACCTGACCTTCCGGACGTTGTCCTCGCGCGCCTGAGCGAGCCGCCCCTGGACGATCACGGAGCCCCGGCCGCGGCGGCCGGGGCTCCGGCGCGCGTTGTCACCCGCAATGCCGCGTCGCTATTCATCGGCCAGCTGTCCCGTCAGTAGAATGCGGCCAGCCCCGAACGGCACCTCGGGGGCGGGGGGTCATCGGAGATCG
>JAKBTL010000044.1 GCA_021844425.1 Actinomycetes bacterium | reverse complement strand
GACCGGCGTACATTGGCGGGCGATGGCATCGCGCGCGACGAGACGGGCGCGACCCCGGCCGGTGGCCCCCGACCCGATCGTGGTCGCGCTCGCCGCGGTGCTCGGACGCGACCGCGTCCGAGACGACGCCGCCGAGCGGGCGCTGCTCGCGCACGACGCCTCGGTCTTCTCGGGCGGCGTCGCTGGGCCGGTGTGCTTCCCGACGAGCACCGAGGAGGTCCAGGCGGTGGTACGGACCGCCGTGGCCTACGGCAGGGCGGTGGTCCCCCGTGGCGCGGGAACGGGGCTCGCCGGCGGCGCGATCCCCCTCGGCAGACCCGTCGTCGTGGTGACCACGAAGATGAACCGGATCCTCGAAGTCGACCTCGAGGACCGGGTCGCATGGGTCGAGCCCGGGGTGGTGAACCTCGATCTCAGCACGTACCTCCGCCCGATCGGCTACCACTTCGCCCCCGATCCCTCGAGCCAGCAAGCCTGCACGATCGGCGGCAACGTCGCCAACAACTCCGGGGGGCCCCACTGCCTCGCCTACGGCGTCACCGGCCAGCACGTGCTGGCCCTCGACGTCGTCCTCCCCGACGGCGATCTCGTCAGGCTCGGCGGCCTCGACGCCGAGCCCCCCGCCTACGACCTGCGCGGTGCGTTCATCGGGGGCGAGGGCACGCTCGGCATCGCCACGCGCATCGCCGTGCGCATCACGAAGAACCCTCTTCGTGTCCGCACGCTCTTGCTCGCCTTCGACACGATCGGGGACGCCGCGACGACGGTCGGCAGGGTCATCGCGGCGGGCGTCGTCCCCGCGGCCATGGAGGTGATGGACCGGCGCATCACCGCAGCAGTCGAGAGCTTCGTGCACGCGGGGTACCCGCTGGACGCCGGCGCCGTCCTCCTCGTCGAGGTCGACGGGCCCGAGGAAGGGACCGCCGTCGACGCCGAGCGCGTGGTGGAGATCGGCCGGGCCAACGGTGCGACGACCGTGCGCGTCGCTGAGACCGAGGAGGAGCGCGCGCTCCTGTGGAAGGGCCGCAAGACCGCCTTCGGCGCCGTCGCCCAGATCGCCCCCTCCTACTACCTGCAGGACACGGTGGTCCCGCGCGCCGCGCTCCCCGGGGTGCTCGAGTCCGTCTACGAGATCGCCGAGCGCCACGACCTCATGGTCGTGAACGTCTTCCACGCCGGAGACGGGAACCTCCACCCGCTGCTCCTCTTCGACGCACGTGAGCAGGGGGCGATCGAGCGAGTGCACGCCGCAGGCCGCGAGATCGTCGAGGTCTCCCTCGCCGCGGGTGGCGTGCTCTCCGGCGAGCACGGGATCGGGGTCGAAAAGCGCGACTACATGCCGCTGCAGTTCAGCGACGTCGACCTCGACCACCAGGACCGGCTGCGACGCGCCTTCGATCCCGCGTGCCGGGCGAACCCGGGGAAGGTCCTGCCGGGCGGCCACAGCTGCGCCGACATCCAGGCGCTCGAACGCGTCCCCGCAGACCTCTGGGGGTGACGATGGGAGACGGTGCGCTCGAGGCCTTCGCCGCCGAGGTGGGCGCCAGCGGACCCGTGGCAGTGGAGGGGGCACGCACGCGCTGGAGCACGGGTGGGGACCCTGCGCCCGGGACTCGCCTCCTGCGGGCCCCGGAAGGGATCACCGAGCACCGGCCCGAGGAGATGACCGTACGCGTCCGGGCGGGGACGTCGGTGGAAGCACTGCACCACGAGCTCGGTGCCCTCGGCCAGCGGACGGCGCTCCCGTGGCGCGGCGGCACCGTCGGCGGAGCGCTCGCGGTCGGCGAGGACGACGCGTGCGCGCTCGGGCGGGGCCGGGTGCGCGACGCCCTGCTCCAGGTGCGCTACGTCTCCGCGGAGGGCGCGGTGGTGACCGGCGGCGGCCCCACGGTGAAGAACGTGACCGGCTACGACCTGTGCCGGCTCTTCGTGGGCTCCCTCGGCACGCTGGGGCTCATCGGAGAGGTGATCCTGCGGACCAACCCGGTGCCCCCGGTCTCGCGCTGGTTCCGTGGGGAAGGAGCCGACCCGTTCGCCGCCTTCGACGTGCTGTTCCGCCCGTCCGCCGTGCTCTTCGACGGCGCCGCCACCTGGGTGCAGCTCGAGGGCCACGCGGCCGACGTCGAGGCCGAGCGGCGCGCCCTGAGTGCTGTCCCCGCCGCCGGGGCAGGCTGGACGGAGTGCGACGATGGGCCGGTGCTCCCACCCCAGCGGTGGTCGTTCCGGCCATCCGAGCTGCGCCACTTGGACGAGGCTGCGCTCGGCGCCTACGTCGCCTCGGTCGGCGTAGGGATTGTCTTCGCGTCGCGCGCTCCTCTCGCGCGCCAGCCGTCTCCCGCGCTCCGCTCGCTCGCGGCGCGCGTCAAGCACGCGTTCGACCCCGCAGGACGGCTCAATCCCGGGCGGTCCGTCGCGCTCCTCGCCTCGTGAGGAGTCGGTGACCGCCCTCGGGCTCGACGCCGGCGAGCTCAGCCGGTGCGTCCAGTGCGGGCTGTGCCTTTCCTCGTGCCCGACGTTCCGCGTGACCGGCGACGAGAGCCAGTCACCGCGCGGGCGGATCGCGCTGATGCGCGCCGTCGAGCACGACGGCGCGCCGCTCTCGGCGCCCGTCCGGAGCTCCTTCGAGACGTGCGTGCAGTGCCGCGCCTGCGAGACGGCCTGCCCGAGCGGGGTCCCCTTCGGCCACCTCATGGCGCGCACCCGCGAGGTGCTCGCGGACGGGGGCCTCTCGGTCTCCCGTCCGATGCGCGCCGGCTACGCGGCGCTCGGCCACCCGCGGCTGGTGCGGGCCGCGGGCCGCGCCCTCGCCGCCGGCCAGCGGCTCCGCGCCGTCCCCCGGTCGGTCGGGCTGCCAAGGCTCCCCCTCCGCCAAGCGCCGCTCACGCCCTCTGGGTCCGACGTGCACCTGTTCACCGGGTGCGTCATGGACGCATTCGAGCGTGACGTGCATCGCGACACGATGCGGGTCCTCGCCGCAGCAGGCTTCGGCGCCATGCCCACGGGCGACCGCGCGCCGTGCTGTGGCGCCCTGCACGCACACGCAGGCCTCACGGGCCCCGCGCGCCGGCTCGCGCAGCGTGCCGTCATCGCGCTCTCGGACGGTCGCCCGGTGCTCGTGGACTCCGCGGGCTGCGGAGCCATGATGAAGGAGTACGGCCAGCTCCTCGGGTCCGACGCCGCGCGTGAGCTGGCCGGCCGAGTGTTCGACGTGTCGGAATGGCTCGCTCCCCGGATGGCGCAGCTCCCCGAGGTACGGCCTCTCGACCTCCGCGTGGCGGTCCAGGACCCGTGCCACCTCCGCCACGTCCAACGCGTGCACCGCGCGACCCGCGCCGTGCTCGCCCCCTTCGTGAGGGAGCTCGTCGAGCTCGACGACGACGGCCTGTGCTGCGGCGCGGGGGGCGCCTATGCCTTCGTCGAGCGCCGCCAAGCCCGAGCGATCCGCGCTCGCAAGCTGGCGTCGGTCGCCCGGGCTGCACCCGACGTCGTCGCCAGCGCCAATCCCGGGTGCTCCATGCACCTCGCCGCCGCCGGAGTCCGCAGCGTGCACCCGATGACCCTCGTCGCCCAGGCGCTCGAGGAGCACGCCGCCGCTCGATCGGCCGGCAGATAGCTGAGAGCGGTGACCGCTGACCTCCCCGCGACCGTCATCGGCTGCTCGAACCTGATCGTCCGCGGCGGACGCTACCTCCTCGTCCAAGAGTCGAAGGAGCCGGCGCGATCCTTGTTCAACCTCCCGGCGGGGAAACCGGAGCTCGGCGAGACGTTGGCCGAAGCCGCCGTCCGCGAGGCTCGGGAGGAGACCGGCCTCGACGTCCAGGTGGAGTACCTGGTCGCCATCTACCACTGTCCCCGCACGTCGGAAGGCGTCGGTGTGGTCAACTTCGTGTTCCGCTCGACGGTGGCCGGCGGGATGCTCCGAACGAGCACGGAGCATCCCGCCGTCGGGTACTTCAGCCGCGAGGAGATCGCCAAGCTGGGCCGGGCAGGACGCCTCCGGGGCGTGCACGTCGAGCTGGCGGTCGACCAGTGCGCCGCGGGCAATCGCCTGCCGATGGACACCGTCCAGCTGATCGCCTGCGCTCCGTCGCCGTCGCCGGCGGGCTCGGAACACGAGCAGGGCTGAGCACCTTCGGGTCCGGCGCCACGTCGAACCTCCGCGTCCAGGTGTGTGGCAAGCTGCGCCAGTGGCACCCGCGACGATCTCCTGGGACGAGGTCGCCCACCGTCTGGCGCCGGCGCGCAGCTACTGGCTCGTGACGACGGACCCCTCCGGTGCGCCCCACGCCGTCCCCGTCTGGGGCGCCGTCGTCGACGGCGCTCTCCACTGCTACACGTCGCGGAACACCGTCAAGTCGAGGAACCTGGCCCGCGATCCGAGGGTCACGATCCACCTCGAGTCCGCCGAGCACGTCGTCATCGTCGACGGCACCTTCGAGCCGCTCGGCCCGCCTTCGGACCACCCTGCCGTCGTGAGGGAGCTGGACCAGAAATACCCCGACCCCGACGACGCGGTGTACCTCCCGTCCAACGACCCGTCGGTCGACGTGCTCTACAGGCTGGTCCCGCGCCGAGCCCGACTGTGGGACCTGTCGGACTTCGAGAGCTCGCAGCGGCGCTGGCACGCCTGAACGCCGAGAAGTGCCGCGTCGAGCAGGTCACCGGCCCCTGCGCGCGTTCGAGGGAGCCGGCTTCATCCTCCCGGTCACCGCGCTCGGACGTGCGGCGCAGAACGCCGGCCAGACGACCTACCCGCTGATCGGGCACGAGGTCCTCGAGGTGAGCAATCACCTCATCGGAGTCATCGTGGCCGTCGCGGGAGCGGTAGGCATCCTGGCCTCGGCCACGATCGGAGCTCGCTCCACGACGACCAATGCCTACAGGACCCTCGCCTTGGGGCAGGCGCTGCTCGTCGTCGCGTTCGTCGCGCTGGCCGTGCCCGGAGCGGGGGTGGTCGGGCTGTGGACGTCCGCTCTCCTGCTCGGCGGCGCCGGTGGCGTCCTCTTCCCCGCCACGATGACGCTCGTGGGCAGCCGTGCGAGCGTCCCGTCCCGAGCCCTCGCGCTCTACACGGTGGCGCTCTCGCTCGGTCTCGCAGGGGGTCCGTTCATCGAGGCGGCATGCCTGCACCTCACCGGCCAGTCGCTCCACGAGACCGTCGCCGCGCTCCTTCCCCTTCCGGTCGCCTCCCTGTGCCTCGCGCTGCGGGCCGAGCGGGACGATCGGCGCGTCCGGCAATCCGCGGCCACGCAGGGCGGCGGGCCCGACCGCACGGCAGACGCCCCCGAGCGCGGCGCTGGCTCCGCGCCGGCCAAGGAGCGAAAGCCGCTGCTGGCGTTGCCGGCCTACCGGCTCGCGCTGGCGATCATGCTGAGCTACGAGGCCCCGTTCGTCGCGCTCATGGCGTTCGGAGGGCTCCTCGGCCGCCACAGCTACGGGGTGTCGTCGTCAGGGGTCGAGATCGCGTTCACCAGCTTCTTCGCCGCCTCGTTGGCGGTGCGCGGCGCGCTGGTACGCTACTCGCCTCTTCCGACGCTTGGCCTGCCCCTGGTCGCGTCGGTCGCCCTGACGGCTGGCGGCCTCGCCCTGCTCGGCCTTGGGCACGGCTTCGCGGCTCTACTGATCGCGATGGCGATGCTCGGGATGCCCCACGGCCTCACGTACCCCCTCGCGGGGGCCCACCTCGCAGAGTCGCTGTCCGACGACCTCGGGCGCGCGAACGGCGGACTGAACGCAACGATCGGGGCCGTCGCCGTGGTCGTCCCGCTTGCCTGCGGATGGCTGAGCGAGGCGATCGGCCTCCGGGGGACGTTCTTGGCCCTGGAGGCGGTGATCGCGCTCTTCGGTTCGGGGCTCCTGGTGCAGCTGGGCAAGATGGGTGGGTTCAGACTGAGGGCGCGCGTCCCCGCCCCATGACCGGGCATCGCCTCGAGCCGCGTGCTCACCGCCCACGAAGGCGACGAAGCGGCAGCGGGGCCTGGTACGCAGCGGCAGCCTGCGCAGCGGTGAGGACGTGGGTGTCCACGAGCTGGTCGAGGACGTGGTGTTGCCGTCGCTTCGCGAGCGTGAAGTGGTGCAGCGGGTCGTACGCCGACGGCGCCTGCGGAAGGCCGGCGAGCATGGAGGCCTCTGCCCAGCTGAGCCGGTCGGGACTGGTGCCGAAGTACCCGCGCGCGGCGGTGACATCGCCCCAGTAGCCGTTCCCGTAGTAGATGGCGTTCAGGTACATCTGGAGGATCTTCGGCTTCGGATAGGCGAGCGACAGCTTGATGCCCAACGCGAAGTCCTCGAGCGAGGTGGCAAAACCAGCGGGCCGCGGGAACAGCTGCTTGGCCAGCTGTTGGGCGATGGTGCTGCCGCCGGGGTCGCCACTTCGCTCGAGCGAGGCGACCGCAGCGCGGGCCGCTCCGTCGAGCACGTTCAGGAAGATGTTTGTGAAGAAGTGCTCGTCTTCGACCGCGACGATGGACGCCACGAGCTTCCTCGGGAGGGGAAACCGCCCGAGCTCACCGTGGTGAGCCCGGACGATCGCCGCTACCTTCTGCGGCGCGGCGCTCACGCCGGGCAGCGCCAGCTCGTAGCCGACCGCGGCCACGAGGAACGCCACGACGAGCAGCGAGGCGGCGGCACAGCTCCGCAGGACGCGCCGCTTCCATCGCGTCCCGCTTCGAGGACCGCGTCGGCGTCCGCTCACCCCCCGACGCTCTGGCGCTCTCGCATTGCCCGGCGGGTCGGCCAGGAGCGGCTTCGAAGACGCCGATCGCTCCCCTGTGAGCGTCAGGGGCCCTGAGCTCGAACACCGCGCCCTCATCGCTCGATCAGCTTGGCAAGCGACGGCAGCGCGCGGTTGTCGGGGCGACTTGACGAACGTCCGACGGCGTCGTAATGAGTGCGGTGCGCCGCCGAGCCGTCCGCTCCGAGAGCGGAGCCGTTCCCCTCGGAAGACGATGGGAGGAAAGAGCAAGCACAGGAGGGAAGGCGTGGAGCTCATTGCGCTCGTGATCCTGCTGGCCGTCTCGGTCTGGGTCGCCGTCGACGCCAGCCGCCGGCAGATGTCGATGCCCGGACTCTGGGCGCTGTTCGTCTTCCTGATCCTGATCGTCGGCTTGCCGACGTACCTCATCGTCGCCACTCGTCACCCGAAGGGTGGGAGGTCCCGGCGCGGCCCCGGCGACGGGCCACCCCCCCTTCCTCCTCCTGCAGGTTGGTACCCTGACCCCTCTGGCTCAGGAGGCCAGCGATGGTGGGACGGGAGGGAATGGGGGCCGCCGGCTCCCTGACAGGGTCGCACCATCTCCGGGCACCTCGGCGATCCGACCACTCGAAGGAGGCACCGTTGAGCGACTACGACGTACGGATGGTCGTGCTGTCGACCGACGATCTCGACGCATCGATCCGCTTCTACACCGAAACTCTCGGAATGCCGCTCAAGTTCCGCGACGGGACGCACTTCGCAGCCGTCGACGGCGGCTCGGTCACGATCGGGCTGGCGACCGCCCTCGACCACCCGATGCCCGGGCAGGTCGTCGTCGGCATCAAGACCGCCGACGTGGACGCCGCCGCGCAGGCCGTCGAGGCCGAGGGCGGCGGCGTGGTGAAGGGACCGTACAACGACGCGCACGAACGCCGTGCTGTCGCCTACGACAACAAGGGGAACGGCCTGGTGTTCTACAGCCCTCTGCCGCGCTGAGGGCTCCACCCGCCGCCACCCGCCGCCGTCGGGGCGCACCGGCGCGCCGAACGCGACGTGCGCGGCACCCCGGCGGGGGAACCGGGTGCCGGGGCGGACGATGTCACGGGTCCCGCTGATCCCGGCAGGGACCATCGGTACCCCGGCTGCGGCTGCCGAGAGGAGCGCCCCGAGATGCAGCGCAGGCCCGGCGAGCGGGCGAGGCCGCCTTCGGGGAAGAACGCCAGGACCGCCCCCCTCGTCAGCGCCTCGGCGAAGCGAGCAACGTCGTCCCGGGCACGAGCCGGCTCGCCCTGGTGGACGAGCTCGCAGCCGAGGCGCCGGGCGGAGATCCGAGCACGTCGACGGTGGTGGCGACCACGCGCTGGCGAAGGGTGTCGCGTGACGCGGCGTCGTCGACCCGCGTCTCGGCCACGACGACGAGGCGCTCGGTGCCGAGCGCGGGTTCAGGACTCGAGAAGGCCGCCACACAGCCGGTCCGGATCCCGGGGAGCGCACCCACCGCCTGCTCCAGCTCCTCAGGGTGGAGGTTCTGGCCGGCCCGGATGATGACGTCCTTCGCCCGCCCGGTCAGGTAGAGCTCGCCCTCCGCCACGTACCCGAGGTCGCCGGTATCGGCCCATGTCCCATGGCGGAGATGGCCGGGGTCGTCGCGGAAGTAGCCGGGCGTCGCCGACGGCCCCGTGAGCTCGATCCGTCCCTCGTGGCGGTCTGCGACCTCATGGCCCGCTGCGTCGACCTGGTAGCCCGGCAGCGGCCGGCCGCACGAGACGAGCTCGAGATCGCCGACCGGCGCCCCGATGCGCGGACGGGCGGCGCCGGTGCGCACCAGCGCGTCACGCTCGACGACGTCGACGCGGGGCAGGCCACCTGGCGAAGAAAAGGTGGCTCCAAGGGCTGACTCCGCCAGGCCGCAGACCGGGAACATCACCTCGGGGCGAAAGCCGAAGCGGGAGAAGCGGTCCGTGAACCGCCGCGCGGTCGACGGGAGCACCGGCTCGGCGCCGTTCAAGGACAGGCGCCAGCCGGAGAGGTCCAGGTGCTCGATCTCAGCGTCGGGCACCCGGAGGCACAGCTCGAAGGCGACGTTCGGGGCGGCGGGGCCGACCTGCGTGGCGAGGGCCATCACACGGAGGTTGGCGAGGACATGGCGGTGTGCGAGCACCACGCCCTTCGGGTCGCCGGTGCTGCCCGAGGTGTACCGGAGCAACACCGTGTCGCCCGGGCTGACCACGGGCCGCTCGACCGCCCCGTTCCCCGCCCCCTCCAGCTCGTCGACCGAGGTCACCATTCGAAGCGAGGGGACGTACGACGCGACCAGGTGCGCCA
>JAKBTL010000127.1 GCA_021844425.1 Actinomycetes bacterium | reverse complement strand
GCCAACATGGTCGCCAGGGCCGGTTTCGTCCCTGCTGGTGCTGAGAGCGTAAGACCCGAGCCACAGCTTTTGGCCCGGGCGGTTTGAGCCAGGAACCCCCCGGCTTCAGCCGTGGGGAGGGTTCAAGTCGACGCTGAAGTAGGCGATCGTCGTGAGCGACGAGAGGTCGACGCTCGCAGGGTCCTCCAGCGCCCAGTAGGGGAGGAAGCCGAATGCCTCGTGCGCTGCCATGGGGGCGGCACCCAGCGAGGCGAGCGCAGGAGCCGGTGCCGCAGTCGCCTTGGCAAGGTGGACCGTGGTCTCCGCAAGAGCCGGCGGCACCGCCAGGACCCCCTTGCGCGCGTGTCGTGCCCGCGCGGCCTCTGACGCCGGCCGAGCGAGGAACGCCGGAGCGGCCGCGGCCACGCTGCCGGCGAGCACCGTGCTCGCAACTGCCACGCCGATCCGGCGTCCAGCCCCCGCGGTGCGACACGTCCGTCCGCCGCGGCGCGGGCGTGCCCCGAACGCGCCCAACAGTCCCGCCATCGTCGCGAGGAGCTCGCCGAGCTGCCCCGCGTCCGCCAGTACCGCGAGCGGACCGCTGCGGATGCGGACCGTGAGCAGCTGCCGGACCCGTCCCTCGCCGTCCGAAGCGGTCCCGTCGGCATCCCACCCGACGATCTCCAGCCAGCCCCATCCGCGCAGCCGCGTGCCGTCGGCGCCGAGCACTTCGAGGCCGCCGGGGCTCCCGACCAGCGTGGTCCCCGCCGAAGGGAGGGCGCCCGACGCGGAAGAACCCGTGAGCAGTGGGGCATCGACGAGCACGGCGCGCGTCCTCCGAGTCTCCTTGCACATGCCGGGAACAGCCGCACGCCACCGTCTCGCCACGAGCCGCCGCGCCGCTCGCGACGCGGAAAATTCGGCACGTCGGCAAGGGGGAAGGGGTAGACAGACAACAGTAGAGCCCTGCGGACGAGAACCCGAGGGGAAGGCGAAGGGAGCTCCAGATGGTCTTCGAAGAAAGCGTCGTGCTGAGCGTGCCGTTCGACGAGGCCGTGGCGGAGGTGAAGAAGTCGCTCGCGGCTGAAGGGTTCGGAACCCTCACGGAGATCGACGTCCAGGCCACCCTCGAGGAGAAGATCGGAAAGCAGATCGCCCGCTACGTCATCCTGGGCGCCTGCAATCCGAACCTGGCGAGCCGGGCCATCGAGATCGAGCCGCGCATCGGCGTGCTCCTCCCGTGCAACGTCGTGGTGCGCGAGGCGGAGGACGGCGTTCTGGTCGAGGCGATGGACCCAGGCGTCATGTCCACCCTGGTCGGGAAAGAAGAGATCCGGTCCGTCGCCGACGAGGCCCGGCGGCTCATCGGCAACGCGCTGAACCGGCTCTCCGGGACGACATGACCTTCGACCGCCGAGGTTGTGACGTTCGGCGGTGGAGATCGTGACCCTCGGCAGGCTGCGCTGGATGCCGCGCGCCGCGGACAGCTACCTGCTCGTCCGGACGGCCGCCGGAGCGCGGTCCGGGCCTCCTCTCCATGCGCCGGTCCAGCGCGCTTCGTGAGGCCCCAGGCCGGCAGCTGAGGCCTGGGTCCGCGCGTGAGCCCGGCTCCGCGCATGCCCCGCGTGCGCCCGGCTCCGCGCACGCCCGCCCGAAGCAGCTGCGCACGCGCGACGGCCGGGTCGTCGCCTTCGACAAGAGCCGGATCGAAGCGGCCGTCGCGCAGGCCGCCCGCGAGGTGGGCAGGCCCGACGCCGGGCTTGCCGCGAGAGTCGCAGACGTCGTGAGCGCCGAGCTCGCAGAGCGCTTCGGCAACCGGCCGCCCGGGGTCGAAGACGTCCAGGACCTCGTCGAGCACGTGCTCATGACCTCGGACGCCGCCGATGTGGGCCGCGCCTACGTCCTCTACCGCCAGAGGCACGCCGAGATCCGCCACGCCAAGGCGCAGCTCGGCGTGCGCGACGAGCTCAAGCTCGGGCTGGGGGCGGTCGCGGTCCTCGAGGAGCGCTACCTCTTGAAGGACCGCCGCGGGCGCGTGATCGAGTCGACTGGCCAGATGATGGACCGAGCTGCCGCCTACGTCGCGCAGGCCGAGGACCAGTGGCGACCTGCCAGCTCCGGCCGGTGGGCCGAGGCCTTCTCCGACGCGCTGCGCCGCCTCGAGTTCCTGCCCAATTCCCCGACGCTCATGAACGCCGGGACGAGCCTCGGGCTGCTCTCGGGCTGCGTGGTGCTCCCCCTGGAGGACTCGCTCACCTCCATCTTCGAGACGCTCGGCAACGCCGCGCTCTTGTACCAGGCCGGAGGCGGCACCGGGTACTCCTTTTCCCGGTTGCGCCCGAAAGGCGACCGCGTGGCGAGCCCCGGCGGTGTCGCCAGCGGACCGGTCTCGTTCCTCTCGGTGTTCGACGCCGCCGCCCGGGTGGTCTCCGACGGAGGACGTCGCCGAGGCGCCTCGATGGCGGTGCTCGATGTGTCCCATCCCGACATCGTCGAGCTCGTCGAGGCGAAGCAGGTCCCCGGCGTCCTCGAGCACTTCAACCTCTCGGTCGGGGTCTCGGAGCGCTTCATGCGCGGTGTGGTCCGAGGGGACGAGCACCGTCTGGTCAACCCTCGCACCGGCAGGACGGCGGGCAGGATCGCGGCGAACGAGCTCTTCGACCGCATCTGCGCTGCGGCCTGGCAGGGGGGCGACCCCGGGCTCCTGTTCCTCAACCGGGTCAACCGGGACAATCCCCTGCCCGCCCTGGGCCGCATCGAAGCCACCAACCCTTGCGGGGAGGTGCCGCTCTTGCCGTACGAGTCGTGCAACCTCGGATCGCTGAACCTGGCCCGCTTCGTCGACGGCCGCAAGCTCGACTTCGCGCGTCTCGGCGCCACCGTCCAGCTGGCAGTTCGCTTCCTCGACGACGTGATCGACGTCAGCCGCTACCCCGTCGAAGAGCTGGAAGCGCCGGCCCACGCGGCGCGCAAGGTCGGGCTCGGGCTGATGGGCCTGGCCGAGATGCTGGCGAGCCTGGGGATCCCCTACGACTCCGCGCCCGCCCTCCGGCTGGCGGCCCGGCTCATGGGGTTCGTCGAGAGCGAGGCCCGGAGGGCGTCGTCGGCCCTCGCCGCCGAGCGCGGTCCGTTCCCCCTCTACGACCGAAGCCGCTTCCCGTCCCGCGGGATCGGGCCCCTTCGAAATGCCCAGCTCACCTCCATCGCTCCGACGGGCACCATCTCGCTCATCGCCGGGACCACCTCGGGGATCGAGCCGATGTTCGCCCTTTCCTACCGGCGCCACGTGCTCGGCCGAGACCTGGCGGAGACCAACCCCCTCTTCGAGCGCACGGCGCGCCGGGGGGGCTTCTACTCCGAGGGGCTCGTGGCCGAGGTCGAACGCACCGGAACGGTCCGCCAGCTTCGCGAGGTCCCCCCCGAGGTGCGCGCCGCGTTCGTGACGGCGCTCGAGATCTCCCCGGAGCGGCACCTCCAGATGCAGGCCGCCATCCAGCGCCACGTCGACGCCGCGGTGGCCAAGACCGTGAACCTGCCGGCCAAGGCGACGGTCGCCGACGTGCGCGCCCTCTACCTGGCCGCGTGGCGGGCCAAGGTGAAGGGCATCACGATCTACCGGGACGGGTCACGACCGGGCCAGGTCCTCACCGTGGCGGCGCCGTCGCCGGTGCCGGGACCTGCTGTCCAGATCGCCGACACCTTCAGCGGCGGGTGCGAGGGTCACGTCTGCGAGTTCTGAGCATGCGCTGTGACCGGACTCGGACGCGCTCACCGCTCGTCCTGGCTCGCCGCCGCTCGCAAGACCCGCCCGAGGACGTCGAGCAGCCGGTCGATCTCCGCCTGGGTGTTGTAGTGCGCGATCCCGATGCGCAAGAGCCCCTCGTCGAGGTCCAAGCCGAGCGTCTCGACGACCCGCTTCGCGTAGAAGTTCCCGTCCCACACGTAGATGCCGGCGTCGCCCAGGGCCTCTGCCAGCCGGCGAGGCGCCATCCGTTCGCACACGAGGCCGAACGTCGGGACCCGGGCCGCGCTGTCGGCGGGCATTCCGACCGGACGCACGCCGGCGATCCCTGCGATCCCCGCGCCGAGGGCGCCGGCGAGGCCGGACTCGTGCCGTTGGATCACGTCGTACGCCGCGCGCAATCTCGCCGCGCGGTCGCCGCCCGAGCCCAGCGCCGCGAGGTCGCCGCCCGAGCCCAGCGCCGCGAGGTAGTCCAGCGCCGCGACGAACCCGGCGATCGCCTCATGGCTGAGCGTCCCCGTCTCGAAGCGGTGCCCTGGCGGCACCTCGGCCGCGGGACGGACCCTCTCCGCCGGAAGCGAGGAAGCCAGGTCCGGCCGGATCCACGCCATCCCGAGGTGGGGCCCGAAGAACTTGTACGGCGAGCACAGGACCACGTCGAGGCCGAGCGAGCGCACGTCGACGCGCCGGTGCGGCGCGTAGGCCACCGCATCGCCCCATGCCAGCGCGCCGGCGGCGTGAGCGAGGTCGGCGATCTCGCGGGCCCGGGTCACCGTGCCGACGGCGTTCGAGGCGAGACAGAAGGCCACCACCCGGGTCCGGTCGCTCAGCTTCCGGCGCAGGTCCTCGAGGTCGACGTCGAGCTGCTCGGTCAGCCCGACCTCGCGCACCACGAGGCCGCGGTCTTCTGCCATGAGCAGCCACGGCGAGACGTTCCCCTCGTGGTCCAAGGCCGTGGTCAGGATCTCGTCGCCTGGAGAGAGCGTGCGGCCGACGGCACGGACGAGATTGAAGTTCAGCGTCGTCATGTTCTGGCCGAACGCGATCCCGTCGGGGTCGCCCCCAACGAAGGCCCCTGCATAGCGGCGGGCTTCGGCGATCAGCTCGTCGGTGCGGCGACTGGGCTCGTAGGCGCCGTCGATGTTGGAGTTGGACTCGACCAGGTACGTGCGCATGGCCGCCACGACGCCCTCGGGCACCTGGGTGCCGCCGGGCGCGTCCAGGAAGATCCGCTGGGGCGAGGCGGAGGCCGCCGCGCGGAGCGCCGGGAACTGGGCTCGGACCCAGTCCGTGTCGAGCGACGTCGGACGGCCCTCAGCCACCTGCACCGCCCTCCATCCCTTCCCCTCGCGCTCGCCGTGAGCCTTCGTGCCTCCGTGTATAGCCTCTCGTGCGGCGTCCCGGGGCATGATTGGCCGTGGTGCACCCAAGGATCCGTCGAGCGGCCGTGCGTGTGCTGCGCCCGGCCGGCCGCGCCGTCGCCCTCGCGGCGGCAGCAGATCTCCTCGGCGCGTACCGGTCTGCAGACCGCCTCCGTCGGGTGAGCGGCGAGGATCTCGCGTCGGTCGACGTGGCGGCCTCGAACGGCGGGCGTCGTGTGCACGTGCGCATGCAGCGGCACGGCGGAGCGGACCAGATCGCGCGGCAGGTGGGGGAAGGGGGACTCTGGGGGTTCGAGCCCCCGCTCCCCGCGCTCTTCGTAGAGCTCGCCCGCGCCAGCACCGGCGCCGTCGTCGACGTCGGCGCGAACACCGGCCTGTACTCCCTGCTCGCCGCCGCGGCCAACCGGACCCTGCAGGTGCACGCGGTGGAGCCCCTGCCCGCGCTCGGCGCCCTTCTCGACGCGAACCTCGCGCTCAACTCCCGGCTCAGGCGCCGTGTCCATCGCCACGAGGTCGCCATGAGCGACAAGACCGGGAAGGCGATGCTCTACCTTCCAGCGCCTTGCGGCGGGATCGTGGAGACGAGCGCGTCGCTCGACCCCGCCTTCAAAGAGGAGATCGCGACGGCCGTCGAGGTCGACACGCGCACGCTCGACGACCTGTGGCTGGCGATCGGCAGGCCGCAGGTCGGCATCGTGAAGGTCGACACGGAAGGGACCGAGCACCTCGTCCTGCGAGGCGCTGCGGGCGTGCTCGCCCAGAGCCGGCCCGTCGTGGTCTGCGAGGTGCTCCCCCGCGCAGCCTTCGGCGAGCTGACCGAGCGGCTCGCCGCGTCCGACTACCTCGACGTCCGGCTCCGCACGGACGGGCTCGTCGTCGGCACCCGGGTCGGCTTCGACCCCGACGCGTGGAACCACGCCTTCGTGCCCCGAGGGAGGCTCGCGGCATTCGAGGCCGCTGCGCGCGCCGCCGGCGTGGGCGTCCTCGCCGAGTGACCGGCACCCACGGGCGCCAGGCGTAGCATGACGCGGTGGGCACGGAGCCCGACGAAGCCGGTACTGCGCGCAAGGTGCACGGGCGCGTGGATCTCGAACGCCAGCGTGCAGAGATCGATCGCATCCGCGCCGAGAAATCGGCCAAGGCGATCCCGGATCGGAAGGTGACGACCAGGGCCGTCGCCCGCATCGTGGCGGACACGCGCATCGAGGGCCGCCTCGGCCGCTTCACGGTCCATTCCGACGAGCCCGCCGACCGAGGCGGTGACGACACCGCCCCCTCCCCCTTGCAATTCCTCATGGCCGCGGTGGCGTTCTGACTGCTCACCCAGGTGGCGCGGTTCGCGCCGCTCTACGACGTCGAGATCTTCGATGCCCAGGCCGACGTACGGGCCACTTTCTTCAACACCGAGAAGTACGGCATCGATGACGCCCCCGCCTACTTCGAGCAGGTGACCGTGAAACTCGACATCGAGTCCCCCGCGGGCCCGGAGGCGACGGCCTCCCTCGTCGCCCACGCGGAGCGCGCCTGCCACGCGGCCCAGAGCCTGCGGCACCCCATCGACGTCACCCTCGCCGCGACGCTGAACGGCACGCCGCTTCCCTGAGTCCAGGGCACGGGCCGGGGCAGGGGTCAGGGCACGGGCCGGGGCAGGGGTCAGGGCACGGGCCGGGGCAGGGGTCAGGGCACGGGCCGGGGCAGGGGCCAGGGCACGGGCCGGGGCACGGACCGCCCCGTGACGTGCGAGCATCGGGCGATGGACGACCCGACCTCCGCCTTCGACCGCGCCGTCTTCGAGCCGGCTGCGGGCGCTTCCAGGTTCGACTGGCACCCCGAGCCGGCCATGTTCGACCTCGCCGCTGCGCCTGCGCGCAAGGTGCTCGAGGACCTCGGCCGCGACGCGTGGGCGCTCGCGCTCGACTACCTCTACGACGAGGCGCTCGTACGCCCGGTCGGCCCGGACTCGTACCAGCAGCTGCGCGACCAGTTCTTCGGCCCCTCGGGTGCGCCGGGCCCCGCGCCGGCGGTCCCCAGCCCCTCGTCGGCGGTCCTCGACGAAGTCCGCGCACGCCTCGTGCCCTTCGAGTACAACGCGTACCACCCGCGCTCCTTCGCGTACTTCACCCCGCCGCCCCTGCCGATGTCCGTGGTCGGCGAGATGCTCTCCCAGGTGTTCCACCAGGGGATCGACGTCTTCCACTCCGGGCCCGTCGGGGCGCTCGTCGAAGAGGAGGTGACCCGATGGCTCGCCGACCTCGTCGGCGCGGGGCCCGACGCGTGGGGCGTCCTCACCTCCGGCGGGGTGATGGCGAACATCATGGCGATGACCGTCGCCCGTGACCGCCACCTCGCTCGCCTGACCGGAGCGGACCGGCCGCCGCGCGGGGCGCTGCTCGGGCTCGCCCGCGTGTACGTCTCGGACCAGGCCCACTTCTCGATCCGCAGGGCTCTCGACATGCTGGGCTTCCCGCCCGAGGCCCTCGTCGTCGTGGAGCCCGACGAGGGCTACCGTCTGCGGGCAGACCCCGTCGCGCGCCGCGTCGCCGAGGACAAGGCTGCAGGGCTCGTGCCGTTGTGCGTGGTCGCGGTATGTGGCACGACCAACACGGGATCGGTGGACGACGTCCCCGCGCTCGCCGACCTGGCGCGCCGCGAGGGCCTCTGGCTGCACGTCGACGCCGCGTACGGCGGCGCGGCGCGGCTCTCCCCACGCGACGCGCACCGCGTCCGGGGCCTCGAGCTCGCCGACTCGGTCACGGTCGACCCGCACAAGTGGCTCTTCCAGGCGTACGACATCGGCGGTCTGGTGGTGCGCCGGCGCGAGGACCTCCACGAGACCTTCCGCAGCTCCCCGGAGTACTACCGCTCGGCGGTCCCCGAAGCCGAGCCGCTCAACTGGCTCGAGTACTCGATGGAGGGTACGCGTCGGTTGCGGGCCCTGAAGCTCTGGACGTCCTGGAAGCACGTCGGCACCGAGGGGTTCGCGCGGCTCGTGGAGCACGGCATCGACGTCGCCGCCTTCCTCGCCGCCGAGATCGCACGCTCGCAGGACTTCGAGGCCGCGGTCGCCGAGCCGGACCTCTCCATCGTCTGCTTCCGCCACCTCGCGCCCGGCATGTCCGGCGCCGAGCTCGACGCCCACCAGGACGGCCTCCAACGCGCCCTCGAGGTGTCAGGAGAGGCGTGGGTCTCGACGACCAGGTTGCGCGGCCGCACCTACCTGCGCGCCGGGGTCGTCAACTGGCTCACGACCGCGAAGGACGCGCTCGGTCTGCTCGAGTCCCTGAGACGGCTCGCGCTCGGTCGGTCCGTCAGTCCGCAGGGCCGTTCGCAAGCGTCACCGTCGCGGACTGCGACTGGCCCGAACGCGTCGTCCACGTGACCGACACCGAGTCGCCGGGGTGGTACCGGAGCATGATCTTGGTCAGGCCGCTCGGGCTTGTGACCGCCGTCCCTCCGACCTTGGTGATGACGTCCCCCGGCGCCAGGCCCGCGTGCTGCGCCGGGGTGCCGGGGATGACGTTCACGATGGCCGCGCCGCTCACCGGGGCCGCTGTGCTCGACGGTGTCGCTGTCACTGTGCTCCCGAACCCGAAGCCGCCGAGAGATGTCCGTGTACTGGTGGTCGCGTTCACGTAGACGCCGAGGAACGCGGTCCCCCCGACGTGCACCGTCGCGCTGCTCTTGCCCGCGATGATCTGGTGCGCGAACGACATCGCTTCGTTGATGGGGATCGAGTAGCCCTGCCCTGTCACCGCGCCCTGGAAGCTGAAACCCTGTGCCGCCGACGCCGCGGTGTCCATCCCCACGACCGTTCCCGACGTCGTGACGAGCGGCCCGCCCGAGTCCCCCGGCCGGATGTCCGCGTTGGTCTCGATCATCCCGGTCAGGTGCTCGGTGGTGGTGCCCAGCGAGCCCTGGTCGCTCGCTGTGATGGACTGGTCGAGCGCGATCACCGAGCCCCCTGCCGCGCTGGGGCTCCCGCCGGTGCCACCGGCGTTGCCGATCCCCACGATGGGCTCCCCGACCTTGACCGACGACGAGTTGCCGACGTGCACCGTCTTCAGGCCCGACGCACCCTTCAGCTGGATCACCGCCACGTCCTGTGTCCGCGTGTAGCCGAGCACCGACGCGGCGTAGGTCTTCCCGTTCCCGATGTCGGTCACGCTGATCTTGGTCGAGCCCTCGATCACGTGGTTGTTCGTGAGGACCTTTCCTGTCGGCGTGAGGACCATCCCGGTTCCCGCCGCTTCCTCTGTCTGGTAGCCGAGCACGGTGTTGATGTCCACGAGGTCCGGTGCCACCTTGGCCGCGATTGTCGCGATGTTCGCAGGCGCTCCGGCCGCGGACGAGATCTTGCCTGTGCCGGCCCCTGTGGCAGCCGGCAAGCCGACTGTGGATGTCGCCTTCGGTGTGGCGCCGGGAAGCAGCGCGCGGCCCGCGGTCGACGCGGAGCTCCCGCCGTTCCACACGCCGTAGCCGATCCCGACGCCGACGAGCAGCGCGAGCACCGTCAGCCCGGTTGCGAGGACCGCGACGAGCCTCCCGCGGCGCCTCGGGCCGCCGACGCCCTGGCCGTGCAACGGCTGGTTCCACGCACCCCCGGGGTAGCTCCACCCCCAGGGGCCGGGGGACCAGTGGCCGCCGTGCCATCCGCCGGGGCCGCCGGGGCTGCCGGGTGCTCCGGGGCTGCCGCCGTGCCATCCGCCGGGGCCGCCGGGGCTGCCGGGTGCTCCGGGGCCGTACCCGTACTCGTACCCGTAGGAGCCGTGGGAGCCCGGGGGGTACCCCCACTGGGCCTCGCCAGGATGGGGCTGTCCTGGGTAGGGCACACCGGATGGCTGCTGGTAGGGCCGCTGCCACCAGGGAGTCTCGTGGGGTTCTTGGACGCCCGGGGGCGGAGACGCCCCAGGTGACGGCTGCCCCTGCAGCGCTCCGGGCGCTCCGGGCGCTCCCTGGTCGCCGGGCGCTCCGGGCGCTCCCTGCCCGTCTCGCGTGCCCTCCTCCGGTTCGGCGTAGTCGTCGGGGCGGTCGCTCATGGTCTTCTCTCCTCGCTCACCACGCCTCGTCGGGCCCCCCTTCGCGGGGCACCCCCCAAGGCTACGAGCCGTCTCGAGCCCAGTACACCGGACGCACCTAAGAGATCGCGAAGGACCGCGTAGAACTCGTCTAAAAGTCGCTCGTCGCGAGGAGCCGGTGATCCCGAGCACGGTCGCGACGAGCCCGGTGCCGCTCGGCGAGCCACTTGGCCCTGGACGTTCCAGGCCGTCCCCGGTGGCGAGGTCGGTCCCGGTGGCTCATTCGCCGCCCGAGACCCGCGCGACCGCGGCAACGTGCTGGCCGTCGTCGAGGTTCATCACCCGCACGCCCGTCGCGTCGCGCCCTTGGGAGGCGATCTCGCGCACCGCCATCCGGATGACCACGCCCGCTGTCGAGACCAGCAGGATCTCCTCGTCGAGGCTCGCCATGAAGGCCGCCACGACCCCGCCTCTCTTCGCGGTCAGGCGGATGCCGCGCACCCCCTGGCCGCCTCGCGCCTGGCGGTTGAAACGCTCGACCTTCGTGCGCTTGCCGTACCCGGCGTCGGTGACCATGAGGATGTCCGAGTCGTCGCGCGCGACGTCGAGGGAGACCAGCTCGTCGCCCTCGCGCAGGCGGATGCCGCGCACCCCGGCGGCGTCGCGCCCCATCGAGCGGACGTCGTCCTCGGAGAAGCGGATGGTCATCCCCGAACGCGTGACCGCGAAGAGATCCTCGCCGCCGGCCGTCGGCACGACCCGCACCAGCTCGTCGCCCTCGTGCAGGTTGATCGCGATGAAGCCCTCCCTGCGGGACTTGTCGTACTCGCTGAACGACGTCTTCTTCACCTGGCCCCGTGCGGTCGCGAACACGAGGTAGTGGTCGGAAGGGAAGTCGCGCGTCTCGACGACTGCCTGGATCGTCTCGCCCATCTCGAGCGGGAGCAGGTTCACGAGCGCGGTGCCACGCGCGGTTCGCTCTTTCGTCGGGATCTCGTGGCCCCGCAGGCGGTAGACGCGACCTCGGTTGGAGAAGAGCAGCAGGTACGAGAGCGCGGTGGTGTGCACGACGTTCGTGACGAGATCCTCCTCCTTCAGCCGTGCGCCCTGCACCCCGCGCCCGCCGCGCCCCTGGGTCCTGAACGCATCGGCGGACACCGCCTTGATGTAGCCCGCCGCGGTGGTCGTGACGACGATCTCCTCGTCGGCCACGAGATCCTCCACTCCGAGCTCGCCGGGGTCGTGGGTGATCACGGAGCGCCGCGGGTCTGCGAACCTGTCGCGGATGGCGGTCATCTCCGTTGCGACGACGCCCCGCAGCTTCGCCGGGTCGGCGAGGATGTCCTCGAGCTCTGCGATCGTCGCCCGCAGCTGCGCCATCTCCTCTTCGAGCTCCGAGCGGCCCAGGCGCGTGAGCCTGCCGAGCGTCATGTCCAAGATGTGGTTGGCCTGCTCCTCGGTGAAGGCGAACGGCACGGCCATGAGGGCGCCTCTCGCCGCCGCGCGGTCATCGGAAGCCCGGATCGCCGCGATCACCGCGTCGAGCATGTCGATCGCGCGCAGGAGCCCTTCGACGATGTGCGCGCGGGCCTGGGCCTTGCGCAGGCGGAACTCAGAACGCCGGCGCACCACCTCCACCTGATGAGCCACGTAGTGGCGCAGCACCTGTGCGAGGTTCAGCGTTCGGGGCACCCCGTCGACCAGCGCCAGCATGTTGACGCCGAAGTTGGTCTGCAGCGGCGTGTGCTTGTAGAGCTTGTTCAAGACGACGTTCGCGTTGGCGTCCCGCTTCAGGCGGATGACCAGGCGGGTCTTCTTGCCCGCCGAGGAATCGAGCACCTCTGCGATGCCGTCCACGTCGCCGGAACGCACGAGGTCGTCGATCTTCTGACTGATGACCGGGACCGACGTCTGGTACGGGATCTCGGTGACGACGATGCGGGTCGCGTCCCTCCCCTCTTCGATCTCCGCGACCGCCCGCATCTTCACCGAACCTCGCCCCGTACGGTAGGCGTCGAGGATCCCTTGGCGGCCCAGGATCTGGCCGCCGGTCGGGAAGTCCGGGCCCTTGACGAATTGCATCAGCTCGTCGGGCGTCGCCTCGGGGTGCTCGAGGAGATGGACCGCCGCGTCGATCACCTCGCCCATGTTGTGCGGAGGGATGTTCGTGGCCATCCCCACCGCGATCCCCTGAGACCCGTTGACGAGCAGGTTCGGAAAGCGCGCCGGGAGGACGACCGGCTGCTCCGCGCTGTTCGCGTAATTCGGCTCGAAATCGACCGTGTCCTCGTCGATCCCTGCCATGAGGTCCAAGGCGAGCGCCTGGAGCCGGCACTCCGTGTAGCGCATCGCTGCCGGGCCCTCTTCGGGGCCGGGGCCTCCGAAGCTCCCGTGGCCGTCGATCAGCGGGTGACGCATCGAGAAGTCCTGCACCATGCGGACCAGCGCGTCGTAGATCGCGGCGTCGCCGTGCGGGTGGAACGTCCCCATCACCTCGCCGACGACTGCGGCGCACTTCACGTGGGGGCGATCGGGGCGCAGGTTCTGCTCGAACATCGAGTAGAGGATCCGCCGGTGCACGGGCTTGAGCCCGTCCCTCACGTCCGGGAGCGCCCTGGAGACGATGACCGACATCGAGTACTCGAGGAACGAGCGCTCCATCTCCTCTTGGATCTCGATCGGCTCGATGAAGCCGAAGACCCCGCCGTCGCCGCGGCCGTCGCCGTCGCCGTCGCCGTCGCCCCCAGGAGGCGCGCCAGACCTGCCGTTCGCAGCAGATCCCGTCGTGGTCGGCAGTCTTGCCATCGTGCGGTGCGTCCTCAGATGTCGAGGAAGCGGACGTCCTTCGCGTTCGTCTGGATGAAATGCCGGCGCAGCTCCACGTCGTCGCCCATGAGGACGGAGCACACGTCGTCGGCGAGCGCGGCCTGCTCGACGCTGATCTGCAGGAGCGAGCGCTTGGTCGGGTCGATCGTGGTGTCGCGCAGCTCGTGGAAGTCCATCTCGCCGAGGCCCTTCAACCGCTGGAAGTCGTGGCGGTGGTCGGGGTGCTCAGCCAAGAACGCGTCCTTCGCGGCGTCGTCCTTCAGGTAGATCTTCTCCTTGCCTACGAGCGTCGAGTAGAGCGGCGGCTGGGCCACGTAGACGAACCCTCCTTCGACGAGCGGCTTCATCTGGCGGAAGAAGAACGTGAGGAGCAACGTGCGGATGTGGCTCCCGTCGACGTCCGCGTCGGCCAGCACGATCACCTTGTGGTACCGGATCTTCGCCACGTCGAAGTCCTCGCCGAGACCGGCACCGATCGCGGCGATGAGCGCCTGGATCTCCGCGTTCTTGAGCATCTTGTCGAGGCGCGCTCGTTCGACGTTGAGGATCTTCCCGCGGATGGGAAGGATCGCTTGGGTCCGCGGATCGCGCGCGTCCTTCGCCGAGCTGCCCGCGGAGTTCCCTTCCACGATGAACAGCTCACACTCCCGGCGATCCCGCGACGAGCAGTCGATCAGCTTGCCGGGGAGCCCCGCGCCGTCGAGCCCGGACTTTCGTCGAGTGAGGTCGCGCGCGTGTTGCGCGGCGACGCGCGCGCGCTGGGCGAGGAGCGCTTTCTTCACGATCTGGTTGGCCTCGGTCGGGTTCTCCTCCAGCCACTCGGCCAGCTTCTCGTTGGTCGCTCGCTCGACGAGGGAGCGGATCGACACGTTCCCGAGCTTGGCCTTGGTCTGGCCCTCGAACTGCGGGTCCTTCAGACGTACCGACACGATGGCCGTCAACCCCTCTCGGATGTCCTTCCCGTCGAGGTTCTCCTCCTTCTCCTTCAGGAGGTTCCGAGCGCGCGCGTAGCGGTTGACCACGTTCGTCAGGGCTTTCTTGAAGCCTTCCTCGTGCATCCCGCCTTCGATCGTGGAGATGCCGTTCGCGAAGGAGAAGATGCTCTCGTTGAACCCGGTGTTCCACTGGAGCGCAACCTCCACCTCCTGGTTCTCCTCGACCTGCTGGAACGAGGCGACTTTTCGGAAGAGGGACTCCTTGGACGCGTTGAGGTGCTTGACGTAGTCGACGATGCCGCCGTTGTAGCGGAAGGTCTCCCTCTTCTCGCTGCCCGGACGCTGGTCGGTGAAACGGATCTCGAGCCCACGGTTCAAGAACGCCATCACCTGTAGGCGCTCGGTGATGGTCTGCGCCCGGAACTCCACCTCTTCGAAGATGGACGGGTCGGGCCAGAACGTGACCGTCGTACCGGTGCGCCCTCGCGGAGCCTCCCCTTTCACCTCCAGGGGAGACTGGATCTCCCCGCCGTTCGCGAATTCCATGACGTAGTGCTTCTCGTCCCGGTCGATCTCGAGGACGAGCCGGGAGGACAGCGCGTTCACCACCGAGGCGCCGACGCCGTGGAGGCCTCCGGAGACCTTGTAGCCGCGGCCCCCGAACTTGCCACCTGCGTGCAGGGTCGTGTACACGATCTCCGCCGCGGACCGCTCCGGGTACTGCGGATGGGGATCGACCGGGATCCCACGGCCGTCTGTCTGGACGCGGCAGCCTCCATCGGCCAGCAGGGTGACGTCGATCCGCGTGCAGTACCCGGCCATCGCCTCGTCGACCGCGTTGTCCACGATCTCCCACACGAGGTGGTGTAGGCCGGTCGGCCCGGTGGACCCGATGTACATCCCCGGGCGGAGGCGGACGGGCTCGAGACCTTCGAGGACGGTGATGTCGCTCGCCATGTACGAGCCACCGTCAGCTGCCACGCTCTTCCTCCTCGCCATGCTCCACGGGCGCGCTCCTCCGAGTCGATCGTCCCGGCATCCGCGCACCGCGACCCCGAGGACTCGGGTCGACGAGGTGCAGGCGGACAACCGAGTCTACCCGACGGACGGCCCGAAACCCGCACCTGCGAGAGCACGCGCCCTGGTTCCGGCGCTGCTGGCGCGCCACTGTCCAACGGTCGCTCAGCGTCCGCGCGGCGCGCGCCCCTGGGCGTCAGCGTCCTCGCCCGACCACTACCTCGAGGTGCTCGATCCGCTCGCCGGTCCGCTCGACCAGCCCTGCGAGGATCCCCGGCGCGAGCACCCGGAGCTGCGTCGCCCAGGCCGGCTGGTCGACCCTGACGACGAGCGTGCCGCCGGCGAGACGGAGGGGCCTCGTGTGGCGGGCGACCGACGACCCCACCAGCTCCTCCCAGCGCGAGAACACCGAGCCCAAGGCGGCGGCCGTGGGCGGCGGCCCCCCGGCCCTGCCCCCCGGCGTCGAGCCTCCCAGTGCCGAGCCTCCCGGCATCGGCGCGGAGAGCCCCGCGACGACGTCGTCGAGCGACTCGGCGAGCGGACGCGGCCCCCGGTCGATCGCGGCGCCGCGGTGCCTTCGCCTGCCCGCACGCGTCACGACGTGCTCCCCAGGCTCCGTACATCGACCACGGCGCCGACCTCGACGCCATCGGGGAGCCGTGCCGCGGTCGTGAGCAGCGCCTGACCCGCGGGAAGCTGACGGACGAGCGCCCGGCTGCGGTCCGCGTCGAGCTCGGAGAAGACGTCGTCGAGGAGGAGGAGCGGACTGCCCCCTCGGCGCTCGGTCACGAACCCGTGCAGCGCGAGGCGCAGAGCCAGCGCGAGGCTTCGTTGCTCACCCTGCGAGGTCTGGGTGCGCGCGTCGCGCGCGTCGATCCGCAGTGCGATCTCGTCACGGTGGGGACCCACGGTGGACGCGCCGCGGCGCACGTCGTCGTGGCGGCTCTTCACCAGCGCATCCGCGAGGCCTCCCTTCCACCCCGGCACGTAGTCCATGGTGACCGCATCACCATCCCGGCGAACACCGGCAAACCTCGCGTACGCTTCTTCGACGAGCGGCGCGGCCTCGTCGACGAGCGCACGGCGGGCGTCGGACACCGCGGTGCCGATCACGCTGAGACGCTCGTCCCATACGTCCAACGTGGAGACGATGTCTGGCTTGAGCCGTCCCCCGGCCTGGCGGAGCAGCGCAGCGCGCTGGCGCAGAGCTCGCTCCATCGCGTCGAGGTCCGCCGCGGCGCGAGCGTCCACCAGCCGCAGCACCCCGTCGAGCAGCTCTCGCCGGCGGGACGGAGGGCCCTGGACCAGACCGAGATCGTCCGGGGAGAAGACCGTCACCGCCAGCGCGTCAGCCAGCTGGGCGCGACCGTGCACTGCTCGGCGGTTAAGGAGCGTCCGCGTGCCGCCGCCGTCGTGCAGCTCGCTCTCGAGGACGAGCGGGGTGCGCTCGTGTCGTAGCTCGGCACGCACGATCCCTCGCTGCGCGCCGATGCGTACCATCGCCGAGCGGCTCGTCGTCCGGAACGACCGCTGCGAGCCAAGGTACGCGACGGCCTCCAGGAACGTCGTCTTTCCTGACCCGTTCGGCCCGGTGAGCACCGTCGTCGACTCCGGGTCGAGCTCGAGGTGCGCCTCGACGAAGCGGCGCACGTCGCGCAGCTCGAGGCGAAGCAGGTGCGTGCTCGTGTCGGACAGCACCGTCTGGGCGGTCGCGCCGCTCGACGTCAGGAGATCCTCACGGGCATGAGCAGGTATCGGAAGTCGTCCCGGCTCGCGGCCCGCACCGTGGCCGGCCTGGAAGGCGAGTCGGCTTCGAGGAAGATCTCGTCGTCCAACACGGCGTCGATCCCGTCGATGAGGTAGCTCGGATTGAATGCAATGACAAGGTCTTCGCCGGTGAAATCCCCGTCCACCGTCTCGCTCGCGTCGCCCACCTCCTGGGACACCACAGAGAGGTCCACGCCGCTCGGTCGCATCGAGAGCCGAACCGGGGTGGTGTTGTCGCGTACGAGGAGCCGCACTCGACGTAGCGCCGCGAGCAGGGACTCCCGCCCGACGTGAAGCCGGTTCGGGTACTGGTCCGGTATGAGCTGGCGATAGTCGGGGTAGGTCCCTTCGAGCAGGCGGGTCGAGATCCGCGTGCGGCCGCTCGTGAACGTGATGTCCGACAGCCCCGCGGCGATGCCCACATCGGCTCCCGGACCTTCCAGCGCGCCTGCGCCTGCCGGCGCCGGCAGGCGCAGCAGCTCCGCCAGCGCACGTGCAGGAACCAGCACGTCGCCACCCTCCCCGAGCGTCGCGGCCCCGTGCAGGTCCCGTAGCGCCAGCCTGTACGAGTCCGTAGCGACCAGCCGCACCGCACCACCGTCGCTCGTCACGAGCACCCCGGTGAGCAGTGGACGCGCGTCGTCGTTCGAGGCGGCCCGCACCACCTGGCGCAACGCTTCGACGAACGCCGCACGAGGGAGCGTCACCGACGGGATCGGTGGCGCGGGCAACGAGGGAAACTCCACGAGCGGGAACGACCGCAGCCCGAAGTGCGCCCTCGCCGATGAGATGTCCACCTTCTCCTCGTCGGACTCGAGCGTCACCGCACCCGCCTCGAGCGCGCGCACCACGTCGGCCGTGAGACGCGCCGGCACGACGCACGCTCCGTCCTCGATGCCGATCACCTCCTGCTCCACGCGCACCGTGAGGTCCAGGTCCGTGCCCGTCACCTCGAGCCGGTTCCCTGCCGTTCGCAGCATGAGCCCTGAGAGCACAGCGGACGTCGCACCTCTGCCCCCGGCTGCTCGTCCTGCGGTAGTGAGGACATCGGCAAGGGAGTCCCGTTCGGACCGGAATTTCACCGCGCCATCCTTTCGGGCGTCGAGAAGTTGAAGAGCTTGTCAGAGGTAGTAGTGCTGGGAATTGTGGACGGGCGAACGTCTCCCCTGGTCACGAGCGTATGGCTATCCACCGGGTAAAGCCGGGCGGTGGATCGTAACGTTGATGGCACCCGTCTCGGCCGTGACACTGTGGATGGGGGCGCGCCGCGTCCCCAGGATGCACCACGGTCGTCCACAGCACCGTCGTCCGTCACGAGCCGTTCCGGATCCTGACCGTCAGCTCGGTGACCTGCTCGTAGAGCTGCCGGCGTTCCTTCATGTGGGTCGTGATCTTGTCGACCGCGTGGATGACGGTGGTGTGGTCCCGCCCGCCGAAGACGCGGGCGATCGCCGGGTAGCTGTAGTCGGTGAGGTTCCGCACGAGGTACATCGCCACCTGTCGGGCGGTGACCAGCGGGCGCGTACGGCTCGGACCGCACAGTGCGTCGACCGTGAAGCCGTAGCTCTCCGCGGTTGCCTCGAGGATCATCTGGGGGGTGATCCGGCGGGGCTCGACCGTCGAGACGATGTCCGCCAGCACGTGCTCTGCGAGCTCGAGGGAGATGGGCTCTCGGCTCAGGCTCGCGAACGCACTGACCCTGATGAGCGCGCCCTCGAGCTCTCGGATGTTGTTCTTCACATGCGTGGCGATGAACTCGAGGACGTCGTCGGGGATGTCGTCATGGTCGGCCTCGGCCTTCTTGCGGAGGATCGCGAGCCGCGTCTCGAGATCGGGGGGGTCGACCTCGGTGATCAAGCCCGAGAGGAACCGGCTGCGCAGCCGGTCTTCGAGCGTCTCGATTGACTTGGGAGGACGGTCGGAGGTGAGGACGATCTGCTTTCCTGCTCCGTGGAGATCGTTGTAGGTGTGGAAGAACTCCTCTTGAAGCCCCTCTTTGTTCTCCATGAACTGGACGTCGTCGATCAGCAGCACGTCGCACTCGCGGTAGCGGCGCTTGAAGGCGATGGTCGTGGACATGCGAAGAGAGTCGACGAAGTCGTTCATGAAGGTCTCGGTCGTGACATAGAGCACCGTGCGAACAGGGAAGTTCTCCTGCACGTAGTTCCCGATCGCGTGCAGCAGGTGGGTCTTGCCCAGCCCAGAGTCCCCGTAGATGAAAAGCGGGTTGTAGGAGCGACCGGGCGTCTCGGCCACCGCCTGCGCGGCGGCGTGCGCGAGGCGGTTCGATGAGGCTGCCACGAAGCTCTCGAAAGTGAAGCGGGGATCCAGCGAGACCGGCGCACCCTCCCTCGGGCGATCTGTACCGCGGCGCGACGCCGACGTGGGTCCAGGATCCCGGGGCGCTGAGAAGCTGGGAACCGAGGGATCCGAGGATGCTCGGGGGTCGGGCGCGGAACGGAGGCCTTGTTCGGCGCGCTGGGCGACCTCGAGACGAACTTCGACGCGATGGCCCGCGGCCGACGACACCGCCTCTGCGATCAGCGGAAGGAACCGCCCTTCCACGCGCTCGCGCACGACCGTGTTCGGTACCCCCAGCACCATGGTCCGCCCGTCGTAGGACACCGGCTCCATGCTCGAGAGCCACATCTGCCACGTCGTGTCCGATACCTGGTCACGAAGTGGTGCAGCGCATCTGGTCCACAGGCCACTGGTCTCGTCCACCTGCTCCTCCGCGCCCGAAAGGCGATCGTTGTCCACAGCGTGGTCCACAGGTGTGGAACACAGCACCGGTGTGGTCGATCGAAAGTACACCGTCGAGACCCCGCCGACTAGTGGGCTGATCGTCCATCGCCTCGGCTCCCACCCGAGCGGGGCTCCGTCGCGACTAGTGTCAACTCCTGCGGTCGCGTACGATCGCGCAGCGACACCGCAGCCCCGAGGGCGACGCGAGCTCCGTGCGCCGGTGCCGGCCGACCAGGGTCGCGCTCCGGGCAACACGGAAAGGCCTATCGACGTGAAGAGAACCTACCAACCCAACACGCGCAAGCGAGCGAAGCGGCACGGCTTCCGTCACCGCATGTCGACGCGCGCAGGCCGGGCGATCCTGAAGGCGAGACGGCTCAAGGGGCGTCATCGGTTGACGGTGTGAGCCCGCGGTCGCCCGCGCCCGTGGCGCCGATGAGACGATGGCACCCGTCGTAGGAAGGATCCGCAGGAGGGCGACGTTCCGCGCGCTGTCGCGCCCGGACGGCCGCGCTCGGCGAGGGCCGGTCAGCGTGGATTTCTGCCAGGCTGGGGAGACGAGTGGCTTGCCCGTGGTGGGCTATGCGATCGGGCGACGCCACGGCGACGCCGTCGCACGGAACCGGCTACGGCGCAGACTGCGCGAGGCGGTGCGCGCGGCGGCCCCCGCTCTCGTTCCAGGTGCCTACCTGGTACGTGCGACCCCAGGTGTGAGCGAGCTCGACTTCGAGGGCCTGCGCCGGGCAGTGGGCGCTGCCGCGAGAGCTGCTTCCGAGCGGGCCCGAACCGACGCAGACGACGAAGAAGGACGTGAGGTGCGATGAGCGCCCGAGTTGCACGCAGCCGCGAGTTGCACGAACTAGACGAAGACGCGCACGAAGACGCCACCCCACCCGACCACTCGGCGGTGCGGCGCACCCTCGGTCAGCGCGCGGCGCTCGGAGCGTTGCACGCGTACCAGTCCGCACGCGCCGGCCAGCTCTCGCCGTGCCGCTTCTACCCGAGCTGCTCCGCGTACGCGGTCGAGGCGGTGGAGCGCCACGGCGCCCGGCGCGGGCTGTGGCTGGCCGCCCGCCGTCTGGCGCGCTGCCGCCCGCTCGGCGGTCGCGGGATCGACCTGGTGCCGCTCGAGGTCGGGCGTCGTCGCCGGAAGAAGGGATGACCGTGCACCCGGCGCTGCTCTTGGCGGAGAACTCGCTCTTCAAGGCGATCGGCGAGATCTTCCACCCCCTGTTCGTGGCGATCGCCGACGTGCTGGCGTGGATCTACGGCGTCGTCCCGACATACACCGTCGCCATCGTCCTGCTCACGGTCGTGATCATGGCGCTGCTGACGCCACTCACGATCAAGAGCACCCGGTCGATGCTCGCGATGCAGGCTCTCCAGCCCGAGATGCAGAAGCTGCGGGCGAAGTACAAGGGCGCCGAGAACCGCCAGCAGCTGAACGAAGAGCTGATGAAGCTCTACCGGGAGAACGGGGTGAGCCCGACGGGCGGCTGCCTTCCCATGTTCCTCCAGATGCCGGCGTTCATCGTTCTCTACGACGTGATCCGCGGGCTCGCGAACACGGTGAAGCGCGGCGCGACCATGGGCACAGGGCACAAGGTCTGCCACGCGGCGACGGTCTGCGCGACACCGCGCTACGTGCCGCACCACTCGGCCATCTACGAGAACCTGATCAAGACGCCGGGGGTGATGCACTCGATCGGGCTGAACCTCGCGGCGAAGCCGCTCACACACCGCGCGAACTGGGTCGACTACATCCCGTACTTCGCGCTGCTGGCGGTGGCGGTCGCACTGCAGTACCTGCAGATGGCCCAGATGACGCGGCGGAACAAGCGGAGCAACACCGCGCAGGCGATGCCTCAGCAGATGCAGACGGTACAGAGGGTCATGCCGCTCATCTTCGCCTACATCTACTTCCTGGTGCCCGCCGGCGTGGTGATCTACATGATCGTCTCCTCGGGCATCCGGGTCGTCACCCAGGATCTGATGTTCAGGTCGGGGGTCGTGCAGGCACCCGGCGGAGCACGGCAGGTCGGAGCCGCCAAGGCGAAGCCGTCCGCGCCGTCCGCGGTGATCGACGCACCGTCGTCGGAGGCTGGACGGCAGGAGCGGCGTCCCTCGTCGCCCGCGGCGGGCAAGGCTGCGCCAGCCGAAGGCGACGGGCACGCGCTCTCGGCCGGGGGACAGCAGGGAAGGGCCAACGGCGCGCAGGCGGCGCCGGCCGGCGGGACCGGGGCGGTCGGCGGCCGGCGAAGGGGCGCAAGGGGTGGTAATACCACCGGTAGTACCCCAGTCCCTCCGACGCCGAAGCCGCACCCGAGATCGAAGTCCAAACGCGCACGGAAGGCTCGCTGAGCGTGGAGTGGGTCGAGACGAAGGGGAAGTCGCTCGCAGAAGCCAAGGAGCGTGCCCTCGAGCAGCTCGGAGTGTCCGAGAAGGACGCTGAGCTCGTGGTCCTTGCAGAGCCGAAGACGGGGTTGTTCGGACGAGTCCGAGGAGAAGCCCGCGTGCGCGCGCGGGTTCGGCCCGTCGAGCCGAGGCCCAAGCGGACCCGGCGCCAGCGCAGCGCACAGGGCGGCGGCAGAGGTGCCGTCGACGGAGCTCGCCGGCCGCGCCAGCGCAGCAACGGCGCCAGCGCAGGAGGCGCGGGAGGCGGTGAGGCCGCACGCGGCGAGGGGGGTGAGGGAGGCAACGCACGCGGCGCGGGAGGCGGGGAACGTCAGCCTCGCGCCGCAGCTGGCACGCAGAAGGCGCAGGAGGGAACGGCCGGGCAGATGAGAACCGGTTCGGCGGCCAGCCGGCGGCGGCGAAGGCGGCGGGGAGCAGCGACCTCGAGAGTCGGGGGTGGGCAGCTGGTCGAAGGAATCGAAGAAGAAGTGGTGCAGGAGTCGTCGGGCGGGGATTCCGCCCTGGCACGCAGCGGCGTGGATCGAGCCACCGGGACGACGAGCCCGTTGGAGGCAGTGAAGGAGGAACAGGCGGTGGCTGAGGAGATCACTCTGGCGGAGCAGGCTGCGGTAGCCAAAGAATTCCTGGAGGGTCTTCTTGACCGCTACGGGGTCGAGGCGACGATCGAGGTTCGCGAGTTGGACGAGGAGACGGTGGAGCTCGCCGCGCATGGCGAGGGGCTCGGCGTGCTCGTCGGGCCGAAGGGCGCCACCGTCGCGGCGCTCCAGGACGTGACCAGGACGGTCGTGCAGAAGCGCTTCCCGAGCCGCACCGATCGGATCCTCGTTGACGTCGCCGGCTACCGGGAGCGGCGCGTTGCGGCGCTACGCCGTTTCGCGGCCCAGGTGTCAGCCGAGGTGCTGGAATCGAGAACCGAACGGGCGCTCGAGCCGATGTCTGCCGCGGACCGGAAAGTCGTGCACGACACCGTCGTCACGATCGACGGCGTGACGTCGAGCTCGCAGGGGGAAGAGCCCCGTCGCTTCGTCGTCATCTCCCCCGCCGACTGAGCCGGTTCCACACCGCGCCCAAGTCCGGGAAGCTGCCGTGGTTGGCAGCCCGGCGTGGCCACCGACTGTGAGTGATCGCAGCTCGACGTTGGGCGATCTGCTCGCCGAGGCAAGGGATCTGGGCTTTCTCGGTGCAGGACCGGTCTCGAGGCATGTCGACCAGTCTCGGGCATTCGCCGCTGTGGTAGAGGTGAGCTTGACTGCGCATCCGGTACGCGACGAGCTGGCGGCGGGATCTCCCCGGTCGGTCGTCGACCTCGGCTCTGGGGCTGGGGTTCCTGGGCTCGTCCTGGCCCTGCACTGGCAGAGCACCCTCTTCGTCCTCGTCGACGCCAACCTGCGCCGTGCCAGGTTCCTTCTTCGTGCGGTTCGAGCGCTAGGTCTCACAGCGCGGGTCACGGTGGTGGCACAGCGAGCGGAGGACTTCGGGCGGACACCCTCGAGGCGGGGCCGCTTCGACCTGGTGACGGCGAGGGGATTCGGCCGTCCAGCGGTGGTCGCGGAGTGCGCGGCCCCGCTGCTCGGAGTCGGGGGGCTGCTCGTCGTGTCCGAGCCTCCGCCGGGCGTCTCGGTGCCGGGCGGGCGCTGGACAGCGGAAGGCCTGGCCGAGCTGGGCATGGGGCAAGCGAAGCCGCTCTGGTCCGCGTACGGCTTCGTGGTCGTGACCCAGCAGCGGGCGTGTCCGCTTCGCTACCCACGCCGGGTTGGTGTGCCGGCGAAGCGACCGCTTTTCTGACGTGAGCGAGGCTCGCCGGGAAGCTCAACGCAGCGACCCATGGGCCCAGGAAAGCGGGGCGCAGCCAGGGGGACGCGAGGGGCATGCGGTCTCAGTCGGTCGAGGGCTGCACGCCACCCGCTTCCCTGAGGGCGGCGAACGCCGCCGCTGCGCGGTGACCGAGGGATGTGTCGCGGGGGCTGGGCTGCTCGTGAGTAGGGGCCGGCCGGCCGTCCGGCTTCGGTGAACCAGGAGGGTCGACGCCGAGCTGGCGTGCGTACCGGTCGCACATCTGGAGGAAACGGGTGTGCGCGTAGCGGTCCAGCGAGGGGCCGAGAGCTCGACGAAGCAGCGGCACGATCTCTTCGCGGAGGTACGCGCCCCGGGCCATCCATTGGTAGTAGCGGCGTCCGCCGTGGTCGTAAGGTCCGTAGAGGCGACCACCGGGAAAGGTACTCTCGAGCCACCGGAAAAGCGCCTCGTGGCGCTCGTGCATGCGTAGGGTGACCTGGGGCTGGCGACCGTCCCCGCCGAAGTGGCCCTCCCCGATGAGCAGGCCGACGAGCAGGCCTTCGTCGAACGATGACGTCATCTCCCGCCCACCTCGGTCTTTCGAGTAGTGCTGCTGTTTCACCGTCATGCTACACGTGGAACACCCATGGGCGCAGTGCGCCGGCTGTGCGACGACCGGCCTGAGGCCGTCTTGGGCGTCTGAGGAGGCTGTGGTGCCTCGTGTTTCACCGTAAGGTTGCACGTGGAACATCGCACACCTGATCATCTGCTCGACGGTTCAACGCGGCTGGACGTCGATCTTTCGTGGAAGTCGTCGGAGAAGCTTGACGTCGCGCAGCGCGCGAGCGAGGATTGTCGTCGTGGGCGAGAAGGGCGTGTGGTAGTGACGGAACGTCCGGCGTGCAGCGACTTCCGCGGAGCCCATGGTGAGATTGACGCCCACCGCCACCCGCTTGCTTCGGAGCGCGTCGAGCGGTGAGGATCATCGGGCGGCGGCGGCGCGACATTGAGGCGCCGCCGGAGGTGCCGGTTGAACCTGACGTCGACGAACCCGCGGTCGTCATCATCGACGACCGCGCTCGCGGCGTCGATCGGAAGGTCGAAAGCGTGCCAACCGAAGAGCCAACCGAAGAGCCAACCGAAGAGCCGACCGACATGCCGACCGACATGCCGACCGAAGAGCTGCGCCTCGATGGGCCTCAGGATCCGGCGCCTTCCGTGACATCACCCGCCGATCCTTCACCCGCTGCCGTCGAATCCGCCGCCGAACCGGCCGAGACACGCAGCACGGCCACCAGCAGAGGCGGCGAGGGACGCGAAGAGGGAGGCGAAGACTCAGCGAGCAGCCAAATCGACGAACCCACCGAGGCCGAGGCACCCCCGCCACACGAGGCCGAGGCACCCCCGCCACCCGAGGCCGAGGGAGCCCCGTCACACGAGGCCGAGGCACCCCCGCCACCCGAGGCCGAGGGAGCCCCGTCACACGAGGCCGAGGCACCCCCGCCACCCGAGGCCGAGGGAGCCCCGTCAGTGTCCGCAGTGCACAGCAAGGCGTCCGACCACGACGGTCTTGAGACGGCAAGCGAAGCAACGTCTACGAGCTCTGTTCGGCGCGGCCGTATCCCGCACGACGGCCCCGCAGGCACGCTCGACATCTCGGATGGCCGTAGTGTGTCGACGTTCCGTCCTCTGCCGAGAGTGATCGCGGTCGCCAACCAGAAAGGCGGAGTCGGGAAGACGACCACGACCGTGAACCTGGGTGCGGCCCTCGCAGATCTGGGCTTCCGCACGCTCGTCGTCGATCTCGATCCCCAGGGCAACGCGACCACCGGGCTCGGCATCGACGCGCGGAACTTCGAGCAGTCGATGTACGACGTCATCATGCATGACACGCCGATGGAGGACTGCATCGAGGCGACCAGCGTGCGGAACCTGTTCGTCGCCCCCGCCACGATCGACCTCGCCGGCGTGGAGATCGAGCTGGTGCCGGTGTTCAGCCGTGAGCTTCGGCTGCGACGTGCGGTGGAGACCGTACTCGAGGACTTCGATTTCGTGCTGATCGACTGCCCGCCGTCGCTCGGGCTGATCACGGTGAACGGGCTCGCCGCTGCGAGCGAGGTGCTCGTGCCGATCCAATGCGAATACTACGCCCTCGAGGGCCTGGGGCAGTTGCTTCGCAACGTCCATCTCGTGGCGTCGAACCTGAACGACCGCCTCGAAGTGAGCGCGATCGTGCTCACGATGTACGACGCGCGGACGCGGCTCGCGGTGGACGTCGCTGCTGAGGTGCGCCAACACTTCGGGAGCAAGGTCTGCAACATCGTGATCCCGCGAACGGTCCGGCTCTCAGAGGCGCCGTCCTTCGGCCAGCCGATCACGGTGTTCGATCCGTCCTCACGCGGGGCGGTGGCGTATCGAGAGCTTGCGAAGGAGGTGAGCAATGGCGCGGCGCAGCGGGTTGGGTAAGGGTCTCGGCGCCCTGATTCCGACTGAGGTGACGGGGTCGCAGGGAAGCGCACTGCGCGAGGTGCCGATCTCCAGCATCCGCCCCAACGCACTCCAGCCGAGGACGCACTTCGACGAGGAGGCGATGTCTGCGCTCGCGGCCTCGATCAGGGAGCTCGGCGTGCTCCAGCCGGTCCTCGTGCGCCCGATCGGAGACGGATCGGAGTACGAGCTCATCGCGGGCGAGCGACGCTGGCGAGCGGCTCGTCGCGCCGGGTTGCAGACCATCCCGGTGCTCGTACGCGAGGTGTCCGCCGATGCGCACAGCCTGGAGCAGGCACTCGTCGAGAACCTCCATCGCGAAGATCTCGGGCCGCTCGAAGAGGCGGCGGCCTACCAGCAGTTGATCGATGACTTCGGCCATACCCATGAGGAGGTGGCGACCCGCGTCGGGAAGAGCCGCGCGACGATCACGAACACGCTTCGCCTCCTCCAGCTGCCGGCCGGTGTCCAGCGCGCGCTCGCCGATGGGTCGATCTCCGCCGGGCACGCTCGAGCGCTGCTCGGCACTCCGGACAGGACGCTCCAGGAAGCGCTCGTGAGCCGGATCGTCGCCGAAGGCTTGACCGTTCGGCAGGTGGAGGAAGCCGTGAGGGCGGGCGCTCCGGAGGAAGAAGACGGGCATGTAGCCCAGGATTCCCCACCTGCCGGTACGAGTGGTGGTAATACCGATGGTACTACCAAGGGTGCGGCACCTCGGAGGCTACCGGAGCCTGGGCTGCTGGAGCTCGAAGAGCTGCTCTCCACCCACCTGAACACTCGGGTCAAGGTCGAGCTGAGGAACCGGCGCGGTCGGGTTGTCGTGGAGTTCGCCACGCTCGAGGACCTCGAGCGCATCTACAGGGCGATGGTCGAGGGTGCGCAGCCTTCCGCTCCAGCTCCCGGGTACTGAGCCGGCAGGTACCGAGCCGGGAGGCCATCGCCGAGCACGCCGCGGGACCCTCAAGCTCAACCACCACTAGACCGATATCCACAAGCTGTGCATGACGTTGTGGATTATCGGCTCGTCCTCTACCACAGCCCTCGGAATGCTCACTCCCAGGGGCCGGACGCCCACGCCGCGAGGGCCCTGACCAGGGCCTCGGCCAGCGCAGGTCCGTGCTCGACGACGGCGGTGGCGGGCCCGACCTCGACGATCACCGCGGGCATTCGGGTTTCCCGGAGCACCGCGAGCGACATCCCACGGGCTCCGAGATCCGGCACGCCCAGGGCAACGGGAACGATGCGCTGGATCGTCTCGGCGAGCAGGCGACCGCCGACCGACTCGTCGCGATAGCCCGAGTAGAACGCAGCGAGCGTTCCGGGGCGCTCAGGCTCGAGCCTGAGAGTGAGGTAGACGTCGGCGCCGACCCCGTTCGCCTGCTGCGCCTGGACCGAGTCCTCAGGGTGGTGGAGGGTCGTGACGGTCGCGCCGTGGGCGACCAGGCGCCGGCGGAGCGCCGCGAGCGGTGCAGCCAGCCCGCCGGGCTCGCCGATGGCGACGTGGCGCCCTGAGAGCGTCGGCGGGGACTGACGGAGGAGCTCTCGAGCACGCACCGTCGAGACGAGCTGGAGGGGTGGGGCGGCCCGTGCGGCGACCCGGCGCAGCTCGCGCAGCGTCTCGGTGCCGAGGATCCCGTCGGCGTGGAGCGCCGCGTTCTCCTGGAACTCGCGCAGCGCCTTGGCCGTCGAGTCGCCGAAGATGCCGTCGACGCGCCCGGTGTCGAACCCGAGCGCGCACAGGCGTTGCTGCAGCTCGGCGACGTCGTCGCCGCGCTGCATCGGGGTGCGACGGTACAAGAGGCGGTCGCCGAGACGGTACCCGGCCTCGACGAGGGTCTGCCACGTCTGGGGGCCGCAGACGCCGTCGACCCTGAGCCCGCGGTGTCGCTGGAACGCCTCGAGCGACGCGCGCGTCGCACGCCCGAATTCCCCGGCCGGATCGCTGGCGGGGTCGTAGCCGAGCGAGAGCAGCCGGTGCTGGACGTCCGCGACCGCTTCGCCGCTGTCCCCTTCGCGAAGTGGCAGCGCGGCGTCACGCCCGGCTGCCACGCGGGGTGGAGGTCCTACAGCTACAGGTAGTTCGACAGCTCCTGGACCAGCTGACCCTTCGGCTTCGCGCCGATGAGGCGGACCTTCGGCTCGCCGTCCTTGAAGAGGATCAGCGTCGGGATGCTCATGACGTCGAAACGGCGCGTCACGTCCAGGTTCTCGTCGATGTTCAGCTTGGCGATCTCCAGCTTGCCCGCCTGCTCCGCGGCGATCTCCTCGAGAACCGGGGCGATCATCTTGCACGGTCCGCACCATTCGGCCCAGAAGTCGACGAGCACGGGAACTTCGGCCGTCTTGACATGCTCGTCAAACGTAGCGTCGTCCAACGTCACGATCGCCTTGCTCATGCGGTCCTCCTCGTCGATGTCGAAGCCCGGGGACGTCCCGTGCTTGCAAGCTCCGTCTGCTCGTTCGAGAGCCCGGCACCCGATCCTGCCCCCGGTCGTCCCCGTCGCGCAGGTCGGTGGTCTCCGGGGGCGCCACAGCGCCTCCCGTCCTTCACGATCCGCGGGCCTCCAGCCAGCGCTCCGCGTCGATGGCAGCCATGCAACCGGAGCCCGCCGCCGTGATCGCCTGGCGGTAGATCTGGTCCTGGACGTCCCCGCACGCGAACACGCCGTCGACGCTCGTCGCGGTGCCGCCATGGGTGACGACGTAGCCCTGGTCGTCGAGCTCGACCTGGCCGCGGAACACGTCGGTGCTCGGCCGGTGGCCGATCGACACGAACAGCCCGGTGACCGGAAGCTCCCGTTCCTCCCCGGTCGCCGAGTGGCGGAGTCGGACGCCAGTGACCTTGCCGTCCCCGAGAACCGCGGCGACTTGGTGTGTGAAGAGGAACTCGATGTCAGGGTTGGCGAACGCGCGGTCCTGCATGATCCGCGACGCGCGGAGCCGGTCGCGCCGGTGGACGACGGTCACTTTCGACGCGAACCGGGTGAGGAACAGCGCCTCTTCGAGCGCCGAGTCGCCGCCGCCGACCACCGCGATGTGCTGGCCCCGGAAGAAGAAGCCGTCGCACGTCGCGCACGTCGAGACGCCGTAGCCCAAGAGCTCGTCCTCACCGGGCACGCCGAGCATGAGCGACTGGGCGCCCGTGGCGATGATGAGGCTCTCGGCCTCGTAGGTGGGGTCGGTCGCGGCAGGGTCCCCGGTCCACACGGAGAACGGGCTCGTACCGAGACGGACCTTCGTCACCTTCGCGGTCACGACGTCGGCTCCGAAGCGAGCGGCCTGGGAACGCATCGCGGTCATGAGCTCGGGGCCGAGGATGCCGTCGGGGAAACCCGGGAAGTTCTCGATCTCGGTGGTGAGCATGAGCTGCCCGCCGGGCTGGTCGCTCGTCGACGAGGGCTCGCCCTCCACGACGACCGGGGCCAGCTGCGCACGCGCCGTGTACACCCCGGCGGTCAAACCGGCCGGGCCGGAGCCTGCGATCAGGACCTTCACGTGTGCGGTCATCGGCTGTTCAGCCTTGTCGAGCCGGCGCCGTGCGGCGCGTCCAGGCGCCCAGCCCTAGGAGGGTCAGCGCGCCGCCGAGCACGATGTAGCTCAGCCAGACCTGGTGGCCGAAGACGTAGACGTCGAAGATGCGCAGCAGCGCGATGGAACCGACCACCACGAGCACCGTGCCGAGGGCGGCGACGAGGAGCCCGAAGACGAGCGCCCTGGTGACGAGAACCGCTGGGCGCACCGCCTTGTCGTGGATGGTGTCGACGACGAGCTGGACGAGGTCGGCCGCCCTGCGGGGCAGCTCGGCAGCTGCGTCCGCGGCGGCGGCGCCGACGGCAGGGGGCAGGTGCCCGGCGATCCCGCTCGCTGCGGACGCCGGCGGCGTCGGTCCGGTCGGTGCGCCGTGCGGTTCGCTCATGGCGTGGAGCCTACCGGCGGCCGTGAGCGTGCAGGCCGGAGCTCGTAGCAGATGGCGATCGCGCCCGGTCCCGAGTGGGTGCCGACGACCGGGCCGAGGTCGGTGACCACGAGATCGTGGTCGACCTCGACCGGGCGGAGCCGCTCGACGACCGCGTCGATGTCCGGCGCGGCCCCGTCGCACACGGCCAGCCGCTCGAGGGGGGCGCTGGCCGCGATCTTGGCCACGAGGTAGTCGAGCGCGCGGCTGCGCGTGCGCTGCTTGGACTCCTGCTCGACGACGCCGTCGCGCACCTCGATGACCGGCTTGATGGAGAGGAGCGACCCGAGCAGCGCAGCGGCGCCGCCGATGCGCCCGCCGCGCTGGAGGTGGTCGAGCGTGTCGACGACGCCGAGCACGTGCGTGCGGCCGACGAGGTCACGAGCGAGCGCGACGACCGCGTCGAGTGGAGCGCCCGAGGCGGCGAGCTCGGCCGCGGCGATGCACATGAGGCCCTGGCCCATCGTGAGCGACCGGGTGTCCACGACCACCACCGGCAGCTGGTCCTCGAGCGCTGCGGCGCCTGCGAGCGCGGCCTGGTACGTCGCGGAGACCCCCGCCGACAAGGTCAAGCAGACCACGCCGTCGGCGCCCGCGGCCCCGGCGCGCTCGTAGGCCGCGCGGAACGCTCCGGGCGGCGGCGCCGCAGTCTCGGGCAGCGATGCCGACGCCTTGCAACGGCGCCAGAACTCCCCGGGGGAGAGGTCGCGACGGTCGAGCAGCTCCTCGTCGCCGAAACGGATCGTGAGGGGCACGACGTCGATGCCGTAGCGGTCGGCGAGCTCGCCGGAGAGGTCGCACGCGCTGTCGGTGACGACCCGGACTCCTGCCACGTGCCTCTCCTCGGTTCCAGCCTCCGTCGGGCCCGACCGGCGGCTGGCCGGGCGGACTCGTGGGCGCGAGCAACTTAGCGCGGGCGTCGCCTGCGCAGCGCCGTCCTCGTACCGCCCACCCAGCGGCGCTCGCCCGGGTCGTCGTTGTTGCCGTCGGCGTCGGCTGGGGGCTCCGGCGCGCCTGCGCGCTTCGAGACGCGCGTCGAAGGAAGGCGGCGTGCCGCCGGGACCCCCGGTACTGCCGGCGCGGCCGGCGTCCATGCCGACGCGAGGCCACGGTCCGAGCCGCGCGGAGACGTGGAACGGGCCGCCGGGGCGCCGGGCGCCGGGACGATCCTGATGCGTGGGCCGGTATTGACCGGGGTGCGCGGGTCCCCCCAGGCAGCGCCGAGCCCCGCGCCCGCCCCGACGTCGACTGCGTCGAGGGCTGTGCCTGTCATGGCGGCCGTGCCTGTCGGGGTACCAGGGCCCGTCGGCTCACCGGTCAACAGCGCGAAGGGACGACGGCGTCCTCCGAGCAGCGCGCCGATGCCGGCGTAGACGGCCCCTCCGGCGACCATGGCGGCGGCGACACGGAGGAGCAACCCCGCGCCGCGTTGGGCGCCCGAGACGTTGGAGACGACGAGCACGACCGCGCCCATCACGATGGTCGCGCCCGCTGCCCGCCGCAGCGGTGCCCACGCCTTGGGGGCACCGAGCACTCCGAGCCACCGCCGCAGGACACCGATGCCGCAGAGCGCTGCCACGCTGTAGGCGATCGACAAGGAGAGGGCGAGGCCCCGTATGCCGAGCGGGCCGACGAAGACGAGCGCGAGCACGACGTTGAGGCCGTTCTCCACCAGATAGAGGTAGAACGCCGCCTTGGTCCGCTGCATCGCCTGGAGCACGCGCACGACGTAGAGGAATGCGCAGAAACCGGGTAAGCCGAGCGAGAACATCGCGAGCGCGGCTCCCGTGGTGCCGGTGGCGGCGGGCGACGTGTTGCCGTGCCCGAGGAGGAGCGCCACGGCCGGGTGGGCGAGGATCAGCATGCCCATCGCCGAAGGGAGGATCACCGCGAGCGTCGCACGCAGGCCTCCCGTGAGGCGCCGGCGGAACCCCTCCGCGTCTCCCGTCGTCCAGCGCTCGGCGAGGTCCGGCGTGACGGCGCTCATGATCGACACCGCGACGACCGCGTAGGGCATCTGCAAGAAGGTGTACGCGTACGTGTAGGACGACAGCGGCCCTCGGCCCTTCGCACCCACGGCGAGCGCGAGGACGACGTAGAGCGCGACCTGGTTGGCGACGACGAAGCCGAACGTCCAGCCTCCGAGCCGCACGACCGTGCGGACCGCTTCGTGCTTCGGCTCCCAGCGCCACCGGAGGCGCCCGAGGCCGATGCCGCGCAGCGACGGCAGGAGCACGAGCGCCTGGAGGAGGACGCCGGCGGTGGTCCCGAGCCCGAGGAGGACGAGATCGCCGCCGTGGCCGCGTACCGATGTGAGCGAACGGGATGTAGGAAACCTCGGCACGAGCGCGTGGAACCACAGGCACACGCCGATCACGACGGCGTTGTTCGCGATGGGGACCCACATCGGCGCGGCGAACCGTCGGCGGGTGTTGAGGAGCGCGGCCATGAGCGAGATGACGCCGTAGAGCGCGACCTGCGGCACGAACCATCGGAGCAAGGTCGTCGCGACCGCTTTCTCTTGCCCGAGGGTGCGTGCGGCGGTGCCCGCGGTGTGGTCGAACGCGGTGTACGCGCTGATCACCTGGGGTGCGAGCACCCAGAAGACGACCGTCATGACCACGAGCACCACGACCGCGGCAGTCGTGATCGCCGAGATCGCGCGCCACGCCTCGCGCTCGTCGCGCGTCGCGAGGCGGTCCACGAAGACGGGGATGAACGTCGCGGCGAGGATGCCGCCGAGCACGACGTCGTAGATCATGTTCGGCGTGGTGTTGGCGAGGTTGTAGGCGTCGGCGAGATGCGTGAGGCCCAGCGCGTAGGCGAGGGCGATGATCCGGAGGAGCCCCGTTACCCGCGACACCGCGGTGCCCGCGGCCATCCAGGCGGCCGCCCGGCGGAGACGGACGTTGCCCGCCGCGGCTGGGTTCGTGGCGGCACCTGACGGCGTACCGGCACCGGACGGCGTACCGGCACCGGACGGCACACCGGCACCTGACGGCGCACCGGCACCTGACGGCGTACCCAGCGGCGCCTGGGCCGCTGTGCGCGCGCCGGATGGCTGGGCGGCGTGGGCCGGCCGGCGTGTGCGTCGGCGAAGGCTCTGGCGTGTCACGCGGCGGATGCTCCGGGACCGGGCGGCTCTGCGTGCCAGGAGCGCCTCCTGCGACGGCCGGACCACCAGGTGCGCGCCCACCAGGTGAGGAGGATCGCCAGTGCGACCGCGGTCAGCACGACTCCGACGAGGGACGTCGCGGTCGAGCGCACGGTGAGCAGGGTGCGCGCGAAGACGAGCCGGCCGTCGGGCGAGGTGAGGGTCACGTGGAGCGGCAGGTCTCCGGAGCTGCGCGCCTCGACGTCCACGCGCGAGGCGTTCGTCGAGTGGTCGAGCCGGATGATCCGGCGTGTCCCCCGATGGGGGAACAGGAACTTGTTCCCGCTGACCGAGAGCCTTGCGACGACCGTGTACTTCGCGCCGGACACGACGGTGATGGGGATCACCCCTGTGCGCGCCGTGAGCGTGTACGTCGTCTCCGTGGCGAACTTGACCAGGCGCAGCTGCTTGTCGAGCAACCGCTCGACGGTGGACACGCCTCCGGCCTGTCGGCTCGGCGTCAGCCTGTCGGTCTCCGAGGCGAGGAGGAGCTCGTCGAGCTCGGCTTCGGCCCGGGGCGGGCGGCCTGCGACCGCCCCGTCGAAGCTCGTGAGCCGGAGGCGCGCGCGCGACACCGCGCGCGCGACGGTACGGCTCATGACCGGTCCGGGCCCGGACCGGAGCAGCTGGCGCGGCCCGGCCGGGGTGACAGACGAGAAGAAGCGCGAGAGCGTCACGGGCTCGACGACCGGGTTCTGGGTCAGCCCGGCGAGCAGCACCCGGTCGAAGACGGGGTTGGCCACCCAGCGCCGAGGCGGCACCGCCACCATGCCCCGGACCGCGTCTGTGTTCGGGCGCTCGAAGTGGACCATCGCGAGATCGGCCAAGAGCTGCGTTGCGGCGAGGGCGGGGTCGCGCGGGAGCGCCGTGAACTGCCCGTCGAGCCACGTGTCGGTCTCGGCTGCCTGGACCGACGTGGTCGACCTGCCCTGGGAGAGCGTGAGCGGGAACGTCGACGCCCAGGTGCCGCGGCTTGTGGCGCCTGGTGTGGGCGCGAGGTTGACGTCGGGGAGGACGAGCTGCGCCGCGTGCACCTGGGCCAGGCCCCGGGCGATGTCGTTGCCCACCAGCCCCGTCTGGACCCATGGAGAGGGGGTCGCGGTGGCGCTCACGTGGAGGCGGCGCAGGACTGTGGTCCCGGCGGCCATCTGGGCGACGATCTCGGTCGGCTCGCCCGCGCCGGCGAGCGCACCGAGGTCGATGGGGACGTAGGGACGCGCGAGGACCTCGTCGGTCGAGGGGTCCGCGGACAACGCCGATACCGCCGATACCGCCGCGCGCCCGTCCGCTCCGGCGTGGTCCAGCGCCTGGAGGGTCTGTGGCGAGGCGTCGAGGGTGAGCGGCACCGACGTCGCCGCACCGAGCTGCGAGATCAGGGTCTCGAGCGATCGGGCCTCGTGTGCCGAGAGCGGCTCGATTGCCCCGGCGAGCCCCGGGGGATGCGGGGCGAGCGAGATCGGGGCGTCGACGGGGACGACCCAGGCGAGCTCGAGCGGGTGCGCGCTCTTGCCGGCGACGTAGGTGAGGAACGTCGTGAAGCGGCGCAGCACGCCGCCGTTCGGCCGACGGAGCTCGACGACGACGGGGTACACGCCTGTGCATGTGCCGCTGCCTGTCGGCGGGGCGCACGCGAGCCCGAGGCGCAGGCCCTGTGTGCTCGCGGCTGTCTGTACGACGGAGAGGTCGACGAAGTGGGCGCCTGTCACGCGGGGGTCGCGGGGGAGCTGTGTGAGCGCCGCAGGTGCGGTCGTGGCCAGCGGGGAGCCCCGCGGGCCTTCGCGCACCGCGTTCTTGAAGTCGTAGCGGCTGAGCAGCCGCGGGTAGAGCACCACGTCGACGAGCGCGCCCGCCGGGGCGCGGCGCGCTGAGAGCACGAGGTCGAAGGATGCCGGCGGCAGGGCGGCTCCCGTCGGCGCGCCGGCCGGAGCGGCCGAGGGGGCGACGACCCACTCGGTCTGGCTGTCGAGCACGAAGGTCGTGGCGCGCTGCGAGGTGCCGGCGGCGGCGGCGCCGGCGGCGGGGGTGACGAGCACGGCGAGTGCCAGGCTGGCGAGGACGACGGCCCATACCAGTGCGGCGGCCCGGCGCGCCGTGCTGGGGGCCGAGCTGCGCTGCATCGACACCGCATGACGCTACTTCCCGCCAACCGAGCCCACGCACCCGCGCGGGAGCGCAGTCGGCACGAAGCGCCATGGGGCGCCGCGGCTCGGCGGTACGGTGGATCGGTGCAGCCCCCCCACGTCCCCGAGCGCTTCGGCCCCCTCGTCGAGGCGACCTCGGCGCTCGCCGAGCGCTTCGGCCGCGCCGGGTACCGCCTCTACCTCGTCGGCGGGTCGGTGCGTGACGCGCTCGTCGAGCGGCCGGCGGCTCCTGCGCAGGCTGACGGCGCGCCGCACGCCGCGCCGCACGCCGCGCCGCACGCCGCGCCGCACGGCGCGCAGAGCGACTTCGACCTCACGACGAACGCCCGCCCCGACGACATCGAGCGCATCGTGCGCGGATGGGCCGACGCCGTGTGGACGCAGGGCAAGCGGTTCGGGACCATCGGGTGCAAGGCGGGGGGCAGGACCTACGAGGTCACCACCCATCGCGCCGAAGCGTACCGGCCCGATTCGCGCAAGCCCGACGTGACGTTCGGTGACGACGTCGAGACGGACCTCTCGCGGCGCGACTTCACGGTCAACGCGATGGCGCTCGAGCTGCCCGATCTGCGGCTCGTCGACCCCTTCGACGGGCTCGTAGATCTCGCGGCGCGCCGGCTCAGGACCCCGCTCGACCCGCAGGTCTCCTTCGAGGACGACCCGCTGCGGATGCTGCGAGCGGCGCGCTTCGCCGCCGCGTACGACCTGGTGCCGGACGCCGCGCTGGTGGACGCGGTGCGCAAGGGCCATGACCGGCTCGCGATCGTCTCCCCCGAGCGCATCCGAGACGAGCTGGACAAGATCCTCGTCCTACCGGCTCCCGGACCGTCCCGGGCGTTGCGGTTCGCGGTGGAGACCGGGCTTGCCGACGAGCTCCTTCCCGAGCTGCCCGCGCTCCGTCTCGAGCAGGACCCCGTACACCGGCACAAGGACGTGCTCGCGCACACGCTGGCGGTCGTCGACAAGACGTCCCCGGACCGCCTGCTGCGACTGGCAGCCCTCTTGCACGACGTGGGCAAGCCGAGGACGCGGGCGTTCGGGCCCGACGGGGTCACGTTCCACCACCACGACGAGGTGGGCGCTCGCATGTCCCGGAAGCGGATGGAGGCGCTTCGGTACCCGAAGGACGACATCGACGTCGTGGTCGAGCTGGTCAGGCTGCACTTGCGGTTCCACACGTACCGCCTCGGGTGGAGCGACAGGGCGGTGCGCAGGTACGTGCGGGACGCAGGGCCGTTGCTCGACAAGCTGAACGAGCTCACGCGTTCGGACTGCACCACGCGCAACCCGGCGAAGGCGAGCGCCCTTGCCCGCCGCATGGACGAGCTCGAACGCCGGATCGCCGAGCTGCGCGAGCAGGAGGAGCTCGACGCGATCCGGCCCGACCTGAACGGCACACAGGTGATGGCCCGTCTGGGGATCCCGCCGGGGCCGCTGGTCGGTGAGGCGCTCGCGTTCCTCCTCGAGCTGCGGCTCGACGAAGGGCCGCTCGGCGAAGAAGAGGCGGGTCGGCGGCTCGACGAGTGGTGGGCTTCCCGTCGGTCCCTGGTCGCAGCGAACAGCGGCCCGACGGGCCGCTGACGCTCAGCTCTCGGACGGGCCGCTGACGCTCAGCTCTCGGGCCAGCGCGAGCCCGGGTCTCCTGCAGCGAAGGCCTCGACCATCCCGTGGGCGACGTCGTCGTGGTACTGCACCGGCGGCGACTTCATGAAGTACGCGGAGGGACCGAGGAGGGGTCCTCCGATGCCCCGGTCGAGCGCGAGCTTGGCGCAGCGCAGCGCGTCGATGATGACGCCGGCGGAGTTCGGCGAGTCCCAGACCTCGAGCTTCAGCTCCAGGTTCAAAGGGACGTCGCCGAAGTTGCGGCCCTCCATGCGGATGTACGCCCACTTCCGATCGGCGAGCCACGGTACGTGGTCGGAGGGGCCGATGTGCACGTCGTCGGCGGGCAGCACGGTGTGCTCGATCTGGCTCGTGACGGCCTGGGTCTTCGACACCTTCTTGGACTCGAGGCGGTCGCGCTCGAGCATGTTGCGGAAGTCCATGTTGCCGCCCACGTTGAGCTGGTACGTACGGTCGAGCGCGAGCCCGCGGTCCTCGAAGAGCCGGGTGAGCACGCGGTGGACGATCGTCGAGCCGACCTGGCTCTTGATGTCGTCGCCGACCACGGGCACGCCGGCCTCGGTGAAGCGGCGCGCCCACTCGGGGTTCGACGCGATGAATACCGGGATCGCGTTGACGAAGGCGACCTTCGCCTCGAGGCACGCCTCGGCGTAGTGGCGCTGCGCCTGCTCCGACCCCACCGGGAGGTACGCGACGAGCACGTCGGCCTCCGCCTCCCTCAACGCCGCCGCGACGTCGACGGGGGCTTCGGGTGACTCCTCCACGAGCTCGCGGTAGTAACGGCCGAGACCGTCGAGCGTCGGCCCGCGTTGCACGGTCACCCCCAGGTCGCCGACCTCCGCGAAGCGGATGGTGTTGTTCAACCCCGCGAAGATCGCCTTGGAGAGGTCTGCACCGACCTTCGTCGCGTCGACGTCGAACGCGGCGACGGGAACGACGTCGCGCACGTGGTAGCCGCCGAGCACGACGTGCATGAGCCCTGGGACGAGGTCGTCCTCGGCGGCGTCCCGGTAGTACGAGATGCCCTGCACGAGCGAGCTGGCGCAGTTCCCCACGCCGGCAATGGCGACGCGTACGTTGCCCATCGGTCATTCCTCCTGTGTTCTCGGGTGCCCCGTGCTGCGGGGTGCTCTCAGGTACCTCGAGGCTGTGGTGACGGGACGGGCCGCCCGGCGGCCCTCCCGGTGGCGTGGCGGGAGATGCCGGCTGACTGCTCCTCGGCCTCGACGAGACGGTCCAGCCAGCTGATGTCGTGCTCCAGAGCGTCTGCGGTGTGCTCGACGACCGAGCGCGCGTAGACGTCGAGGGCCCCGCTGCCGGTCGCCCGGATCTCGGTGAGGCGCTCGGCGAGCTGGGTCCTACGCCGCTCGAGCAGCGCCAGACGCGCGGGTGCGGGGAGGTGACGCGCGAAGGCGAGGCGGAGCCCGAAGCTCCGGGGGTCGTCGGAGGGCCCTCCGCCGGCGAGCAGTTCGGCGAACAGGGCACGCCCGGCGTCGGTGATCCGGTACGCCTTGCGCGCGCGCTGGCCACGGGCCCGGAGCGTCGTGCGCCGCCGCGCGCGGAGGACCGCGAGCTCACCGCTGAGCGAGCCCGTCGGCGGGACCGCCGCGCGCGGAGCCTCCGCCGTGGAGGGAGCCTCGGTCGCCTCGACCGCGCCAGCGGCTTCGAGACGTGCGAGCGCGGGGTAGAGGGAGCCGAACGAGACGTTCGCGAGGAGCCCGAGGCCCTCGCGCAGCTGCCGGCGGATCTCGTAGCCGTGCAGCTCGCCGCGTTCTTCGAGGAGCCCGAGGATCGCCAAGTCCAGCATCGCAGCCAGACTATATCGATTCGATATAGCGACACGCGCGCCGGGCGGTGCACCTGCGAGGTGGCGGTCGCCCGGCGGTAGCCTCGCGGCGTGGTGTTCCGCTCGGGCCCAGGTGCTCGCCGACGTGTGGAGGATCCCGCCCCAGAGGCACGTGTGGAGTACCGCCTCGTGCGTGACGCGCTGGTGCGAGAGGTCCGCCGCGGCCGGATCCGCGTCGGCGACGTCTGCGACGCGCACCCCGAGCTCCTGCGGGCCGCACGCAACGTCGGTCACCCGCTGGCCGACGACTGCCCCATCTGCGGAGAGGCTCGCACGGTGCAGGTGACGTATGTCTTCGGCGCAGGGCTGCCTGCCGGAGGGAGGTGCCCAGGCACAGTGACCGAGCTGGAGCGGCTCCGGCGCCGGAGCGAGCCGGTGCTCTGCTACGACGTCGAGGTGTGCCCCGCGTGCGCGTGGCACCACCTGCTTCGTAGGTACCCCGCAGGCGGCCGGAGCGTCGGCGCGGGGGCGAGCGACCGAGGCAGGAGCAGGACCCGGAGCTGAGCCGGGCACGGAGCTGAGCAGGATCCGGAGCTGAGCAGGACCCGGAGCTGAGCCGGGCACGGAGCTGAGCAGGACCCGGAGCTGAGCCGGGCACGGAGCTGAGCCGGGCATCGAGGTAGCCGGGGACGGCGGTCGCTGCGATCGGCTACGCTGGCGAGCGGCCTCGGCCCGGCGGTGACGCCAGCCGCAGCCGAGACGGACGAGCCCTGCCCCGGACCACCGGGGCCCGGGTGCCTGGCGCACCCGGTCCGGAGGGAGGTGAGCCGCAGATGCGGCCGTATGAAGTCATGGTCATCTTCGACGTCGGTGCGGAGCCGCCGGCGATCCAAGCGGTCGTCGACCGCCTTCTGGAGACCGTCCGCGCGAGCGGTGGGGCACCCGGCCACGTCGACCGTTGGGGGCGTCGGCCGTTCGCCTACGAGCTGAGGCACCGCCGCGAGGGCTACTACGTGGTCGTCGAGCTCACCGGCGAGCCGAGGACGGTCGCCGAGATCGACCGCCTTCTCTCCCTCGCCGACGAGGTGCTGCGCTTCAAGGTCATCCGCATCCCCGACAAGGTCGCCGCACGCGTCGGATCCGGCGGTGGCGGCCGTACCCGCCAGGGTGCGAGGGGTCCCGCACCGCGCAGCCCCGGTGGGCGAGGCGCTTCGTACGGGGGGGCGCCGTCTGGAGCCGCAGTGGACGCTGCCGCACCGGCGGCGGACTGACGTCTCCGGACGCGGCGAGACGCGGCGGAGAGGAACGAGGAGGAGGCACCATGCCGGACAACAGCGTGACGCTCGTGGGCAACGTGACGAGGGACCCCGAGCTGCGCTTCACGAACACCGGCCAGCCGACCGCGACGTTCGGGTTGGCGGTGAACCGGCGCTGGCAGAACCGCCAGACCCAGGAGTGGGAGGAGCAGACGAGCTTCTTCGACATCGTGTGCTGGCGTGAGATGGCGGAGAACGTGAGCGAGAGCCTCACCCGCGGCGCGCGGGTCGTCGTCTGCGGACGTCTCGAGCAGCGCAGCTGGGAGACGCCCGATGGCGACCGCCGGTCGAAGGTGGAGGTGGTCGCGGACGAAGTCGGCCCGTCGTTGCGGTGGGCGACCGCGCAGGTGACGAAGAACGAGCGGCGGGGGCCCTCCGAGGGACCTCGCGGAGGTGCTCGGCCCGCCCCCGCCCCCGCCCCCGCCGCCGCCCCCGCCCCCCGACAGGACGAGACGACCGCGTACGGCTACGACGAGGAGCCTTTCTGATGGCACGCAGCAACTATCGGGGCGGGACCTCCCGCCGCGCTCCCAAGGATCTCGGGCGCAGGATCAAGAAGAAGCCGTGCGCGTTGTGCCGCGACGGCGTCGAGTGGGTCGACTACAAGGACGTGCCGCTTCTCAGGAAGTTCATGAGCGACCGCGGCAAGATCCGCTCGCGTCGGGTCACGGGCAACTGCGCCCAGCACCAGCGCGACATCGCGGAGGCCATCAAGAACGCGCGGGAGCTGGTCCTCCTCCCCTACACGCAGCGGACGGTGACCGAGCGCCCGGGTGCGCGCGGCGGCCGTGGCGAGCGTGGCGAGCGTGGCGAGCGTGGTCCGGCTGTCGGCCGGGACGAGCGTGCCCGTGAAGGCCGCGCCGCCGACGCACCGGGAGACGAGGAGCCCGAGGGCTCCGGTTCGGCCGCATCCGACGGGCTGTCCGCCGAGACCTTCGCGCCGGCTGACGTCGCCGGCGCGGGTGCCTCGGGCGAGCATGAGGGTGACGAGCGATGAGGCTGCTCCTTCGTCGAGACGTGGACGGCGTCGGGCGGCGAGGTGACATCGTCGACGTCGCCGACGGCTTCGCGCGGAACTTCCTGATCCCCGACGGCCTCGGGCTCCGCGCGACCAAGGGGATCCAAGCGCAGGCCGCGTCGATGCGCCGTGCTCGTGACCTGCGCGAGGCGCACGACCACCAGGCGGCGGAGGCGAAGGCGAAGGTGCTCGCAGGCGCGTCCCTGCGGATCACCGCGCGCGCCGGCGCGACCGGAAGGCTCTTCGGGTCGGTCGGCGTGGTCGAGATCGCAGAGGCTGCCCGAGAGCAGAAGGGCGTCGAGGTCGACCGGCATGCCTTCTCGCTCCCCGAGCCCATCAAGGAGGTCGGGACCTACGAGGTGCCGGTCCGGTTGTTCCGCGACGTGGCGACCTCGGTCCTCGTGGAGGTCGCCGCCGCCGACTGAGCGCCGCTCGGCGCCGGTGCCGACGTCGTCCGCAGGCTGGTGCCGTCGCGCGGCGCCGCGAGGTGACGCCGCGCCCCCGGGACGCCGTCCCGGCACTGCCAAGCGTGGGCCGCCATCTGGCGCTCCGCGCCATCGAGCCCGGACGTGGTCACTGCCGAAGTGCACCATGACGGCATGGTCGTGCCCGCGCAGCCTCCGTCCACAGCTGCCCAGTGGTCGTCCACAGCCAAGCTCACAGGGTTGCCCAGGGAGAGACCACGGGAAATCCCCAGGTTTCGGGTCTACCCATCCCCAGCCCGCTTCGCACAAGGTAGGTAAGCCATGGTGCAGGCCATCGACGACGACCGCCCACGCCGGATCCGCCCCGGCACATCGAAGGGCGTCGCGAGCGAGGCCTACAAGGAGGGGGGCGGCGGTCCCGGGCTGGCAACTTTCGGTGGTCGCCAGCCACGGGTCCCGCCGCACGACCTGGACGCGGAGGAGTCGCTGCTCGGAGCGATGCTCCTGTCGAACGACGCCGTCGTGGCGGCGATCGAGACCTGCAGCGCGGGCGACTTCTACAAGCCTGCGCACGGCCATATCTTCTCCGCGATCCTCTCGCTCTTCGAGGCCGGCGAGCCGGTGGACGCGGTCACCGTCGCTGACGAGCTCCGTCGCAGAGGCTTGATCGACCAGGTCGGAGACCCGACCGTGCTCGTCTCGCTGCAGGCCAACACCCCGTCGCTCGCCAACGCGGGGCACTACGCCCGCATCGTGGAGGAGCACGCGCTGCTCCGTCGACTGATCGGCGTCGCGAGCGAGCTCGCCGAGATGGGGTACGCGGTCCCCGAGGACGTGACAGCCACGATCGACGAGGCCGAGCGCCTCGTGTTCGAGCTCTCGGAGCGCCGGACCACCGACTCGGTCGAAGCGCTGCGGAACCTCATCGGCCCGAGCCTCGATCGGATCGAGGAGCTCTCGCACCGCGCAAGCCGCATCACGGGCGTCGCTACCGGCTACGTCGAGCTCGACGAGATCCTGGCGGGCCTCCAGCCGGCGAGCCTCACGATCGTCGGTGCGAGGCCGGCCATGGGCAAGACCAGCTTCGCTCTCGGGATGCTCGCCCACGTCGGCACCGTGCTGCGCCGGCCCGCACTGCTGTTCTCGCTCGAGATGGGGCACCTGGAGCTGACGCAGCGGCTGCTCGCATCGGAGGCCCGGGTCGACTCGCAGCGCATGCGCACCGGCCACCTCCACGACGCCGACTGGGGAAAGGTCGGCGCCGCGGTGAGCCGGCTCAGCGAGTCGACGATCTTCATCGACGAGAACCCCCACCTCACGGTGATGGACATCAGGGCGCGCGCCCGGCGGCTGAAGAAGAGCGAGGGGGACCTCGGGCTCGTGGTCGTCGACTACCTGCAGCTCATGACCGGGCGGAGCCGGGCCGAGAACCGCCAGGTCGAGGTCTCCGAGATCAGCCGGGGCCTGAAGATCCTCGCCAGGGAGCTCGAGTGCCCCGTCGTGGCGCTCTCGCAGCTCTCCCGGAACCTCGAGGCCCGTCAGGACAAGCGGCCGATGCTGTCGGATCTCCGTGAGTCGGGCTCGCTCGAGCAGGACGCCGACGTCGTGCTGTTCATCTTCCGCGAGGAGCTCTACGACCCCGAGACGCCGATCGACCGGAGGGGGCTCGCCGAGGTCATCGTCGCCAAGCACCGTAACGGGCCCACCGGCTCTGCTCATCTGGCCTTCCTCGGCCAGTACGCGCGCTTCGACAACCTCCAGCACGTGTGAGGGGGCTTCGAACTGCTCCAGAGAGTATCAACGAGTATCGGCGAACATACGTGTGAGCATGTCTGCGTGAGACTTTCGGAGTGGGCGAAGCAAGAGGGCGTCCACTACCAGACTGCGTGGAAGTGGTT
>JAKBTL010000101.1 GCA_021844425.1 Actinomycetes bacterium | reverse complement strand
CCCAAGAGGCCGGGTCCAAGACCCCGGCGTCTCTGTGCGCGCCGCAGGCGACCGCGCGCGCTGCGAGGAGGAGCCGTGCCGCCGCGCAGGTCTTCTCGGTCGCCGAGAGCACCTCTGCGAGCGTGGCTGCGTCGGTGGCCGAGTAGCCGGAGGGCTCCAGGCCTGCGAGCGCACGGCGCAGCGCCCCGGCCGTCTCCACGATGTCTTGGACCTCACCCACCCCACCACGATCGCATGAGGGTGTGACTCTCATGGGGGAGCGGCAGGTGCGGCAGGTGCGGCGCCCGGCGCGGGACGGCAGGCGCGGGACGGCAGGCGCGGCACACGACCGGCGGCGGGTGACACCCGGCGCCGAGAGCCGCTCCAAGGTCGTCTCGCCGATGCCGCGGGCAGCCAGCCGATGAAGGCGATGCGCCGAGTCAGGGCGAAGCGAGGTGCTGCCTGGGGCGCACTGTCAGCAGGCTTCTGGTGCTCCCCCGCGGGCGCGGTGCGCGCCGGCAGGGCTGGTGTGGATGGTAGCTGCGCTGAGCCGGGGTACTCGCTGGAGCAGGTGGGCTTCGGCGTGGTGGGCGAGCTCGTGGGCGCGAGTGACGGCGAGGTCGGGAGCGACGGTGACATCGACCTCCGCTCGAAGGGCGTGCCCGATCCAGCGGATGTGCAGCTCGCGAACGTCGATGACGCCCGCCACACTGAGAGCAGCGGCAGTGGCCTGGTCGACGAGAGCTGGGTCGACGGCGTCGAGAAGTCGTGCGCCGACTTGGCGGACCGCAGAGCGCAGGACACCGAGGAGGATGACGGTGATCAGCAGACCGACGATCGCATCGGCATCCTCCCAGCCGAGCGCCAAGCCGCCGACACCAAGGAGAACGGAAAGACTGGTGAACCCGTCGGTGCGGGCGTGGAGGCCGTCGGCGACCAGGGCGGCGCTGCCGATCCGCCGGCCGACCCGGATGCGGTAGCGAGCCACGATCTCGTTGCCGGAGAAACCGACGACCGCGGCGAGCGCCACGGCCCATAGATCGCTCACGTGCTGAGGATGAGCAAGCCGGTCGATCGCTTCGTACGCCGTCAGCGCCGTGGAGAGGACGACCATGACGATCACGAAGAGGCCGGCCACGTCCTCAGCCCGTCCATAGCCGTACGTGAAGCGCTTGGTTGGCGCCCGCCTCGACAGTCCGAACGCGACGAGCAGTGGCACGGCAGTGAGGGCGTCGGCCACGTTGTGCAGGCCGTCGCCGAGCAGGGCGACGGACCCGGAGAAGACGGCGACGGCGAGCTGGAGGGCGGCGGTCAACCCGAGAATGCCGAGGCTCCGGACCAGGGCCCGCCGACCCTCGGCGTCGGCCTCGAGGGACGAGTCCGTCTGGTCGGCCATGTCGTGCGAGTGGGCGCCGAGCACCCGAGAGATGAGGTGAGCGAGTCGCAAGCGCAAGGAAGGCCCGTCATCCCCGTGCTCGTGGTGATCCCCGTGCTCGTGGTGATCCCCCTGCTCGTGGTGATCCCCGTGCTCGTGGTGATCCCCGTGCTCGTGGTGATCCCCCTGCTCGTGGTGATCCCCGTGGTGGTGTCCCGGCGAGTGATCGTGCGCGTCGGCGACGTCGTGTCGGTGATCGAATTGCATAGCGCCTCTGCACGGACCTTAGCGCAGCGGACGCTCATCTGCGCATGTGCGAATATCTCGCAGTTAGGGATAGATTGCGACCATGGCCGACACCCAAGCCCGCAAGGCTCCGTCCGCGCACCCCGACTCGCTCAGCGACGAGCAGGTCCAGGCTGCGGTCATGTCGTTCACGCTCTTGGCGGAGCCCACCCGCGTCCGGATGCTCTGGGCGCTGCGGGATCGGCAGCTCGATGTCGCGTCATTGGCGACGGTGGCAGGATGCCGGCCCACGGTGGCCAGCCAGCACCTCTCGAAACTTCGCTTCGCGGGCCTGGTCGAGGCGACAAGGAACGGCCGGCACATGGTCTACCGACTCCGGGGCGGCCATGTCCGGGCGCTGCTGACCGAAGCGTTGTTCCACGCCGATCACCAGGTGTCGGGCGACGCGGTCCACCGCTGAGCCGCAACAGCGCAACCGGAGGATGTTGGGGGACGGACGGCGAGGTGGGTCGCGACCATGCCCAGCAGGGAGACCGACCGACCGCGTGCGGGCCGGGGTGCTGTGGCGCGGGGAACCGGGTGCCCGGCGCCGTCTCGAAGCCGTGCTCGCGGAGCACGTCGAGCACTACAACTCCCAATGGCTCCCTCGATCTCCCAGCCAACGTGCGCCGTCCGCGCTCGACACGGCTCGGCTACCCGTGGCGAGATCCCGCAGCCAAGAGCACCAGCCGTCCAGACCCTCGCCGGTGCGCGCGCTCGTCCGGATGACGGTGGCACCAGGGTTGACATCGGCCAGGTTTGACAGGAACAGGTCCAGGTCCAGGTCGAAGTCCAGGTATGGCAGCAGGTCGACCTTGTTCACCACCACCATGTCGGCCGAGCGGAACATCACCGGGTACTCGAGGGGCTTCTCCTCCCCCTCGGTGACCGAGAACACCATGGCCCTGGCGTGCTCACCGACGTCGAGCTCGGCCGGGCAGACCAGGTTCCCGACGTTCTCGATCACGATCTCGACGTTCACGATCTCGTTCTCGATCACGATCACGACGTTCTCGATCTCGATCTCGTTCTCGATCACGATCTCGTTCTCGATCACGATCTCGACCAGGTCCAGGGCGGAGAGTGACGCCATCGAGGTGCTCCATACCGAGCTCCTCGAGCCCAGTTCGCTGCCCCGCAGGGGGATGGGGGTCGGCTACCTCGAGGAGCTCCTCGAGAGCGCGCTGCCCTTCGCTCACGGCCCCGATTACCCCGATTACTCGGATCGTCCGACTCGACCAGAGCCGGGCATCGAGCACCGGCCCACCCCAGCCCACGCCACCCCACGCCACCCCAGCTCAGCTCACCCCAGCCCACGCCACCCCAGCTCAGCTCACCCCAGCCCACGCCACCCCAGCCCATGCCACCCCACCCCAGCTCGGCCCACCCCAGCCCACGCCACCCCACCCCACCCCACCCCAGCTCAGCTCACCCCAGCCCACGCCACCACAGCTCAGCCAAGGTCAGTCCCCGTACGGTGCGAGCTCTCGTGTCCAGGTGAACGTGCGAGCCGCCGTGCCCAGGTGAGGAAGCCGGTGTGCGCGACCATCCGGTGGTCCGGGCGGACCGATCGCGTCTCGACGTGCCACGTCCGGTGGAGGACCTCGGAGGTGCACGCGAGCCCGAACGGGGCTTGGTCGAGGGCATGACGAAGCTCTGCCGTCTGGTTGATCGTCGGCAGGTAGGAGAGCAGCACGCCCCCTGGGCGCAGCGCGTGCGCGGCATGAGGGAGGACGCGCCAGGGCTCGGGCATGTCGAGGAGGATGCGGTCGAGGTCCTGCTCCTCGATTCCTTCGGTCACGTCCCGGTGCTCGACGCGATAGTCCACGTCCGGGCCAAGGAGCTCGGCCACGTTCTTCCGGGCGCGGGCGGCGAAGTCGTCCCGCAGCTCGTAGCCGACGACGGTCGCGCCCGCCCGGAGCAGCGCCATCGAGAGCGCGCCCGAGCCCACTCCGGCCTCGAGCACGCGCTGGCCCGGTCCGATGTCCGCGGCGAGCAGGATCGCGCCGAGGTCCTTGGGATAGATCACCTGCGCGCCGCGCGGCATCTTCACGATGACGTCGGCGAGCGTCGGCCGCACCATGAGGTATCGCCTGCCCGTCGATCCCGCGACCACCTCGCCCTCGTCTCGGCCGATGACGTCGTCGTGCGAGACGCTGCCCGCATGGGTGTGGAAGGTGGCACCGGGCGAGAGCGTCACGAGGTACCGGCGGTCCTTGGCGTCGACGAGCATGACCCGCTCGCCCGCGGTCACGGGCCCTTTCCGCCCCGGTTCGCCCACGCGCCCGCGCTACCTGGTCGTGCGGTGCCGGTGCCCGCCTCCGGGCTGCAGCGTCACCAGGTAGCGGTCCCCAGCCTCGAGGTCGATGCGCTCGACGCGCCCGCCGGGGCGGCGTGCCCTCCTCAGGAGGAAGGCGGCAGCGGCGATGACCAGCCACGCCCAGTGCTCTCCGGCGAGACCCCGGCGGAGGCCCGAGCGAGCCACCCGGCGCAACAGCGAGTCGACGAGACGCCCCACGAGCTCAGAGGCGGCGGATCTCGACGACGGACGACTTGCGACGGCCGCGTCGCTTCCCGGCGAGGTAGGCGAGCGTGACCACGACCAGCGCGCCGGCGACCGCAACGACCAGCGCGGCGGGTGCCGCTGCCGTCACGGTCTTCTCCCCCTCCCCCACGACCCGTTGGAACGCGTCTTCCAGGTCGGCCCGCGTGATGGGCCGGCCGTTCGTGCGGATGCTCACCCTTGGTTCCCTCCGTCTCCGTGAGATCCCGGCTTACCCGTGATCTCCCCACGTTCGCTCGCCGACGCCCGACTGCGTCCCCGCCGAGCCGGCGTCATGGCTTCGCGGCCGGCGGACGCCGCCGGCGGGCGGCTTGCCCGCGGCCGATGCGCCAAGCGGCGAACGCCATCACCAAGATGGCGGCGCCCGCAACGATGACATACGGCGCCCAGGTGAGTGTGCCGCTGAAGAATCCCCCGGTCTGCTCCTGGAGCGCCCGGAGGAAGGCGACGAGGAGGAGGACGAGGCCCGCGCACAAGGTGATCGAGCCCAGGATCCCGAAGACGAGGTACCGGCCGAGACCCTTGAGGGGCGTGAGCGTCTCCTGCTTGATGTAGTCGACGACGAGCTGGAGCGCGTCCGTGCCGCTTTGCCGGATGCGGCCTCCTTTGGACGACTGCCCGAATCGGAATCGTGCCACGCGTGCTCAGGCTCCTCTCGTTGCGGAAGGCTTGCCCCACCTCGGACGGCACCCTGCCAGAGGGCGTGCGTGCCTTCCAGGGGGCGCCTACCAGGCAGATCCTCCACCGCTACCAGGTAGATCCTCCACCGCTGCCCTCCCCAGCCGCAAGCGGAGGGCGCTCGAGCCCACCCGGCCAGCTGCCCGTTCGCTGCGCCGGGATCTGCAACAGGATCCGCAACGGCAGCACCACCGCCGTCACCGTACTGGGTAAGTTGGCCGGCATGCCTCCTGCTCCCACGTCCGACGCCGACCTCGAGCAGCTCGGCATCAACGTCATCCGGGGTCTCGCGATGGACGCACCCGAGCGGGCACGCTCGGGCCACACGGGCACCGCCATGGCGCTCGCCCCGCTCGCGCACGTGCTCTTCACGAAGGTGCTGCGCCACGACCCGAGCAACCCCGCATGGCCGGACCGCGACCGCTTCGTCCTGTCCAACGGGCACGCGTCGATCCTCTTGTACTCGATGCTCTACCTCTGCGGCTACGGCCTCACGCTCGACGACATGAAGGCGTTCCGCCAGTGGGGATCGCGCACCCCGGGTCATCCCGAGAAGCACCTCGTGCCGGGGGTCGAGGTGACGACCGGCCCCCTCGGCCAAGGCGTCGCGAACGGAGTGGGCATGGGGGTCGCGGAGCGGTTCCTGCGCGCGCGCTTCGGGCCCGAGCTGGTGGACCACCACACGTTCGTCTTCTGCGGCGACGGCTGCCTCGAAGAGGGCATCAGCCACGAGGCGGCTTCCCTGGCCGGGCATCTCGCGCTGGGGCGGCTCGTCTACGTCTACGACAACAACCACATCTCGATCGACGGCCCGACGGAGCTCGCGTACGACGACGACGTCGCTGCACGCTTCCGCGCCTACGGCTGGGACGTCGACGACGTCGGCGAGGTTGCCAACGACACCGCCGCCCTCGAGCAGGCGCTGCGCCAGGCGATGGCGGTCGAGGACAAGCCGTCGCTCATCATGCTGCGCAGCCACATCGGCTGGCCCTCGCCGCACCTGACCGACACGGCCAAAGCGCACGGCGACCCCTTCGGTGAAGACGAGATCCGTCTGACCAAGGAGATCCTCGGCCTTCCGCCCGACAAGAGCTTCTGGGTGCCAGACGAGGTGCTCGACCTCTACCGCCGGACCGTACCGCGCGGCCAGGCGATGCGCGCCGAGTGGGAGGCGCGCTTCGAGCACTGGGACGGCGACCGCGCCGCATGGGACGCGGCCTGGTCGGGGCGCGGGCTTCCGGGCTGGGAGGGCAAGCTCCCCCGCTTCGAGGCGGGCTCGATGCTTGCCACGCGCAAGGCCGTGAACGTCTGCCTGAACGCGACTGCCGACCACATCCCGGGCCTGGTCCCCGGCGCGGCCGACCTCACCGGCAACACGGGGGTGAAGCTCGACGGCGGGGACCGCCAGTCCCCCGAGCACCCCGGAGGCCAGCAGGTCTACTACGGCATCCGGGAGCACGCGATGGCCGCCGCGATGACCGGGATGGCCCATCACGGCGGCGTGCTGCCCATCGGCGGGACCTTCTTCTGCTTCAGTGACTACATGCGCCCGGCGGTGCGGCTCGCAGCGATGTCCAGCGCGCACGTGATCTACTTCTGGACGCACGACTCGATCGGACTGGGTGAGGATGGACCGACCCACCAGCCCATCGAGCACCTCGCGTCGTTGCGTGCGATGCCCGGGCTCGCCGTGTGCCGACCCGCAGACGCCAACGAGTGCGCGCAGGCGTGGCGCGTCGCGGTCGACGGCCGGGGGCCGACGGGGCTCGTGCTGTCCCGTCAGGAGCTCCCGGTCCTCTCGGGGGCCGCCGCGCGGGCGTCCGAGGGGGTCGAGCGCGGCGGGTACGTCCTCGTCGACGAACCCGGTGACGCCTCCGCAGGACCGCCCGACCTCGTGCTCATCGGCACCGGGAGCGAGGTGCACGTGTGCGTCGGGGCGGCTGAGCAGCTCGCCTCGGACGGTCTCCGGGTCAGGGTCGTGTCGTTGCCGTGCTGGGAATGGTTCGAGGCCCAGGACGCCTCCTACCGGCGGTCGGTGCTGCCGCCGGGCGTGCCGAAGCTCGCGGTCGAGGCCGGCGTCTCCCTCGGTTGGGATCGCTACGCGGACGCTACGGTGTCGATCGACAGGTTCGGCGCGTCGGCGCCCGGCGCCCGAGTCCTCGCAGAGCTCGGCTTCACTCCCGAGCACGTCGCCGAACGCTCCCGCGAGCTGCTCCGACACCGCCGGGACGAAGGCGTTGCGGGCGAAGGCGCAGACGCTTCACGCGAGCCCGGAGGCGCTCACGGCATCGAAGGAGGCTCGAGGTGACCAAGCTGCACGACCTCTACGAACAGCAGGGCCAGAGCCCGTGGCTCGACGATCTGCACCGCGAGTGGCTGACGAGCGGCCATCTGGCGGACCGAGTGCGCCAGGGGGTGCGAGGCGTGACCTCGAACCCGACGATCCTCGCCAAGGCCATCGAGGCCACCGATGTCTACGACGAGCAGTTCCGCGCCCTCATGCGCTCCATGAGCGTCGACGACGCGTACTGGGAGATGGTCATCGACGACATCGAGCGTGCGCTCGACGTGCTGCGGCCGGTCCACCAGTCGAGCGAGGGTGCCGACGGGTTCGTCTCGCTCGAGGTGGCTCCCTCCCTCGCCAACGACACCGACGGGAGCATCGCCGCGGTCCGGTCGCTCCACGAGCGGATCGACAGGTCCAACCTGCTGGTCAAGGTCCCGGGCACGCTTGCGGGGCTGCCCGCGATCCGGACGCTCTTCTCGGAAGGCAGAAGCATCAACGTCACGTTGATCTTCAGCATCGAGCGTTACGACCAGGTGATGGAGGCATACCTCTCGGGCCTCGAGGCGTACGCGGAGCGGGCGAGCGACCTGTCGAGCGTGCACAGCGTGGCCTCGTTCTTCGTGAGCCGGGTGGACACCGAGGTGGACCGCCGCCTCGAGGCCCTCGCAGGAGGCGGCGACGGCGCCGGCGACCCCGAGATCCTGGGCCTGCGCGGCAAGGCCGCGGTCGCGCAGGCCCAGCTCGCGTACGAGCACTTCGTGAAGACCTTCGAGGGCCCGCGCTGGACGGCCCTCGAGGCGAAGGGGGCCCGCGTGCAGCGCCCACTCTGGGCCTCTACGTCGACCAAGAACCCTGCCTACTCGGACCTCTTGTACGTCGACTCCCTGATCGGGCCCGACACGGTCAACACCATGCCGGAGCCGACGCTCGACGCGCTCTTGGACCATGGCACGATCGCCCGCAGCGTGGACACGGACGTGGCGCACGCGCACCAGGTGCTCGACGACCTCGCGCGTGTCGGCGTCGACATGGACGACGTGACCGCGGTCTTGGAGGAGCAGGGCGTGAGCGCGTTCGCCAAGTCCTTCGACGAGCTCCTCCAGACCCTGACCGACAAGGCCAATGCGCTGTAGGGCCAGTGCGCGGTCGTAGTGGCGATGTGCCCTCGTACGGCCATGCGCGGTCGTAGTGCCCCGGCGCTGAAAGACTTGGCCGAGTGCCCACGAATGGCAGCCCCCCTGGGAGCCCCGCTGGCAGCCCCCCTGGCAGCCGTCAGCCGTTGCGCTCTGCCGATCCCGCCCGCTCTCGGCGCTCTCCCCCGTCGGCGCGTCGCGGCTCGCGCCCGGCACATCGCGCTGGCGGGCGGGCAACCCGCGAGGTGAGGGTTCGACGGCGGCGGCGCACCACCCTGGTCGTCGCGGTGGCGGTACTCGGGCTCGTGGCCTGGCTGGTCGCGTCCGGGGGGGCGGCGAGCCGGACTGCGAACCCGTCGGCCAGCCCGGCGGCGAACCGCACCGCCGCCAACTCGTCCGCCAGCCCGGCGACGAGCACGGCGAGCACGGCGACGGGGCACGGGCAGACCTCGCCCGCTGCCAGCCGAACCGGGGGCAATCCGTCGGTGGTGTCGTCGATCGCCCCGTGGCACCTGCCGAGCGCCCTCTCCCGGGCGGGCGCGGCGGCGCTTCCCGGCGGCCGGGTGCTCCTCTTGGGCGGCCTGTTCGCCTCGGGTGGGAGCTCTGCGGACGTCGGCGTGCTCGATCTCGAGACCGGGGCGCTGACCTCGGTCGCCACGCTCGCGTCGCCCACGCACGACGCCGGGAGCGCCGTGCTCGGCGGCAGAGCGTTCCTGTTCGGGGGCGGCCAGGCGTACCCGGTCGCCACAGTCGAGGCCGTGACACTCCCAGGCGGCAGCTCGGCGAGCGGCAGCTCGGCGAGCGGCACATCGGGCGGCACATCGGGCGGCAGCTCGGCGAGCGGCGGGGCCGGGATCGTCACGGGTCAGCTCCCCCAGCCGCGCGCCGACGACGAGGCGGTGACCGTGGCGGGGACGGCGTAC
>JAKBTL010000027.1 GCA_021844425.1 Actinomycetes bacterium | reverse complement strand
TGGCGATCACGGGGAGCGGCTGCCGCGGCGGGGGCGGTGCTGGACCACCTCGTCGGGGATCCTCCGGACGGACTGCACCCGGTGGCGTGGTTCGGCCGGGCCATGGCGTGGCGCGAAGCGGTGGCGTGGAGCGATGACCGGTGGAGCGGCGTACGGCACCTCTGCGCCGGTCTCGCGGTGGCTGGGTTCCCCACGCTGGTCTTGGGTACCATGGCCCGACGGTTCGGCGGCCTCGCAGCCCAGTGCGCGTCCGCCATCGCGGTGGTCGCCACCACGCTCGGCGCCCGCAGTCTCGATCGGCACGCCTCGGAGATCGCCGGGGCGCTGGCGTCCGGACGGATCGACGTGGCGCGCCGAGCGCTCCCGACCCTCGCCGGACGCGATCCGGAAGGCCTCGACGAGGCCGAGATCGCCCGGGCGGTCGTGGAATCACTGGCGGAGAACAGTGTCGATGCCGTCGTGGCACCGCTGTTCTGGGCGGCAGTGGCGGGCCCGATCGGTGCGGCGACCTACCGCGCCGTGAACACCCTCGATGCGATGGTCGGGCACCGCAGCGACCGCTACCGACGCTTCGGCTGGGCGTCGGCACGTGCCGACGACATCGCCAACTTCGTGCCGGCGCGCATCGCGGCCGTGCTCGTCGCACTGTGCGTGCCGCGCCGCGCCGCAGAGATCGTGCGGGCAGTGCGCCAGCAAGCCCCGAACCACCCCTCCCCCAACGCTGGCGTGGTCGAAGCTGCCTTCGCCGCCGCACTCGCCCTTCGCCTCGGCGGGACCAACAGCTACGGCGGCGTGGTCGAGCATCGTGCGGAGCTGGGCCACGGGCGCGTCGCCGAGACGGCAGACATCGCCCGCGCCCGGCAGCTCGCACGCCGGGTCACCTTCACCGCAGCCACGGCCCTCGCCCTCCCCTCGCTGATCCGGGTCGTGGCCCCCACGGGGACCCACCGAAACCGCCGAGACGTCCGTTGAGGTTCTCACCTGCCTCGCCCGCCTCGTCTGCCGGCCGTGAAGCGCACGGCGGCAACGGCGCACGCTTGGCCGCAGAGCTCGGAATCGACCCGGCATCCATCCTGGACCTGTCTGCGAGCCTCTGCCCCGTGGCTCCCGACCCCACGGAAGCCCTGCGCACGCACCTCGACGCCATCGGCCGCTACCCCGATCCGTCCCGTGCCACGGCGGCGCTCGCCGAGGCAATGGGCGTGGAACCCGAGCACCTCGTGCTCACCAACGGCGGTGCGGAGGCCATCGCACTGACCGGTTCGGTCCTCGGAGGGACGGTCGACGAACCCGACTTCTCCTTGTACCCACGCACAGGCGGGCCCCGGTGGAGGTCCAACCCGAACAATCCCCTCGGGACGCTCGCCCCGGCAGACGCAGAGGTAGGGGTGTGGGACGAGGCCTTCTGGCCGATCGCTTCGGGAACGTGGACTCGTGGTGACCACCTGAAGGGATCCGTCGTCGTTGGGTCGCTGACCAAGCTCCTCGCGTGCCCCGGGCTCCGCCTCGGGTACGTGCTCTGCGCCGATGACCGGCTCGTGCACGAGATCCGCCGCGTCCAGCCCGAGTGGTCGGTGAACGGGCTGGCAGCAGCCGCCCTGCCCGACCTGTTGCGACCGGTCGACCTCCCGGCGTGGTCGCGTCAGACCGCAGCACTTCGAGGGCAGCTGGCCGATCTCCTCCGCCAGCACGGGCTCTCCGTCAGCGCCGGTCAAGGGCCGTGGGTCCTCGTCAGCCAGTCCGGAACGCTCCGCACGACGTTGCTGACCGAGGGGGTCGTCGTGCGTGATTGCGCGAGCTTCGGGCTGGAGGGCACCGTTCGCGTCGCGGTCCCCCGCCACGACCAGTTCCCGCGGCTCGAGCGCGCCCTTCGGCACCACGGCGACATGCGGGCCCGACAGCAGGCCGACACACCGGACATGCCCACACAGAGCGTGGCGCGATGACCGTGTACCTGGTCGGCGCAGGACCCGGTGACCCAGGGCTCCTCACCCTCCGCGGGGCAGAGCTCCTCCGCAGTGCCGACGTCGTGCTCTACGACCGCCTCGTCTCGTCGGACGTCTTGTGCCTGGCCCGGAGCGACGCGCTCTGCATCGACGTCGGCAAGCGGCCAGGAACCGACAGTGCGGGAGCCGATCACCGCCAAGACGACATCGGACGCCTGCTCGTCGAGCACGGACGAACGGCCGCGATCGTCGTGCGGCTCAAGGGTGGGGACCCGTTCGTCTTCGGGCGAGGCGGCGAAGAGATCGAGATCCTCGAGCGCGCGGGGATCGCCTGGGAGATCGTCCCCGGGGTGTCCTCGGCGCTCGGCGTCCCGGGCGCAGCCGGCATCCCCGCCACGCACCGGGGCCTCGCCTCGTCCGTGACGATCGTCACCGGTCAGACCCGTCATGCCGGCGAGCCGTCGGACTGCGAGCACGAGCCGGACTGGGAAGCGCTCGCCCGCACTGGCGGCACCCTCGTCATCCTCATGGGCATGGCCTCGCGCGCTGCCATCGCCGCTGCGCTCATCGACGCCGGCCGAGGCCCCGACACCCCGGTGGCCGTGATCCAGAACGGCACCACTGCGACCGAGCGCACGGTCCGCACTACCCTCGCCCGACTCCCCGAAGTCGATCTCGGGCCTCCCGCCGTCATCGTCGTCGGCCCGGTCGTCGACCTCGGTCACCGCGCACGAGCATCCGGCGAGCCGGGAAGGTAGCCACTCCCCGTCGGCGCCACTCTGACGCCCGACGTCCACCTTGGACAACGGCTCACGTGCGGAACGCCGGCATCACATGGGCTGCGAAGAGCTCCTGCGCCTTGATCGCCTTCCAATGCTCGACGCCACCCGGGTTCGTCGTGATCGCGATCTCCGTCAGACCCTCGCACACGTCGATCGTCTCTCGGATGCGAGAGACGACGTCGTCGGGCGTTCCGACCCAGACGATGTCATTCTCGATCATCGTGTCGTACGGCGTCTGTGCAAGTTTCTCCAAGATCCCCGAGACATAGAACCCGTACCCCGCAGCGTTGAGCGCATCGGCCGGTGGCGGCGTGAAGTCGGTCAGTGGGGACGCGTTGCCCTCGAGATAGCCGCGCATGTGGCGTTCTGCCTCGCGCCTTGCAATCTCGCGATCCTCGTCGATGTAGCACGCGTGGATCCAGACGATGTCCGGCGTGGTCCCGTGCTCGGCACACTTCGCTCTGTAGAAGTCCAGCTGGTCCTTCAGCGCCGAGTACGGCAGGAGCGGAGGCACTGCCACGCCCCAGCCGTGCTCCGCTGCGAGGTCGTACGTGCGGTCGGACGTTCCGCCGAGAATCACCCGAAAGTCGTGCCCGCTGTACGGCACCACGTGGCTCTCTTCGATGTTCCAATACTCGCCGTGGAACGACACGACCTCCTTCTCGAGTGCTTCGATGAAGAGGTCGAGCGCCTCCTCGTAGCGAGGCCGCGACGTCGAGTCCAGTGGGAGCCCCGCAGGCGAGGGGATCCATCCATGGCCGCGGCCGACGCCGAACTCGTAGCGACCCTGCGTCAGGATGGAGAACTCGTGGATCATCGCTGCCAGGACGAGTGGGTTGTGATAGGGCAGGATGTGCAGCATCGCACGGAACTTGATGTTCCGCGTCCTCGCGGCGGCGATGCCGAAGAGCCCGAACACGTTCACGGAAGCCGAGAACTTCGGGAAGAACGCGTGCTCGACTGCCAGGTACGCGTCGTAGCCCAGGCGGTCTGCATTCTCTATCTGCTCGAGAACTTCGCCGTACAGGGTGTCGTAGGACTTGCCGGGCCAGCTCTGCAGCTCCGAGTAGATGCTGAACTTCATGCTCTTCTCCCGTCTGTTCTTGTTCGGCTCTGTTCTTGCCTGCTGTTGATCTCTTCTGCTGCATCCGAGGATGCCGACGCGTCCTCGTCGGAGCGCGGCTCCACCAGACCGCCAAGCTGCTTGAAGGTCCGATCGTGGTAGAGCAGCGGGCTCGAGACGTCCTCTCCGACGATGACTTGCTCCACAAGCCCGATGACGAGGGTGTGGTCGCTCACTTCGAACCTCTGGGCGACGGCGCAGTCGAAGCTTGCGAGCGCCCCGGCGACGATCACAGGACCGTCGGCGCCTCGACGTTCGCAGAACATGTCGATGCGCTTCGGTCCGCCCGGCACCGCCCCGAGCTCAGCCAGTTGCCGATGTTGCGTACCGAGGATGGAGAGACCGAAGCGCCTCCGACGCAGCAACGGCTCTCGGCAGCTCGCGCCGTGCGCGAGCGACACGAGCACCTGGGGCGGGCTCGCGGAGACCGAGCAGAACGAGTTGATCGTCAGACCGAAGACCTGGCCGTCCTCCTGGACGGTGACGATCCCGACGCCCGTCCCGAGCGCGCGCATTGCATCCTTGAACGTCTCCGAGCCCGGCAACGCACGTTTCTCGATGAAGGCTTCCGCCCACTCCGTCAACCCACCGACGATCTCGAGATCGGCGTAGTCAGTCACGTGTCCGCGGGATCAGGTGGGCTCAGCCGCGGGCGAGCCGGGTCTCGAACGAGTCCCGGACGGACTCTGCGAGCATGTTGAACGCGAGCACGGTGATCACGATGGCCAGTCCGGCCGGATAGATCTGCCACCAGTACCCGGCGTAGATGTAGTTGAGACCCTGGCTCAGCATGGCGCCCCAGTTCGCGGCAGGCGGCGCCGGTCCGAGCCCCAGGAAGCTGAGGGACGCAAGGAGGAGGATGGCGTTCGCCACCTCGAAGGTGCTCTGCACCACGATGGTGCCCAGAGCGTTCGGGATCACGTGGCGGACCACGACGCGAGGTCGCTTGGCGCCGGCGGCCATCGCCGCTTGGACGTACTCCCTGGTCCGCAGCGACAGCGAGTCGCCCCGAACCAGACGGGCGGTGATCAGCCACGACACCAGGCCCAGCACGACGATGAGCTCGGGCACCGAGGGGGTGAAGATCGTGCCCAGCAAGAGGAGGAGAAGGAGCGGCGGGATGGCAAAGGCCGAGTCCACGACGCGCATCATCAACGCGTCCACCCAGCCGCCGACATACCCCGAGATCGCTCCCCACAGGGTCCCGATGCAGCTGGCCAAGAGCGCCGCCGCGAACCCGACTTCCAGGGAGGACTGCCCGCCTTCCATGAGCCGCCCCAGGATGTCATACCCGACGTTGTCCGTCCCGAGCGGATGGGCCGTGCTCGGCGGCAGGTTCACCTCCGTCAGGTGCGTGTGCACCTGGTCGGTGTGGTAGATGAGCGGCCCCACGAAGCTGAAGAGCGTCAGCAGCACGATGACCACGAGACCTGCGAAACCGAGCTTGTGGGCCCGACACCACCGCCCGATCGCCCGCAGCATCCTTCCCGCACGTGCAGACGCGGACGCCGGCCGCGGCGGCCGGGAGACCCCGGCAGGAGAGACAGTGGTCGCCTGCGTCATCGCGTGAGCCTGACCCTCGGGTCCACGATGGCGTAGAGCACGTCCGCGAGCAGCGAGCCCACGACGGTCGCGACACCGATCACGATCGCGCCGCCCAACAACGTCGGGTAGTCGCGCGACTGGGCGGCTGTCCACATGAGCAGCCCCATTCCCGGGTAGTTGAACACGGTCTCCACGACGATCGACCCAGACAGGACCAGCGGCAGCGTGAGCCCGATCAGCGTGATCACAGGCAGCAGCGAGTTGCGCAGCACGTGGACCAGCACGATCCGAACCCTGGGCGCTCCCTTGGCCGTTGCGGTCCGCACGTAGTCCTCGGCCAGGTTCTCGATCGCCGCCGAGCGCATGAACCGGATGACCCCCGGCGCCTCGACGACGCTCAGCGTGACGACGGGGAGCACCAGGCTCACCGGATGCTCGAGCACCTGCCCGACCGTCGCTGCGGGAGGCGACTCGGCCGGGAACACGTGGTGCGACACTGCGAGCAGCCAGATCAGCAGCATGCCGAGCCAGAACACCGGCATGGAGTAGCCCACGAAGGAGAGCGACGTGAGAAGGTGGTCGTCGAGCCTGTTACGGTGCACGGCCTGCCACAGCCCGATCGGGATCCCCACCAAGAACGCGAAGAAGAAACCGAGGCCGACGAGGAGCAAGGTCTTCGGCGCGTCGTTGGCGATCAGGGTCCGGACCGGAAGGTCCTTCTTGTAGGAAAAGCCGAAATTCCCTGCCAAGAGATGCTGCCAGTACACGACGAACTGGACGAAGATCGGCTTGTCGTACCCGTTGGCTTCGTTGAACTTCCGAACAGCCTCCGGCGTCGCCTGGATGCCGAGGATCGCCCGGGCCGGGCTGCCGGGCAGCATGTGCGTGATCAAGAAGACGATGAGCGAGACCCCCACCACCACGATGCACGCCTGCCCGACTCGCCTAATGAGGAACGCAATCATGACCTACTCTTTCGATTCACGCGTTCTCAGACGCCCTGGGGACCGGTCTGCACGTCCGCAGCCCGAACACGAGGCGTGGGCCGTCACCAGCCGGTGACGGCCCACGCCGACGAATGCTGGTCCACGTTGCATGGGGACCAGGCCGGGGACCCTACTTCACCGTGAAGTCCTGGGGGAACACGTTCCCCGTCACCGGGTAGAAGGTGACACCCTTGAGCTTGTTCGTGACGGCATTGAGGGTGTAGGTCTCGATCTGCCACACCTCGGGATCGTTCTTGATCACCCATGTGTCGTACGCCTTCATGGCAGCCGCCGTCTTCGACCCCGACGCCGTCTCCGTCGCGGTGATCAGCGACGCCAGCTTCTTCGGGACAGGGTAGTCCAGCCCGACGTGCCCCTCGAACATGGTCGACCCGACCGGGTAGGGCGAGCCGAAGTTCCAGGAGAACCCGGCCCCCCAGTTGGCGATCTGCCATCCGGGGCTGTCGCATGTCGGCGTCCCGCAGATGTCGCCTACGATCGAGTTGAAGGGCTGTTGCGAGAGGTTCACCACGATCCCGGCTTTGCTCGCATCGCTCTTGTAGTTCTCCATCGTCGCTGTCAGGTAGCCGCTCCCGCTCACGTAGACGAGCGAGAAGGTGAGCGTCTTGCCCTTCGGGATGCCAGCGCCGCAGTCCTTCGGACCGGTCCCCGGACGCACGCACTTGGCCGCTCCGTTGGCGGGGATCTTCCACCCGTGCGAGGTGAGGAGCTTGCGCGCGGCGGAGATGTCGAACGGGCTCTTCTTCTGGATCGCCGCCATGTACGGCGTCTTCGGGACGGTCGGGATCGGCCCGAAGTCCACGTAGCCACCCGCATGGTGCAAGATGGCCGAGATCTGGGCCGGCTGGTCCATCACGTCGTTCAACGCCTTGCGGATGTAGAGCTGCTTGACCAGCGGGCCGACCACTGGGCTGTAGTAGTTGAGCGACATCATGTTGACCGCGACGAGCTCGGAGCGCACGACGTGGAAGCCCGCCCCGGTCACCCGGGACCGCTCTGCGAGGTCGTTGAGCGGGACGTAGCCGATGTCGAGGTTGCCGCCCAGGAGGGCGTTGAACTCGGCTGTCGACGAGGTGAACGGCTCCTCCTCGAACTTCGCGATCTTCGGCTTGTCAGGTCCCGAGTACGACGTGTTCGGCACGAGGGCGACGAACCCGTTGCTTGTGTACTGCTTGATCTTCCACGCCCCGTCGACGACCTGCCACAGCGGGTTCGAGCCGTACGTGGCCGTGTTCTCCCCCTGGGTGTTCAAGAAATTGTAGACCGCCTTTGCCCCGGCTGTCGTGAGGTCGTATGTGCCGACAGGGCCTGTGGCCGACTGCTTGTCCCATGCGTGCTGCGGCATCGGCACGATGTAGGCCAGCTCGTCGTCGGTGAACCAGGTGGGGTTGTAGGCTCGGTTCAGCTTGAAGATGACGGTGCTCGTGCCCTTCGTGGTCCAGCTGACCACGTTTGTGGGCATGTCGCCCGGCGTGTAGTGAGCCCAGCTTGTCTTGTTGGCCTTGAGGATGTTCATGAAGAACGTGACGTCTCTGGCCGTGAGTGAGCTCCCATCCGACCACTTGTAGGGCTTGAGCGTGACGCTCACCTGGGTGTCTCCGTTGCTGTAGACCGGAGGGTCGGCGAGGCTCATGGGGCGGTTGATCGCGTTCACGTTGCTCGCCGTGCCGATCGTGTACAGCGTCGGCCACATCTGCTCCTGGAGGTTCGTGTTTGCCAAGGAGTTGTTCGCTCCTGACACGAACGGCATGATGTTGTTCGGGGTCCCTTGCGCCCCTTCCGCCATGGTCACTACCGCCCCTTTGGAGGCTGTCGCGTGCTTCTTGGTCGCCGCGGCCGCTCCCGTCGCGTCGGCCACCGACATGGCGACCACCAGTGAGACGGTTACCGCAGCCGTCGCGGTCGGTCCTACCCACGACTTCCATCTCCGGAACGTCGACTTCATCAGTTGTACCTTCCCTTTTCCATGATTCCTCTTTTCATGATTCCTCTTTTCATGATCGAACTGCGTCGAATTCTGCGTTTTCACCGTGCTGCGCGCTGATCGGTGCCTGGGCCGGCGCCGCCGAGCGGGTCGGCCGTTCCCCTGCGAGCACGAGAGCTGAGGGGTCGACGATCTGGCCTCCCTTCACGACCATTGAGATCTCCGTCAATCGCGAGACGTCGGTAGTGGGGTCTTGGTCTACCAACACGAGGTCGGCCATCTTGCCTGCCTCGACCGTCCCCAGGTGCTCCTCGGCGCCGAGGTAGCGCGCCGCGTTCGTCGTCGCGCTCGCCAGGACGTCCCATGGATCGATGCCCGCGTCCTGCAGCAGCTCGAGCTCATGGAGCAGGTCAGGGCCGAGGGAGAGGTCCGACCCGGATGCGACGATGCCGCCGGCCTCCACCACCCTGCGCACGTTCTCCTGAGCGACCGGAGTCATGACGCGCATCCAATCGGCCCACCGGTTGGCTCGCTGCGTCTCGTGCTCGACGGTCTTGAGCCGCTCGCGCTCGGCGGGTGACAGGCAGTGGGCGTACATCGCGGAGTCGACGAAATCAGGGTGGTCGGCCAGGCGCACGTAGCGCTCCCCGATGGCCAGCGTGCTGGCGATCGGGACCTCGGCGGACGCCAGACGAGCCGCGAAGTCCGCGGTGACCGGGGACTGGATCACGGGGTGCGCCAGCGCGTCGGCGCCGCGGTCGACGACCTCGCGGGCTCGGAGCTCGTTGGACACATGGACCGTCACCCGAAGGCCCTCGTCATGGACGATCTCGATGATCCCCCCGAGGACCTCTGGTGACAGGATCGCGATGAGGGGACGGATGCCCCAGTTGTGCTCGTCGTAGGTGATCTTCACCAGATCGGGCCGGTGGCTGAGGTGGGCCCGCAGCTGCGGCTCGTCGTCCGGGAGCGCGTCGACCGGCACGCTCTCGGCCAACTCCGACCCGTGCCCTCCGGTGCACGTCACGAACGGCCCGGCGCAGTGGATGCGAGGCGAGAGCAGGCGGCCGCTTCGCTCCTCCTCGCGCAGCGGCCATATCAGGGTGCTGAAATTCCCGGCGTCGAAGACGGACGTCACACCACAGAAGAGGTAGCCATGGAGCACCGGCAAGAGGTCCTCGACGCTGGGCGCGCTGCGACCAGCCCGCCGGCGAGGATCGGAGTGCGGCCCCTCATGCGGCGCAGCCCGCAGGTGCACGTGCACGTCCGTCAGCCCCGGGAGGAGGTAGCGGCCACCGCAGTCCACGACGTCGTCGCGCGCGCCGCCCGCTCCTGGCGCACGTACGTCGGCGCCGGCCAGTTCCCTCTCAGCCTCGAGGCTGGCGACTCTCGTGATCTTGCCCCCCTCGATGTGCACGGACTGGCCCGGCACGGTGCGACGCGCCGGAAGGTCGACCACGGTCACGTCTCGCAGCACGAGCGTCACCGTTCGACTCTCTCGCTCGAGACCCGCTGCCATCCGGGCCCGAGGGGCACGAGCACGCCTCGGACGACCACCGCGATCGGCCGGTTGTACGCCTCGACGTCGGAGAGCGGGTCCCCGTCCAGCGCCACCAGGTCTGCGGACAGCCCGGGAGTGATCGAGCCCGTGACGGCGGCGATCCCGATGGCTTCTGCTGCCAGCGTGGTCGCAGCAGCCAACACCTCGCGCAGGGGCATCCCGATCTCGGCGAGCACCCGGAGCCCCTCGGCGTAGAGGTCCGGCGTCGTCGTCGGGATCCCCATGTCCGTGCCGGCCACGAGCCGCACGCCGAGGTCGTAGAGCCGACGCAGGTTGGCAAGGGCAACGTCCTTCGGCGCCCAGGGGACCCCGACCGTCAGCCAGTAGTTGTTCGTGGTCGGCACCACGAAGGTCCCGTGCTCGGCGATCGCGCGCACGAGCGCTTCGTCGAGCACGGCCTGGGGCTTCGCGGCGAACGTGCAGTGCTCGATCGTGTCGACGCCGCCTTCGAACGCCACTGCGATGGCGTCCCGGTTCTGGCAGTGGGCGGCCACGCGCATCCCGAAGCGATGGGCCTCGTCGACGATCGCCCGCATCTCGGCCAGGTCGAAGAGCGGGAAGAAGGGGGCATCGCCTTCGGACCGACGTGCGTGGACGAACCCTCCGGACGCCATGACCTTGACCCAGTCGGATCCGTCCTTCGCGAGCTGCCGCACGGCGCGCCGGAGCCCGCCGACGTCGTCGCACTCGAAGCCCATGTGATGACCGTGGCCTCCGGTCACCGTGATGACGCGGTTCGCAGCCAGCACCCGGGGGCCGAGCACCGATCCTCCGTCGATCGCATCACGGAGGTCGGAGCCCACCGTGAAGGGGCTCCCGAGGTCACGGACCGTGGTCACACCAGCTCGGAGGAAGCGCTGAGCGTTCGAGACCGCCTGCAAGGCCAGATGCGCCTCGTCGGGCACCCCGCCGAACCTCGGGCCGCAGTCGCTGGCCAGATGGACATGGGCGTCGATCAGACCAGGGACCAGGGTCGCATCGCCGAGGTCGACGTCGACGGCGTGCTCAGGCCCGGCCGGCTCGACGGCGGAGACGAACCCGTCGTCGATCACGACCACGGCGTCGTGCAACGGCTCAAGCTCGGCCCCCGCTACCACTGCCCGTGCGCGCAACACGGTCCGCCCGGTTGCCTGCGCGCCGATCGGTATCGTCGGATCTCCGAAGAGACGAACGCTCGCGTCGCTCACCATGTCGATGTCGATGGCCGTGCAGCCGATGTCGTCCGAGCGTCCCGCTCAGCCGCGCCGGCCGGTCCCGTTCTTCACGAGCACGGCGAGGGCCTCGTTGAACCGGTCGATCTCCTCGAGGGAGTTGTAATGGGCAAGCCCGATGCGCAAGGCAGAGCCCCACGCCATGCGCTCGTAGAGGCCCAGCGCGTAGTAGTTGTCACCGCTCCACACCCCGAAACCCTCTTTCGCCAGTGCAACCGAGAGGTCGTCCGACGACACACCCTCGAAGTTGACGAGGAACGTGGGTACCCGGCCGTCCATCGTGGGGGACCCGAAGAGCGTGGCGCCCTCGGGCAGCCCGGAGAGCAGACGCTCGCCCAGCTCCCGTTCCCATGCCGTGACGTCGTCGATCCCCCCGATCCCTTCGAGGTAGTCGTAGGTAGACACCAGCGCGGCGAGCAGCTCGTAGGGCAGCGTGCCCGTCTCGAATCGGTGCCCCACCGGGTCGTTGCCCACCGGCCGCGCCTTGTAGGGACGCCACGACTCGAGAAGGTCCCGCCGTCCGTACGCGATCCCCAGGTGGGGTCCGCAGAACTTGTACGACGAGCACAAGAGGACGTCGGCGTCGAGGGCTCGCACGTCGATGGGGAAGTGCGGCGCGTACTGGACCGCGTCCACCCACACGAGCGCGCCCACAGCGTGCGCGAGCGACGCGACCCGGGCGACGTCCACGGTGGTGCCGACCGCGTTGGACGCCAGCGGCAGGGCCACCACCTTGGTCCTCGGGCTGAGGAGCCGCTCCAGATCCTCGAAGTCCAAGGTCGTGTCGTCGTGGATGTCGACCTCGTGGACCACCAGGCCGCGATCGTGCGCCAGCTCCAGCCACGGCGCGACGTTGGCGTCGTGGTCGAGCCGCGTGACCAGGATCTCGTCGCCTGCGGACAGGTCCCGACCCGCCGTGCGCGACATCATGAAGTTCAGCGAGGTCATGTTCGCGCCGAAGACGATCTCGTCGACGCTGCACCCGAGGAATGCCGCGGAACGTGCGCGGGCCTCGTCGACCAGCGCGGCGATCCGCTGGCTCGTCTCGTACGGAAACCCGATGTTCCCGCTCGCTTCCCGGAAGTTCCGCGCGACGGCGGCACCCACCGAGTCGGGCACCTGCGTGCCGCCAGGGGCGTCGAGGAACACGAAACCCCGGCTCAGTGACGAGAACTGGCTGCGGACTCGGTCGATGTCGAACACGGACGGCCTCCCTGCCGACCCTCGATCGGGCCGGGCATCGAAACGGACACTTCCACGCGCTCGGCCCTGCTCAGCCCTGCGCGTCGACAAGGGGCGGTGTCGTCGCAGCGGGCACTGTGACGCCGGCGCCATCGTCTCCGTGTGCGGAGACGAACGCCCGCCCGAATTTCTTCACGGCCTCCGGCCGCGTGGCGAGCAGGACACCCACCACGACGAGCCCGGCGACCAGCCATGCCAGTGCGATCCACACCGAATAGCTGATCGGCGCAGGTGGCGCGGGGGTGATCGAAGAGTAGATGGTGTAGCCGCAGATGGCAACCGCGCCCACTGGGAACACCAGGTCGAGGAGCACGTTGTAGGCGTGTGCCTGACGGCTGCGCAGACGCCAGAAGTACACCATGCCCGACAGGGCCACGAGCACGTACACGAAGAGGATGCCTAGGGACCCGGTCGTCGCCATCAAGGCGAAGTACGTGAACACTCCGTAGTGGCGCCCGAGCGTCGCCCCGAGGACCACGGTGAGCAGCACCGAGATGGTGATGCCGACGAACGGGCTCTTGAACCGGGGCGTCGTCAGCGAGAACAGCGCGGGGATCCCGCGATCGCGCCCCAGGGCGAAGAGCGTGCGGGCCGTCAGCTGGACGCCGGCGAGCGCGGCGACGAAAGCATCGACCACCACCACGATGTCGAGGAAGGTGGCGAACCCGTGGTTCACGTACCGGTCCGACAGCGTCGACAATGCGGTGGCATCCGACACCCATTGCCCGATGTGGTGGGACCCGAACCCGATCGCCATCGCCCAGGTCACGAAGACGTAGTAGACGGTGGCGACGATCACCGTGCCCAAGATCGCGCGGGGGATCACGCGCAGCGGTCTCGCCGCTTCCTCTCCGAGGACGGCCGCCGCCTCGAAGCCGATGAACCCGGTGAAGGCGAGCACGCCACCGAGGAAGAGCCCGTGGATCGACGGACCGTTCGACGGGTTGAGCGGCTCTGCTGACACGCCGTTCGCTCCTCCGTGCGCCAGGATCGCCACGCACAAAGAGACGATGGCGGCGACTCCGATCACGGCGAACACCAACTGGACCCTCGTGGACACGCGGATGTCGACCATCGCGAGCACGAGGATGATCGCGAGCAGCACCACGTACCACGTGAACCAGCTCAAGTGGACGCTCGTGTTCGAGTCGAGCACTGTCGCGAGGAAGTCGCTCGAGATGATGAGCACGAACGAGATCCCGACGGCGTAGGCGATCGCGTACAACCAGCCACCGATGAACCCGGCCTGGGGCCCGAGCCCCCGCACCGTGTACGCGTACAGGCCCCCCGCATGCGCGATGCGCTTCGTGAAGCGCACGATCACCGACGCCAGGCAGAGGCTGCCAGCCCCGGCGATGAGGTACGCCCACGGCGTCGCGAGGCCGGCCGACGCGGCAACGCCCGCAGGAGCGGCCGACACGCCGAAAGCCAGTGCGAGAAGCGCGAGCGACTGGGCGACCGCGTCGGCGCTCCCCAGGACGCCGCGGCGGAGCCCGCCGTGCGTGCCCTCGGAGGCCCCGCTCATGGCGCGACCCCTGCGGCGGAGGAGCCCCCGAGGGCTCGGCCCCCGATGGCCTCGGCATCGCCCTCGTCGACCAGCGCGAGGGCCCGCACCGGCCCGCCGTTGGCATTGCGCACCTTCAGAGGGGCGCAGACGATGCGGCAACGACTCGGGAGCTCAGTCAGGGAGCACAGGTTCTCGAGGATCACGCGTCCTGCAGAGAGCCAGATCCGGTGCAGCTCGTAGGTGACGCTGTCGACCGGGTCGGCCGACGGCCCGTCGAATCCGACCCCCGACACCCCGCGGTCGATGAGCGCCCGGGACGCCTCGGCGTCCGGGTAGCACCACTCCTCCCAGTACGCGGCGGTCCCCCAGTTCCGATCGTTGCCCGAGCAGAAGAGGACGAGATCGTTCGGTCTCACGTCCGCGATGCGCTCATGCAGGTCCTCGAGGCCGACGGGGCCCGGTGCATGCGAGCGGACGTCGAGCACCACCGCGTCGGTGACGAGGCGGGTGAGCGGGATCTCGTCGAGCGTCGCTCCGCCCTCGACCTGATGCGCCGGGGCGTCGATGTGCGTGCCGCTGTGGTTCGTGAAGGCATAGCGCGACATGGCGTACCCGTCCCGCTCGACGGTTGCGAGCTCGGTGAGCTCAGGCGGCGCGATGCCCTCCATCAGCGGCATCGCGTTGTCGTAGTGGTGCGAGCAGTCCACCACTCTCATGGCCGCGCCCCCACCCGAGGCCCGCTGCATTGCGGCCCCGTGTCATTGCGGTCTTTGCGCTTCGAAACCTGCATCGGCGTGGCGCCTCCCCCCTCACCGCCGTCACCGGCCTCTGACCAACCGGCCTCCGACCAACCGGCCTGTGACCAACCGGCCTGTGACCAACGCACCTCGACCAACCTCTGATCAACGATATGTCATCATTCCGACACAGTCAAGGGGAGCGTGAGCTAGGGCAAGCGACAGTGTGCGACAGCGTACGACAGCGCGCCGCGGCTCTTCGGCGGGCGCCGTACGCGCCGACGTCGCGCATCCGGGGCATGCCCAGCTCCTCGCTCGACCCCCGACGGCCATCGCGGGGCTCGCCGCAGCGTTCTCGCCGCAGCAGCTCCCGAGCGAGGTGGCGCGCGCTGGTTCCGTGCCAGGCGCGCTGGTCCTCTGTCAGATCGGGCGCGCGACGGGAACGAGGCCGTCTGCGTCCAACGCGACCTCGTCCCCCGCCTGCGCGGCGCCCTCGACGCGAGCGACCACCAACGGGCCGAGAGGGACACGCACCAAGCCCACGTGCACCCCGTCGCGGGCGTTCACCGTGCTCCCTTCGAGCATGCCATGCTCCACTGGCTCGTAGCGCCACGTGGTCCCTGCGCACGACGGGCACACGAACAGCTCTGGAAACGCCGCTTCCCCGCAGGCGGCACACACCGGGATCGGCAAGCTCATGGTCCCTCCAGTACGACAGCGTTCGCGCAGCCACCGTACCGGTACAGGACCATCCCATAACCGGTCACGACTGCGAGGCGCGCGTGCTCCACCTGACGGTCACCTGCTCGGCCCGTCAACTGGGTGAACGCTTCAACGAGCCCGATCATCCCTCCCGCACAACCGGCCTGTCCCGCCGACAGCTGCCCTCCGGACGTATTGACCGGCAAGCGCTCGCCTTCGACGCGATGCCTGAGGAACGCCGCAATGTCACCGTCGGGAACGAGACCGAGGTCGTCGAGCTGGGCAATTGCCATCGCGGGATAGTCGTCGTACACGGAGATCACGTCGACGTCTCCAGGGCCGACCCCGGCGTCGCGCCACAGATCGTCGGCGATCTCGGCGATCCCGGTCCGGAGCCCGTCGCCCCTCTGGCCATCGTAGTTGTACAGCGAACGCAGGGCTCGGATCTTCACGCCGTCTCCGGATCCCGACACCACCAATGCATCGGCACCGCTCACCACAGGGACGCAGTCGAGCCGGTGCAACGGCTCCGCGACCGCCGGCGCGTCCAGGTACTCCTGCAACGTGAGCGGGCTGCGGTACACCGCTCCGGGATTGAGCGACGCCCAACGCCGCTGGGCGACCACCAGACGGCCGTAGTCCTCGCGCGTGAGGCCCCGTTCGTCCATCTGCTTGCGGGTGATCATCGCGAAGAGCGGGTTCGGACCACCGGTAGGGATCTTGGCCAGGTACTTCTCCGTGACGAGGTTGTAGCGGTCCACCATCTGGCGAAAGCCACCCTCGTCGAAGTGGTCACCCGAGAGCAGGACGATCGTGCTCGCGTCTCCCGACTCGATCGCCCGAGCCGCGTGCTGCAGCAGCTGGATGCCGGACACGCCTCCGTTCCCGTCATCCATGAGCCAACGTGCCCGCACGCCGATCTTCCAGGCAAGATCGATCGCTCGGTCAGGGGGGAGCATGAAGGAGGCGACCCCGAGACCGTCGACTGCACTGCGCTCGATCCCGGCATCGGCGAGCACCCGTACGAAGGCGTCGGCGAGCAGCGACTCAGTGGAGACGTCGTCTGCAGGGTGCCTGGTGTAGGGCACTTCCGCTGCGCCGACGATCCGGGCCTCCGGCGCGCCGCTCACCGGGCGCCCTCCAAGGCTCCCTGATCGAGGCACGCTCCGCCATGCGCGCTGGCAGCGCGTTCAGCGCTCACATGAACCTCCTTTTGCCTTCTTGCCCAGACATTTCCTGCAACCGATCACATTCCGCTGAAACGCGCGTCACGCTTCTCGCGAAAGGCGGCGAACCCTTCCCGAATGTCCGCGCTCTCGAGAAGGGCGAAGACCGCGTCACCCTCCCGGTCCAGCCCTGCCGGCAATTCTCGCCCCCAGCACTCGTAGACCAAGCGCTTCATCTTCCCGATCGCCAGGGTCGGACCGCTCGCCAATTGCGACGCGACCTCGGTGGCCCGGGCAACCACTTCGTCGTCGGGAACGACCTCGTTCACGAGCCCGAACCCGAGCGCGTCCTCCGCGTCGAGACGCTGCCCCGTCGCCATCAACCAGAACGCGCGCGCAGTCCCCACCAGGCGCGTGAGCCTCTGGGTGCCACCGGCTCCCGGGAACAGACCGAGCGCGGCTTCGGGAAAGCCGAACAACGCTCCACGACCCATGATCCGGACGTCGCACGCGAGCGCCAGCTCGGCACCCCCCCCGAGCGCAAAGCGCTCGATGGCGCACACGACGGGCTTCTCGAGACGTTCGAGCGCATCCTCGGCTTCGACTTCCCGGCGCATCTTCCGGTAGGTCTGACGGGAGTGGTCGCTCATGATCTCGATGTCGGCGCCCGCGCAGAACCTGTCACGTCGCCCTCGAATGAGCACGGCCCGAACGGCTCGGTCGACCGCGACCTCGTCGATCGCCCGGATGATCCCGTCGATGAGCTCCGGGGTCATGGCATTCACGGGCGGATGATCGAGCCAGAACGTGGCCACTCCACCTTCTGAGCGCTCGACCTCCACTACGCCGCTGTTCGCAGAATCCAACCGATGCACCTTTCTCGATGAAGGACGGCAATGATGGGATCGTGAGATGGGCCCCGATGCCGGGAAGGGAACTGTACCCTGCCGCCGAGAAGAGCGGCGCCCCCGTCCTGCGGCGCCGTCGCACTCACCAACGGGCCACGACCCGCCCTCGTGCACGGCCGGCGTCCAGCTGCGCAACCGCTGTCGCCAGTCGTCGCGCCTCGACGCCGACGGTGGCCACCTGGAGCTCGCCCGCCGCGAACTGCCCGATCAGGCGACTCTCGAGATCTCGCGGGGGCCTCCTTCGCATCATGTTGACAGGCAGAAGCCGCACATCTCGTGCCAGAAGGTTCGGGAGTGTGAAGCACGCTTCCTGTCCGGCAGTGTAACCGAGGTACGCGACACGCCCACCCGGATTGACCATTCCGACACGGGAGGAGAGCCGAGGTCCTCCGACGGTGTCGACGAGTAGGTCCACAGGCGGCTCGACCCCGTCGTCGCCGACAACGACCTCGACTCCCGACGGGAGGGCTCCTCCTCGCTCCTTCTCGCGCACCAGCGCGACGACCCGTTCGGCTCCGTGTCGCAGAGCCAGCTGCACGACAAGTGAGCCCACGGCACCACTCGCACCCGCGACCGCCACACGTTCTCCTCGCTGCATGGAACCGACCTCGAACAGCGCGACCCAAGCGGTGAGGGCGACCGACCCGCACGCAGCCGCCACCTCGGCGTCCAACTGTGGCGGGACTTCCAATACGACCCTCTCGGGCACAACGACGTACTCCGCCCAGGTCCCGGCCCTGGACGCACCCAGTCCGCCGCCGTAGAGGCGGACCAGCGATCCCAGCGCGACCTCGGAACCGGCTCCCGCCCCGACCCTCACGACCGTGCCAGCGCCTTCGAGGCCCGGGGTGTACGGGAGCGCGGGCCGAACGGCGAACCGCCCCCCCGCGACCGTCAGGTCATGGTGGCTCACGACGCTTGCTGCCATCTTGACCAGCACCTCGCCCTCGCCGACTTCAGGCAGCGGGAGCCGATCCAGCTGGGGAGCCGCTCCGAAACGATGCACGCGTGCGGCCGTCATCTCCGCAGGAAGCTCTTCAGGCGTCTCGATCACATTCGATTGGTCAGCGGCCATACGCTCCTCGCACGTCAAAATGCACAGCGATCTCAGTAGGAACGGGGCATGCCGAGATCGTGCTGAGCCAGGTAGTTCAGCGTCATTTCATCCGATACCGGAGTGATCCGATAGAGGCGGAGGTTGCGCCAGTGACGCTCGACGCCGGATTCGGAGATGTAGCCGGCCCCTCCCAAGGTCTGGATGGCAGCGTCGGCAGCGGCAAGCGCCGCGTGCGTGGCTGCGTACTTCGCCATCGCAGCCGAGACGCCGCAGTCACGCCCCTGGTCGTAGAGCCATGCCGCTTCGTACACCTGCAAGCGCGCTGCAGCCAGATTCACCCGAGCCTCCGCCAGAGGAAACTGGATTGCCTGGTGCGCGGCGATCGGCACTCCCCATACCTCCCGGCCGTTCGCGTAGTCGATCGCCTTCCTCAATGCCAGGGCACCGGTGCCGATCTCGGTCGCGGCCAGGATGATCCGCTCGGGGTTCAGCACGTCGTACAACGCTTTCCAGGCTCCGCCCTCTTCCCCCACGATGTTCTCGGTTGGGACCTCATAGTCCGTGAAGTACACGGCGTTCGTATCCATGAAGTTGTTCCCCATCTTCCGGAACGGCCTTGCCTCGACCGCCGAGTCCGGAAGCTCTCCGAGAAGCAGAGAGATGCCCCGCGTGCGGCGCGACGGATCGTATGGAGAGGTCCTCGCCATCACGACGATGCGGTTCGCGTTCTGGACCAGCGAGATGAACATCTTCTGGCCGTTGATCCGGTAGGTGTCTCCGGAGAGCGTCGCATTCGTGCGGATCGTCGTGATGTTCGAGCCGGAATCAGGTTCGGTGAACGCGCCGGCCCAGACGTCGCCCGACGCAAGACCGGGTAGGTATGCCTCCTGCTGCTTCCGGCTACCGTGTCGGGTCAGCAGGCATCCACCGAACACCGGGCCACTGACGAACAGTGAGCCGCCCTCCATGCCTGCGCCACCTTCGGCGAGCGCCTCCACCGCGATGGCCATGTCGAGGAGCCCCTTGCCGCTCCCGCCGAATTCTTCGGGCACAGAGACGCCGAGCAGCTCGCGCTTCGCCAGCGTCTCCCAAAACTCACGCGGGAAGCGGTGATGCTCGTCGACTTCCTGCCAATAGGTGTCGTCGACGCTCCTGGCGACATCCATCGCCAGCTCGCGAAGTGCGATCTGGTCCTCGTCGTAGTCGAAATCCATCAGGAACCTCCCGGATGAAGGACGGTCGGAGCGGGCGATAGAAGGCCGGCTGGTCGTTGGTCCTCATGAGACATCGGCCGCAGAGCCGCCCGTCGAAGAGTGCCGTTCCGCCGCGGCTTGGAGCACGGCGTCGACGATCTTGCTGTACCCGGTGCAGCGGCAAAGGTTTCCAGCCAGAGCTTCTCTGATCTCGGCTTCGTCGGGCGCCGGATTGGTGCGAAGCAGCGCCTCGACCGACATGACCATGCCAGGAGTGCAGAACCCGCACTGGGTGGCGCCGTTCGAGACGAAGGCCGCCTGCACCTCGTCGAGGCCGCCCGACGTCTCCAAGCCCTCGATCGTCGTGACCTCCCGCCCCTGGACCTGGCACGCCAGTTGGAGGCAGGAGACGATGGGTTTTCCCTCGACGAGCACGGTGCATGCCCCGCAGTCACCGGTGAGACACCCCCACTTCGTCCCGGTGAGACCCAGGACGTCTCGCAGGAACGAGAGCAGCGTCAGGTCCGGTTCCACCTCACGTGCATAGTCGTCGCCGTTGATCTTGAGCCCCATCCTCATCGCTGCTCCCTTGTCCACACGCCGTTCACCGGAGCCGGCGAACCTTCCGGCCAAGACCCCGTGGCCCGAAGCCACGCGATGCGCAGCGCTCTCGGAACGAGCACGGACACGACTTGGCGCCGGTAGTCGGCCGTTCCCCTCGCATCGCTGATGGGAGAGCACGCTTCCGCTGCCTGCCTTCCGGCCTCTGCGAGGACCTCAGGCGCCAGGTCCGTGCCCACGACGGTGTCCTCGAGCCCGGCCACCAACATCGGAACAGGTGCGACGGCGGAGAGCGCGACGCGGGCATTCGACACGGCTCCTCCCTGCACGTGCACCGAGGCAGACACGCCGACACCTGCCAAATCCATCGACCAGCGGACCGTTTGGCGCAGGTAGCACGAACCCGCTCTCGACGAGGGCACTCGGGCTCGGACGGAGGTCAGCAGATCTCCGGGTGCGAGAACGGTTCGGCCCGGCGCGACGAAGAAGTCGGCCAACGGGATCGAGTACTGCCCGCCGATCCCGGTGATCTCGGCGACGGCCTCGTGGACGAGAAGGGCAGGGGGCATCTCCGCCGAAGGCGTACCGTGGCAGAGATTGCCCCCAACGGTCGCCATGGTCCGAATCTGCACCGAACCCAGCACCCTCGCAGCTTCGACGAGGGCAGTCGCCCGCCTTCCCAGCTCGGGGTCCAGCTCTATGGACCGGATGCGGGCGAGCGCCCCGAGCCGCAACAGCTCCCCGTCGAGCTCGAAGCCCCCGATCTCGCGAAGCCCGCTGAGGTCGACCAACCGGTCCGGGCGCGCTCGGCCGGTCCGGGTATCTACGAGGAGATCCGTACCGCCTGCTATCGGCATCGCTGTGGCTGGATGATCGGTCAGAAAGCCCACCGCTTCCTCGAGCGAGCCGGGGATGAAGACGTCAGCCATGCCCAGACGAGTCCTTTCCGGCGACCACGTGTGAACGTTCCTCCGAGTCGATCCAGTGCTTCACCTTCCAGGGTCGCATCGGGTACTCGCGCGGGCGGATGCCGGTCGCATCTGCGATCGCATTGGCGATCGCAGCGGGCGGCGGGATGATCCCTCCTTCGCCGACGCCTTTCGCTCCGAACGGTCCGAGAGGGTCGACGGTCTCGACGAGGTTCACCACGGTACGCGGGACGTCCACGGCAGTAGGCAGGCCATAGTCATGGAGGTTCGGCGCAGCGATCAGGCCGTCGAACATCACGAGCTCCTCCGACAACGCGAGACCCACCCCCATCGCTGCCCCGCCCTCGATCTGTCCTTCGCACGACATGGGATTGATCGCCCTTCCCACGTCGTGTGCCGTCCAAAGATTGAGCAGCCGCACCATGCCCGTGCCCGGATCGACTTCCACCTCGGCCACATGGGCGCCAAATCCGTACGCTGCGGAGATGTTGCCACGGTACTCTTTGTCCTGATGGTGAGTCGGCGGGTCGTAGAAAGCAGTCGCCATCACCACGCTGCCCTCCTCCCGTAGCAGACGACGTCGGACGGCCCGTCCAAAGTCGATCTGCCGGTCGGGTTCTTCGGCTACTTCGACGACGCCTTCGCGAATCCGAAGGTCCGAGGCGCGCGCGTCGAGCAACTCGGCAGCTGTCTCGAGGATCTTGTCGCGAGCCGCTGCTGCGGCCATTCGGGCTGCATTGCCGGCAACGAACGTCGTACGGCTGGCATGCACGCCGACATCCCAGGGCTTGATGTCCGTGTTCGAGTTCACCACGTGAACCGCTTCGATCGGCACGCCCATCTCCTCGGCCACGATCATGGCGAGCGCGGTCTCCGAGCCCTGTCCCAGCTCCGAGGAGCCCGAGATCAGAGTGACCTGGCCAGATTCGTCCACCTTGACGATGGCGCCGCACCCGTCAGACCCGTAGATGCGCGCGCCTCCGCCGACGTGGATGTACGCTGCCGCTCCGAGGCCCCGGTGGCGGTCGCGCATCTTCCCCCGGCGCCTGTCCCATCCTGACTGCTCGCGCACGATGTCCAAGCACTGGCTCAGACCACAGGACGTGATCTCCATGCCCTGAGGCGTCACGTCTCCGGACTGGTTGGCATTGCGCAGTCTGAGGTCCATTGGGTCCATGCCGAGCGCATCGGCGAGCTCCTCCATCTGCTGCTCGACGGCGAAGGTCGCCTGGGGATTGCCGAAACCCCGCACCGACCCGCCGTAATTCTTGTTCGTGTACACGACTGCACAGCGAATGCGGCTGTTCGGCACCCGGTACATCGAGGTGATGGTGTTCATCGCGACGAGCATCGCGTGCGACCCCCAGGCGTTGTACGCACCGTTGTCGGACACGACCTCCGCGTCGCGGAAGAGCAGGTTCCCCTCGGCATCAGCCCCGGTCCGCAGCCTGAAGTGGATCGGCTGACGAGTGCGCGTCCCGACGAACTCCTCCTCCCTGCTCATCGCCAGGCGTACCGGCCGTCTCGCTTGCTTCGCCAACATGACGGCAATGAAGTCGTGGGTGTCGATGTCGATCTTCCCACCGAAGCTCCCGCCTACCGGAGGCTGAATGACGGTGATCTTCCTCCAGTCGAGCCCGAGAACGTCGGCGAGCGCTTTACGGTACATGAACACCATGTGGACCGGGCTCCAGACCGTCAAGTGCCCGGAAGGGGTGAACGAAGCGATCACCACATGCGTCTCGATGGGGGCCGGGGCAGCCTGAGGCGCGGAGTAGCGGCCCTCCACGATGACCGCAGCGCGATCGGCAGCGGCATCGACGTCCCCGTGGTCGAAGTCCCAGCGCATGGAGACGTTGCCGCTGACGTCTGGGAGCTCGTCGTGAATGGACGGCGACGAGTCTTCCAGGGCTTCGTACGGATCGAAGACAGCTGGGAGCACCTCGTACTCGACGTGGATCAGCTCGATTGCTCTCTTCGCGACTTCTTCGTCGACCGCAGCGACCGCCGCCACTTCGTCCCCGATGAAGCGGACCTTGTCGCCCTTCAGCGGAGCATTGTCGTTCCCGTACCCGAAACGACCCTGTTGCACGTTGCCAGCATGGATCACCGCGCGCACGCCCGGGAGGCGTTCGGCAGCTGCGACGTCAATCGACAGGATCCGCGCGTGAGGATGCGGACTGCGCAGAATGGCCCCTTCGAGCAGGCCCGACATGCGCAGGTCGTCCGCGTAGGCGATCTGACCGGTCACCTTCTCGGGTGCGTCGAGCTTCGGGATCCGGCGCCCGACCACCTGCAGTTCACTCGCCCGAACCGCTGGCATACCCCCACGCTCCTGTCCTGGTCGCTTCGACCTCGAAGCCTGCCACCGGTACGGTCGGATGTCAAGCTCTCGTGACGACCGTCACCAATATGCCACATCGGCCGACAGGACGCGCCTCAGGGCGAATAGCGGCTCAGCACGCTGGAGACGTACTGCTCGCCCAGGCCGGAGAGCAGGTCGACGAGGTCGAAGAAGATCTCAGCCGCCCTCTGTCCCTCCCAGGCGGGGGGGAGGAGCTCGGAAGGCAGGCCTGGATCGAGGTAGGGAAAGCGCTGCCAGGCCGACACCACCTCCAGGTAGTCGACGAAGGCGGCCCTCCCGTCGCCGCCGCTCCGGCGCCAGCGCGCCGCAGTGGCCGAGTGCTCCTTCGCGAACTGGGCGTACTCGACGCCCAATCGATCGAGGTTCCACCAGCGAGTGACACGTGCTGCCGTCGCCTCGAACCCCTCGTGGTCGGCGCGGAACAAGTCGACGTAGCCGTCCATGCCGAGCCGCACGACGAGGCGTCTCGCTCCCTCGGCCAGACGCCAAGGCGCGATCCACACTCCGGGGGAGACATTGCCAAAACCTTGCCAGGCGAGCCGGGATCTCAAGAGATGGCGTTCGCCGCGTTTGGACTCCGGGACCGAGAAGACCGCGACGACCCATCCGTCTTCCAGCTTGGCGGGTGGTCGCCTGGCGAGGATCCGCTGGTCCCCCTCCTCGAGGACCTCTTTCGCGTAGTCCGTGAGCGCATATCCGATCCGGCCGTACCGTCGCTCCGGTACGAGTAGGTCGCGTCGCTTCATTCGGGACACCGCCGAACGGGCGGCCCGCTCGTCGACGCCGAGATCGCCGAGGAGCGCCACGAGCCCCGCGACGGAGATCCAGCCGCCGAGGCGCCGACCGTATGCGCCGTAAATGTTGAGAACCATCGACTTCGGCTGCTGCGCGACCACTCTCGCCAGCTCCTTTCCCAACTCTGGCACCAGACCCCGTCCAACATCGCACCCGACGGACAATGCAGCAGTCGACCGCACGCCTCTGCGGATACCATAGGCTTGTGGCTGCCGCCTCTCCGGCTTCGAGCGAGCCGGATGTACCTCGCCCCCCTCCGTCGCCGGAAGGCTTGAGCCGTCTCGACGAGCTCCTCGGTCCAGGACAGGTGCTCATCTCGGGCCGCGACGATCTGACCCGGTACGAAACGGACGTGCTGGGTCGCCGCTCTCCGGCCTGCTGGGTAGCCCGTCCCAAGGACCTCGACGAAGTGCGCGCGACCGTCCGTTGGGCATACGCCGAGCGCGCCGAGCTCGTCGTCCAAGGCGCCAATACCGGGCCGGTCCTCGCCGGAGTCCCGCGAGCCGGCCGTCATCAGGGCGTTGTCTCGATGGAGCTCCTCCGCTCGACGATCGAGATCGACGTTCTGAACAGGACGGTGACGGCCAGCGCCGGCGTCGATCTCGACAGCCTGAACGAAGCATTGGCGCGCAGCGGCCTTACCCTGCCGATCGACCTCGGAGCCAATCCATCGGTGGGAGGGATGGTCGCCGCGAACACCGGGGGGGCCCGCCTCATCCGTCATGGTGACGTTCGGCGCCATGTGCTCGGACTGGAAGTGGTGCTGCCGGACGCGCACGCCACGGTGCTGCCCTTGCTTCGGCGCCTCCGCAAGGACAACCGCGGTCCGGACCTGAAGCACCTCTTCATCGGCAGCAGCGGCACGCTCGGTATCGTCACGGCGGCGGTGCTCAGCGTGGATCCCTTGCCGCAGCAGGTTGCTACGGCTCTGGTCGCCGTGAACCACGGCGACGACGTGCTGCACCTCCTGACCCTGCTAGAAGCAAGAGCGGTGGAGCACCTCAGCGCGTACGAGATGCTGTCACGGCCGACTCTCGAGGCCATCGCCAGGTACCGCCCTCCTGGCATGCGGTGGCCCTTCGAACCCTCGCGTGCCTCGGACCTCCCTCCCTTCCTCGTCCTCGTAGAGCTCGACACCTCCGGCTCCGCGAACGACCGTCGCCAGACCCTCGAAGACGAGCTGACGACCCTCGTCGCCCAGGGCTCAGCCCTGGGCTGGGTGACCGACGCATGGTTCGGGCGCCCTGCCACACTCTGGGCTCTTCGCCACGCAGCGATCAACGCTCTTCACCAGGAGGGGCCCATGGTGGCGTTCGACCTTTCGGTACCGCGCTCCCAGCTGTTCGAGACGCGTGACCAGATCATCGCGCTGGTAGCCGACAGAGCGCCGCATGCCCGTTATGCCGACTTCGGGCACGTCGGCGACGGGGGGCTCCATTCCATCTCCATCTGGCCCCGTGATCTGCCTACCGCACGTCGCACTGACGAGCGAGATCGCCTGCGTGACGCGATGTACGATCTCATCGCGGCTGCAGACGGTACCTTCAGCGCGGAGCACGGTCTGGGCCCAGAGAACGAATCGGCTTTCCGGCGCTTCAGTCCTGAGATCCGAGATGCCCAGGCTGCACTCAAGGCGCTCTTCGACCCCCGAAGAATTCTCGGAGCGGTCGATCTGTCCTAAGTGAACCGACGAACCGGCGAGCACCCGGCAGGGGGCGACGAGGCGAGGTCGCGGCCCCGCCGCCCCCGGTTGCCCTCACTCACGCTCAGCTGCCTGCGCCATGCCGCGCGGCGCTGAGCACCTTCGCCCCGGTCTCCACCAGCTTGAATTTGCCACCCTCGACCTTCATCACCGATAGCGAGGACGACAGGACTCCTCCGTGGACCTTCGAGCTGAAGCTGAAGACTCCCGTCACGCCCGGCACCCGCACGACCTTCGTCTGCAGATAACGCTCGATCGCCGGGCCGCTGGTCCCCACTGCTCTCATCGCTCTCACCAGCAGCATCATGCAGTCGTACATATCTCCGCCGAACCTGTTCTCGCTCCCATAGAGCTTCACGAAGGACTTGATCACTCGGACCTGGGGGTCACGTCGTGGCAGATCCTGGTACACGCTCAGGTTCCCCCCGACGACGATCGCCCCGTTGGCCGCCGCCCCGACGGCCTTCGGAAATGTCGAGAGCGCAACGCCGTTCCCTTGGAACACCGGCACCTTGATCCCGGCTGCCGCCAGCTCGCCTTGGATGATGAACGCACCCGGCGGAATCCCGTAGACGAGGAGCGCTTGCTCTCCGGGAAGGTCTTTTACGCGCTCCAAGTACGACGTCAAGTTCGTCGATGTCGCCGGGTACATGAGGGTGTCGAGGAGCGTCTGACCGTTCCTCTTCGCAACCTTCTTGAACACCGGAAGACCTGCTTGACCAAACGCCGAGTCGACGCCCAGCCAGGCGATCTTCCTAATGCCGTGCTCTTTCATGTAGTCAAGCATGATCTCCGCGACGCTTGTAGCCGATTCGGGTATCTTGAAAAAGTAGGGGGCCACCGGATGGTTGAATGTCCCCCCGCCGATGTCTGCTAGCGTCGGTATCTTGTCCTGCTTGACGAGAGGCAGCAGCGCTTCACCCAGTGTCGTGGTGCTGATCCCGAGCAGCGCCACCGCGTGGTCTTGGCTGATCATCTGACGGGCGTCGAGCAGACCGGTTGTCGGGCTGGTCTTCGTGTCCATGATCTTCAGCTCGATCTTCCGCCCGTGGATTCCACCGTGCGCATTGATCTGCTTGGCGTAGTCGACAGCTGCCTTCTCGTCCGCCTGCCCGATCGGCGCCTCGGCGCCGGATAGGGCCACCGGCACCCCGATGACGATCGGTCCCTTGGACGAGGATTTCCCGCTCGCATCTGCCGCGCCAGCGCCTAGAGCCACCGTCGTCAGCGCTGCCGTCGCGAACGCCGTTGCGACCGCCAGCGATGCCCTTACTTTGCCTTTGCTCATGTACCCTCCCTGTTTGTCTTCTTCGGCGCCGTCGATCCGATCTGGCACGCCTTGGTCACACGAACCTGCTCACCTCCTCTTGATCGCCCGCCTGCCGGTCCGCCTTTCGATCCGTCGGCCCGCCGAGATAGGCGGCGACCAGCGCCTCTTCGTCCACCACGGCATCTGCGCCCGTCTGGCGCACGACGGCGCCCTGCTCCATCACGAGAAGACGGTCGGCAAGCGCCATGGCGAGGCGCACGTTCTGCTCGACGATCAGCAGAGTCATGCCTTGTCGGCGCAGCTCGCGCAGCGCGTCGACCACCGCGTCGACGACGACGGGGGCAAGACCGAGGGATGGCTCGTCGACCATCAGCACCCGCGGCGAGCTCATGAGCCCCCGAGCGATCGCAAGCATCTGCTGCTCTCCGCCTGAGAGCGTGCCAGCGCGTTGCTCCCGTCGCTGTGCCAGCGTCGGGAACAGCTCCTCGACCCGCTCTAGCTGCTCTGGCACCTTTCGCTCCCGGCCGAGCACGTAGCTTCCGAGAAGCAAGTTGTCGCGGACCGACATCGAGGCAAAGAGCTGTCGACGCTCGGGGACCAGCACGAGACCTCGCCGAACGGTCTCTTCGACCTTCAGTCCCCCGATCGCCACGTTGTCGAGCGAGACCCTCCCGCCGGCGGGACGAACGAGCCCGCAAATTCCAGCGAGCAGGCTCGTCTTCCCCGCTCCGTTCGCTCCCACTACGCCCAGGCACTCGGCTTGTCGGAGCTCGAGCGACACACCGCGCACGGCTCGGACCGCTCCGTACGCCACGGAGAGATCTTCGACCTTGAGAGCTACCGGCCGATCGGCCGCGGTGGTCACGAGCCGCCCTCCGGCACGTACGACACATCGTCGTGCCGAACGGTCGCACCGGGAGCTCTCGCGTGGGAGATATCGAGATGACTCGTGCCAAGGTACGACGCGATCACGACGGGGTCCTTGCGGACCTCCTCAGGAAGTGCCGTCAGGAGTTGTCGTCCGGAGTCGAGCACGGTCACGCGGTCTGCCACGTTCATGAGCGCGCGCATGTTGTGCTCGACCATGACGATCCCCAGGGACTCGTTCGCCAGTGCCCGTACGAGCTCGACGAGCTCTTGCGCTTCCGACGCGCTGAGACCAGCAGCGGGCTCATCGAGGAGCAGTACGTGGGGCTGCGCTGCCAGCGCCCTGGCGATCTCGACCCGTCGCTGCTGACCATAGGGGAGCGTACCGGCAGCGCGCGTCGCATATCGTCCCATGTCCACGCGCTGCAGCGCGTACCTGGCCCCTTCTGCAAGAACGCGCTCGTCATGCCAATGTCCGGGCAGGCGAAAGACGGCCGAGAGCGCTCCGGCATGCGCAGAGAGATGCGCTCCGACCATGACGTTCTCGAGCACCGTCATGTCCGGAAACAGCTCGATGTTCTGGAACGTCCTCGCGAGGCCATGACGGGCGATGCGATATGGGGGCAGGCCCGTGACGTCAGTGCCTCCGAGCCGTACCACACCCGAAGACGGTTGCACATGCCCCGACAAGCAGTTGAAGAACGTGGTCTTCCCCGCTCCGTTCGGTCCAATCAGCCCAACGACCTCTCCCGCCTGCAGCTCCAGGCTCACCCCGTCCAATGCGGTCAGTCCTTCGAAGCGGCACGTCACCCCTACGGCTTCGAGAAGAGCCTGGGGATCCGGATCGACTTGACCTCTCGGGTCACCCATGGCCCCCGTCCTGAGCGCGAGCACGACCGCTGGCGCTGCGCTCGTTGGCAGCTCACCCGGACCCGTTTGCGAAGTGGCGATACGGCTTGCCGTCGAGATCCCCGCGTTCGCGTCGTCTGACTCGGGTCTCCAAGATGCGACCATGCGAGCGAGCCTGTCGCCGACGCTCCCGAGCCCGCCGGGCAACAGCAAGAGCACGAGAATGAGCACCACGCCGAAGCCGATGGTGGTGAAGTAGGACGAGTTGATGTGGATCAAGTCCGGGCCGTATGACTGAAGCGCCGCCTCGAAGACCACGACAGCCAAGACGCCGAACGGAGCCCCCCAGATCGAGCGCAGGCCCCCGACGACGGCCATGAGGAGGACTTCGACGGTCACGAGAATTGTGAACGACGAGGCGCCGACGACGCCGACGTAGTTGGCGTACAGGCTTCCCGCGACGCTGGCAATGATCGCCCCCACCACGAACGCGACGACCTTGTAGCGCGTGGCATTGACGCCAGCAGAGGCTGCGGCGGCTTCGTTCGCTTCGACAGCTCTCAGCGCCCTCCCAGTGCGGCTCACCACGAGATTGCGTGCGACGACGAGTGAGATCAACGCGGCCGCGGTGCAGACGTAGAAGAAGCTGTTCTCCCCGCCAGAGAAGACCGCACTGCCGATCGACAAGCTGGGCCCGACGCTGATGCCGCTCGCGCCACCGGTCAGAGATGACGTCTCGAAGACGATGAACGCGATGTACCCGATGGCGAGCGTGACGAGGCCAAGGAGGTGCCCGGTCAGCCGGAAGACCATGACGCCGATGAGCGCAGCGCCGGCGCCGGCTGCCACGGCCGAGACTGCCATTCCTGCCCACGGGTTCAGACCTTGGTGGACTGCGAGAATTGCCAACCCGTACGCCCCGACTCCGAACAACGCGTTCGTGGCGAGCATGAGCTGTCCGCAGTACCCGAGCACGAGGACCATCCCCAACGCGAGCATGGTGTAGATGGTGACCGTGACTCCGTCCTCGACCGACAAGAAGCCCAGCGCCGGCATCCACTGAGGCATCGTGAAGAAGGCGGCTCCCACCAGGGCCAGGCCGCCGAGCGGCGCCCACCACCGGTCTGCCAGCAGCACTGAGACTGGAACGACAGCTCTCGACCGCAGCCGATCCGCAGCTGGCGAGTCGACCGAGCTCATACGCGCGTCACCGCCATCTGGCGAGTCAAGCCGCGCCGGCGGATGACTAGAGCCACGATCAGCAGCAAGAGCGGCACGGCGTCGCCGTAGTTCGCCACTGATGCCGGGGAGTACCCGAGCACCACTGCCTCGAGCACGCCGAAGCCCACCCCGCCTGCCACCGCGCCGACCGGCGACTCCGCGCCGCCCAGGATCCACGCGACGAACGCTTTCAACGTGATCGGAATTCCCATGTCGTAGGTGGCATAGGTCACCGGTACCAGGATGGCTCCGGCCAACGCCGCCAAGAGAGCCCCCAGCGCGAACGCGATGGTCCAGTACCTGTCGACCCGGATCCCGACGAGGCGGGCCGCAATCGGGTTGACCTCGCACGCTCGCAACGCCTTGCCAGTCCTCGTCCGGGTCGCTCCGTACCAGAGCAGGCCCATCACGATCAAGGTCGATCCGACGATCCAGAGATCCTGCCGAGGGAGCAGAACGCCGGCGACTGACAGTGCGGGCCCGGACGTGAACGGGCGGAGCCCGTAGGTGAGGGAGCCCGTCGGGATGAGCGCACCGCCCTCGAGGACCGACGAGATCCCGATCGTGAGGATGAGCAGGAAGATGGTCCCCTGGCGGCGTCGGGGATGGATCACGAGCCGCTCGAGCAGTGCACCCAGAGCCGTCACGATCACCACCGCCAGGAGCACGGCCAGCGCCAGTGGAAGCCGATGCGGATCACCGTTCGGACCGGCGAACAGGAGCGTGAGCATCGCGCCTGCCATGAGGAAGTCCCCGACGGCGAAGTTGATGACACCGGTGACGTTGTAGACGACGAGCAGGCTCACCGCAGCCAAGGCGTAGATGCAGCCGTTCACGATGCCGCTCGCCAGAGTCTCTGGGAGCTGACCGATGCCGGTCGCACACAACGTCGGCATCCAACCCATCACGGACACCGAGACGAGCGTGGCGCCGCGGGTGCTCCTACGTCGAGTAGGCCTGTCCCCCTCCTCGCGCCGGAAAGCCAGCCGGGGCCGTGCTCATGCGGCAATTCCATCCGCATCACACGACCCCGTCACGATGCATTTCCAGCGTCCTCAGGGGACCGGACGTCGACGACGCGACGGCTTTTCCCCTCGCTGCGCGGCAGCGTCCCATAGCTCACGATCTCCACTTCCACGCGCACCCCCATCGCCTCACGAAGGCGTTCCGCCAGGACTGTCCTTGCGCCTGCGCCGCCCTCTCCCTCGACGAGGACGACCACCTGGTCACGTCCGCCATCAGGGCGCGAAATGCGGATCTGGTATTCGGGCCCGAGCCCTTCGACGGTAGACAGCACCGAGTCGACTTGCGCTGGAGCGATCGCGACTCCTCGTACTTTCACGACGTCGTCGGTTCTGCCGAGGATCCGACCGATGCGAGGGAATGGACTGCCACAGGGGCACGGGTCTTGGTACAGCCAGGATCTGTCGCGCGTCCTGTAGCGGATGAGGGGCATTGCCTCCTTTCGCAAGGTCGTGACGACGATCTCGCCTTCCTGACCCGGAGGCACAGGTTCGAGAGTCTCCGGATCGATGATCTCGACGACGTAGTAGTCCGACCACACGTGGATGCCGTCGTGATGACCACAGTCGATTCCCACTCCGGGGCCGTAGAGCTCGGTCAATCCGTAGATGTCGAACGACTCGATGTTCAGCAATTCGTCTATACGGGACCGCATTCCCGAGCCCCATCTCTCTGAGCCGATGACCCCCCGCCGGAGCTGAAGCGAACCTCGGATTCCCCGGGACGCGACCTCTTCGGCAATCAACAACGCGAACGACGACGTCGCGCAGATCGTCGTGGTTCCGAGATCCCGCATCATCTCCAACTGGAGCTCGACGTTCCCCGGGCCCGTAGGCACCACGGTCGCGCCGACGCGCTCTGCTCCAGCTTGGAAGCCGCTGCCGGCGGTCCAGAGCCCGAACCCGACCATTACCTGGACCTTGTCAGCCTCGGTCACCCCGGCGTACCGGTAGCAGCGGGCAAACTGGTCGGCCCAATCCCGAAGGTCGCGAGCGCTGTAGGCGCAGAGCGTTCTCTTTCCGGTCGTACCGGATGAGGCGTGCACGCGGAGGATGTCGCGGTCTGGGACGGTGGCCCATCCGAGCGGGTACGCGTCTCTCAGGTCTTGCTTCGTGCTGAACGGAAGGATGGACAGGTCCGCCCGGCCATGCACCGAAGAGGGGTCGACCCCGGCATCATCAAGACGAGCACGCCACCATGCGGATCCCTCGTATGCCTGCCTGACGGTCTCACGGATCCAGGCATCGATCGAATCCTGAGCAGGAGACGACTCAGCGGCGTGAGCGCTTGCCACCAGCGCTGGCTCATGCTGGCCCGTCACACGGCCCATTGGCTTGCCCTCGAAGATGCGCTGTGGACGGGAACGCTATGCCGGCAACCCGCATGTCGTGCCAAGAGGCCACCGAGTGGTCGACCAGCCCCGTGGCGAACGTCCGAGCAGCTCATGGATCACCCCCCAGGTGACGTGTACTTACTTACTATACATAGCGTTGATCAACTGTCAAGTCACTGCGGTCGGCGCGGCACCACCGTGCATCGCGACACCTCCGGTCGCCGCGACTCCACCATGCATCGCGGCTCTGCCGATCAGTGCGGCAGGTCTCTTTTCGCTCGGGTTCGCTTCGGCCGGCTCCGCTGGTCGCGGTCGGGGGCTCCGCTCGATCCGCCGCCATCCGCCGCGGCCGGGCGCGCCCAGACCCCGCGCTCTTGCAACAGCTCGACCTGCTTGCGCGTCACCTGCTCGCGGTATTCCGCGTGGTTGTACGGCTTGCGCTCGAGATACAAATTCTTCGGGTACACCGGTTGGTCGTAGATCAGCCGGTACTGCTCGGTGAGCAGGTCTTTCATCCAATTGTCCCACTGCACGGTCTGCCTGAACTGCCGCAGCGCTTCGACGGCGATCGTCCCGGCGATCCACGACGAGCCGCCGCCATAGGGGACCTCGGTCACGATCTGGCCGCGGTAGTCGACGATCTGCGAGCCACCTGCGAACGTGTCGACGGGAGTCTCCGAATCCGTGTGCAGGTAGTACGTCCCGAGGTTCACTCCGATCACGTACATGTTGTTGTCGAGTGCTCGGGCTCGGTTCTGCACCGCGAACATGCCGCTCATCACGCCCGGAGCTGGGAACGGTCCACGGTACGCGATCTCGCACCCGTTCATCGCGAGACCGCGAGCGATCTCCGGGTACGACGCCTCGTTCGCCATCATGATCCCGATCCGGCCGATCGCAGTGTCCGCAACCGGGTAGAAGGCGTCGAGACCGCTCCCGTACAGCTCGATCCAGCGATCCCACACGTTGTGCGGCGTCAGGGAGTGCTCCACAGGAAAGAGCGGCGCAAGCTTGTGGTGCTTCAGGATCACCGTGCCGTCCTCGGGCTCGATCACGAAGCCGACGTTGAAATAGCGTCCAGGAAACTCCGGATGTCGCGCCTTTGCCTGAGCGACGACGAACGCGTTCCACTTTTGCGCCAGCTTCCCCAGCTCATCGGTCTCCGGCCCCGGGATGTCGATCGCGCACTCCCGCGCGTACTCTTCGTGGTCGAGATCGAACACCTCGTCGGTGAACCCTTGCAGGCCTCCCTCCGGAATGCAGATCAGCCGCACCGGCAGGTCCATGCTCGACAGCCACGACGCGGCCTTGACCATGTCCGAGATGTGCTCGAGGTTCCGGGCGATCTCGTCTCGGCGGCGAATCCCGCGCACGGTCTGGATCAGACCCACAGCCTGGTATGGCTCGATCATCGTTCACCCCCCCTTTCGCGCTGAGCAACGCCGATCAGGACGCAGGAGAAGCCGTCCAGGGTGCCGCAGGGAGTCGTCACTCGACCAACTTGCCGTGGAGGTAATTGTCGTATGCCCCGAGATCGAGCAGACCGTGCCCGGAGTAGTTGAAGAGGATCACCCGCTCCACTCCCTCCTCCTTCGCCCGCAGGGCTTCGTCGATGGCCGCCCGGATCGCGTGGCTCGTCTCCGGGGCCGGGATCGTTCCCTGGGTGCGGGCGAACTGGACCGCGGCTTCGAACACCTTGCCCTGGGGATAAGCGACCGCACGCATCCGGCCGGTCTTCACGAGGTTCGAGATGATCGGAGAGTCGCCGTGGTATCGGAGGCCCCCGGCGTGGATGCTCGATGGAACGAAGTCGTGGCCGAGCGTGTACATCTGAAGGAGCGGGGTCAAGCCTGCCGTGTCGCCGAAGTCGTACTCGAACCGGCCCGCCGTGAGCGTTGGGCACGACGACGGCTCGACCGCGACGAGCTCGACGTCGGCGTCGGGCACGAAGGGGCCCGTGATGCCGCCGAGGTTGGAGCCGCCGCCGCAGGACCCGATGACGATGTCGGGACGCTCCTCCCCGGCCAGGGCGAGTTGCTCCTTCGCCTCGAGGCCGATCACGGTCTGGTGCAGCAGCACGTGGTTCAGCACCGAGCCGAGCGAGTAGTGGGAGTCTTCGCGCGCAACGACGTCGCGCACGGCGTCGCTGATGGCGGACCCGAGAGAGCCAGGGTGATCGGGGTCGTCTACCGGAGAGGGTACGACGTTGCCCCCCCAGGTCTCCATCATCACCCGGCGATAGGGCTTCTGCTCGTAGGAGATGCGGACCATGTAGACCATGCACTCGAGCTCGAAGAGCGCGGTCGCGAACGAGAGCGCGCTCCCCCACTGTCCGGCGCCGGTCTCGGTGGCGAGGCGCCGGATGCCTTCGACCTTGTTGTAATAGGCTTGCGGCACCGCGGTGTTCGGCTTGTGAGAGCCGGCGGGGGACACCGACTCGTCCTTGTAGTAGATCCGCGCAGGCGTGTCGAGCGCTTGCTCGAGCCGGCGAGCCCGCACGAGCGGGGTCGGGCGCCAGAGGCGGAGGACGTCGATCACCTGGCCCGGAATGTCGATCCAGGGTTCCGCGGACATCTCCTGGGCAATCAGTGCCATAGGAAAGAGCGGCGCGAGATCGTCCGGGCCGACCGGTTCGCGCGTCGCTGGGTGGAGGGGCGGCTGCAGCGGCTCGGTGAGGTGTGGCGCGACGTTGAACCACGCCTGCGGCATCTGATCAGGTGAGAGATTCCATTTCACGGTCATGCTCCTTTTGGTAGCTCCTGTGGGATTTGACTGCTGACCTTCATCGACTACTGATCAAGAGGGCTCGATTCGGCTCGGGTGGCCAGGCTGGTCGCCGTCACCGTCACATTCGTCGGTGGCAGGTCGTCGGGGCTGCCCAGGGCGTCCAGAAGCCGACCATTCTCTTCCTCGGTGCCAATGGTGATCCGCAATCCGTCGGGGTACTGACGGATGAGCACCTTGCTCTCGGCGCAACGGCGCGCCACCGCGTCCGCTCGAGCCTCGCTCGCGGGGATCCAGAGGAAGTTGGCCTGCGAAGACGGGATGTCCCAACCCAGCCCGACGAGCTGGTTCGCGACTCGGTCGCGCTCCGCTTTGATCGTCGCCATCCGGGCGACAAGCTCACTGCCGGCATCGATGGAGGCGACTGCAGCAGCCAGGGCGACGTTCCCGACGCTGAAAGGAATCTTGGCGAGGCGAAGGAGCGAGGCCACCTCGACGCTGGTGACGCCGTAGCCCACACGCAGACCCGCCAGTCCGTACGCCTTGGAGAACGTTCGTAGCACGAGGACGTTCTCGTGCGCCGTGAGCAGCTCCAGCGCGGAGCCGAACTCCGGGGCGTCAGCGAACTCCGCATACGCCTCGTCGACCACGACGAGGCACCACGACGGAATGGCGTCGAGCAGGTAGGCCAGCTCGGCCCCGGTGAGAGCGGTGCCCGTTGGGTTGTTCGGATTGCAGACGAAGACGACTCGGGTCTCCTCCGTCACCGCCTTCGCCATGGCGACCACGTCATGACGCGCCCCGGCCAGGGGGACCCGACGCGCCCGAGCGCCGGCCAGTGCCGTGATGGCGGTGTACTCGGGGAACGTGGGCCAGGCGTAGACCACCTCGGTCCCCGGCCCAGCGGAAATGGTCACAGCCTGGTGGCACACCTCGATGGAGCCGCAGCCGAGGACGATCTGGTCCTCCTCGACACCGTGTGCGTCGGCGAGACGGGCACGCAGCACCATTCCGTCGATGTCCGGGTAGCGGTTCACTCCTGCCGCGGCACGGGCGATGGCGTCACTGACCGATGGCAGCGGAGTAAACGGGGACTCATTGGAGGCAAGCTGCGCGAAACCCTGGTTGACAGGGTCGTCGACCGACCCTCGACGACCGGCGCCATAGACGGGGACCCCGTCGATTCCTGCCCGGACACGGATCATCGCCCGCCTCCTCCTCGTGACCCGTGATCGCTGATCATGGTCGTTTCCAGGACTCGAGCCGGTCGATGACCGCCTGGAGAAAGGCTGCCGCTACCATGCCATCGAGGTAGCGGTGGTCGAAGGTGATCGACAGGTTGCCCATCGGTCGGATGACCACCACGCCGTCACGTGCCACCGGGCGATCCGCGATGCGGTAGAGCCCGAGGATCGCGACTTCTGGCAGGTTGAGCAGGGGCGTCGACCATTGGCCAGCCATCCGGCCGGCACTGGTGATGGTGAAGGTCGAGCCGCTCAGCTCGTCAGGCCGCAGGTGACCGGCGCGGGCGCGACTGCTCACGTCTTTGATCGCTGCGTCCAGCTCCGCCACGCTGAGAGTCTCGGCGTGGCGGACCACTGGCACCAGCAGACCGGTCTCGGCCTGGGTGGCGATCCCGAGATGCACCGAATCCTGGGGAACCGGGTTCCCGTCCAGGGCAAGCATATTGCACCTAGCATGCTCTAAGAGCGTCCGGCTCGCCACGAAAGCCAGCGCGGTCAACGGCGAGACACCCGAGGACTGCACTGCGCCGAAGTCTGCCTCATCGACGTTGGTCACGGTCGGCACCGCCGCCGCCCTGGTCAGACGGGAAGCGATCACGGAGCGATCCGGGAAGGCGTCGCTCCCTGCTCCCTCCGGCGGTTCCTTTCGGCGGGGCACCTCCCCGGACCCGCTCATGTAGCCCTGAGCGTGCGCGTAGGTGCGCACGTCGTCCTCGCGGATCACTTCGCTGCTCGCAGCAATTCCCGCGGCAGCCAGGTCGATACCGAGACGACCTGCCAGTCGGCGGGCCCCGGGGGTCGCTGCGATCTCGACGGCGGCGGGCTCGGACGAAGTCGACGCCGGAGCTGATTGCCTGTCCACGCCGGATGAGTCCACTTCCAGCACGGCCAGGACGGATCCCACGGGTACCACCGACCCGGAGACGGCGATCGCCTCTGCCAGACGGCCGGTCACCGGTGAAGGGATCTCCACACTGGCCTTGTCGGTGACCACTTCGACCAGCGGCTGATCCTCGGTCACGGCATCACCCGGACGAGCCAACCACTCTCCGATCGCGCCTTCCGCTATGCCTTCGCCAAGGTCGGGGAGGAGCAGCTCGAAACGCACGGTCACCTCAGTGCCTCCTCCACGGCAGCCACGATTCGTTCCGGATCAGGCAGGTAGAGATCCTCGAGCATGAACATCGGGAAGGGGGTGTCGAGGCCGGCCACGCGAACGACCGGGCCGTCGAGCGAGAACATCGCGTGCTCGGCGATCACCGCGGCCACCTCGGCCCCGACCCCGCACGAGCGCGGCGCCTCGTGCACCACGACGCACCGCCGGGTGCGCCGCACAGAAGCCAGGACGGCCTCCTGATCGAGCGGCCACAACACGCGCAGATCGAGGATCTCGGCGGACGTTCCCCGGTCGGCTAACGCCTCGGCGGCCTCCAGGCACGTCGGCACCGAGGGTCCATAGCTGACGATGGTGACGTCGGTCCCCGGGCGGACCACGCGTGCCCGGGGAAGACCCTCGGGATCAGGGTCGGCAGAAAGGGCGCCGCGGGTCGAGCGGTACAGGCGCTTGGGCTCCATGAAGATCACCGGGTCCGGGTGCCTGATGGCCCAACGGAGCATCGAGTAGGCGTCGGCGGGGCTCGACGGCGTGACCACCACGAGGCCGGGGACGTGGCAGAACAGCGCTTCGGGAGAGTCGCTGTGGAGCTCGGGTGCGTGGGTGCCGCCGCCATAGGGAATCCGCAGCACGGCCGGCATCTTCGTCGCACCCGCCGTGCGCCACGTGTAGCGGGCCAAGTGGCAGACGATCTGTTCGAAGGCCGGGTACGAGAACGAATCGAACTGGAGCTCGACCACCGGGCGGAGGCCCGCCAGGCACATGCCCACCGCCGCTCCGACGAAGCCGGCTTCGCAAGCCGGCATATCGACGACCCGGTTCTCGCCGAACCGGGCCTGGAGCCCGGCGGTAGCCCGGAACACACCACCCATCCGCCCGATGTCCTCTCCGAGCAGCACCACCCGAGGATCCGCCGCCAGTTCGGCTTCCAATGCCGCGTCGACGGCTTGGACGAGGGTGACGGGCTCGGGGGCGCCGGGTCCGGCGGGGGATGTCGTCATTGCTCGGCAGTCACGAATCTCGGTGCAGACGATCCCGGCCACGAGGGCGGCGGCACAGCGAGCACATGGGCGGTCATCTCCTCCCCGGTCGGTGCGGGCATCCGGTCGAGCCGATGTCCGGCGGCGCGCATGGCGCTGGCCGCTCGCTCGTGCTCCGCGGTGATGTCCTGCGTGGCGAGGAGACCTTCTCCCAGTAGCTGCTGCTCGAACCTGCCGATGGGCTCCCGCTCACGCCAGACCGCGGCCTCCGCCTCGTCCCGGTACAGGCTGGGGTCGTCTGCGGTCGCGTGGGGGCCGATCCGGTAGGACGACGCCTCCACCAGGCTCGGTCCTCCACCGTTGCGAGCTCGGTCGACGGCTTCCGTCACCGCAGCGAACACAGCCAGCGGGTCGTACCCGTCGACCGTCACGCCTGGCATGCCGTAACCGGCCGCCCGTGCCGAAAGGTGGTCGACTGCCGCTTGCCTCGACAAGGGGGTCGAGATGGCCCACTGGTTGTTCGTGCACAAGAACACGACTGGCGCACGGAGCACGCTTGCAAGGTTCATCGCTTCGTGGGCGTCTCCCTCGGAGCTGGCACCGTCGCCGAAGAACGCCAAGGCCACCTCGTCACCACCCTGGAGGCGCCTTGCGACGGCCCACCCGACGGCGTGCGGGAGGTGGGTGGCCAACGGCACGCACTGCGGAGCGCAGCCGAACTGTGACGGGTCGAAGAAGCCGCGAGGATCGCCACGGAAATACGCCCACGCCTGTTCAGGCGGAAGCCCCCGCAGGACCGGCACGGCGTTCTGGCGATAGCTGAGGAACAGCCAATCAGCGTCCCGGACGGCCAGCACCGTCGCCGCCTGAATGGCCTCTTCACCCCAGAAGGTCGGGTAGGCGCCGATGCGCCCTTGGCGCTGGAGCAGCGTCGCCCGCTCGTCGTAGGCACGCAGCTGGACCATCATCTTCCACAGGCGGAGCTTGTCCACCGCATGCTCCGCGCTGTCGGATCCAGCACGAACCGCGAGGATCCCGTGCCCTGCCCGGGAGGCCGGCGAGTCGCTCCCCACACCGGGCGAGCCGATCATCGCGAGCAACTACCCATGGCGAGCAACTCCTCCCCCAACGACGAAGCTGCAGCACGGCTGCGCGTGCCATGGTCGCGCACGCTCCATCCGAGCAGCACCCGAGGATACCCGGTCGGGCCCTCATGTACCTCGAAGCTAAATGTTGACGCTATATGATCAAGTATTCGGTGCCTTGTCAAGAGCTGGCGGGAGAGTCACGCGGGGTGACACGCGGCGGCCACCCTCACGCTCAGGCTCTGTCGCGGCCAGGAGACACCGCCGGAAGCACCTGTCCGCCTAGCAGCTCGATCGCACGGAAGGGATCGGGTCCGAGCCGCCCCGAGAAGGTGACCGTCGAGGGCCCCGCTTCGAGCAACCCTTCCAGCCCGGCGATGACGTCTCGGGAGCTCCCGCTCGCGACGAAGGTGTCGAGCGTCCCGTCGGAGATCTGGCGCGCAGCACCGTCGACGTCTCCCTCGGCCATCGCCTCTCCCACGCGGCGCACCTCTTCCGGGTCGACCTCGAAGAAGGCGACCTGCGGTTCGAAGACCCGAAGCGCCAGGAACTGCGCCAAGATCCGGCGCCCGAGCGCCCGAGCCTCCTCGCGGTCGTCAGCTATCGAGACCCACACCTCGCAGCCGACCGGATAGCCCTCCCAGCCGGCGGCCTCGCGAGCTCGTCGCTGCAGGTCGCGGAAGAAACCAGGCGCGAAGATCCCCGCCGGACGCAGCTCGTCTGCCCACCGCGCTGCCTCGGCCACCATCCGAGGTCCGAGAGTGCCGACGAATATCGGCACTCTCGGACGTACAGGCTCCCAGAAGAACTGCGCCTGCGGGTCGGCGCTGAACAGCTCGCCCTGGTAGGCGGCGCGGTCGCGCGCGAGGAGCCGGCGGATCAGCTCGGCCGTCTCACGTACTGCCGTGGTCGGTCGCGTCGCGGCGAGCCCGAGGGGGCCGAGCATCGAGCCAGCGCCCAAGCCGAGGATGGCACGGCCGCCCGAGAGCTCGTCGATCCCCGCGAGACACGCAGCGGTGTCCGCGGGATGGCGCAGGTAGGGATGGGTGACGTCGGGGCCGACGAGCACGCGCTCGGTGTGCTCGGCGACGAGAGCCAGTATGGGCCACACCGGGCGCCACCAGACGATGTCATGGACGGTCAGCTCGTCGAACGCGTACGACTCGACAGCGCGGGCAAGTCTCGGGTAGTGGTGCATCGGGAAGGTGCCGTGGAGCTGTACGCCGAAGTGGGTCATCCTGACGACAACCTCTCTCGCAGCTCGGCGGCCGAGAGCTGAGCGAGCCCGAGGTTCTCGAGGGTCCGCCCTGACCGCTTGTAGTCGTCGCCGTTCACCGCCGACGCGATGGCGAGGAACGCATCGGCAAGCGGCGTCGCTACGCCGAGCTTGCGCCCGAGCGAGGACCACAGGGCGAGCCCGCACCCCACGTCCTCGGCGACGTACCGGTGGTGGAAGTCGATCTTCTCGCGCCAGACGGACTGGCGCTCCATCGTCTCTCGCGAGATCACCCCGTAGAAGGTCTCGCCGACGCGCGAGTAGAGGTCCTCGAGCGGCCAGTGGTGCGTGTGGTACCCGAGAGCCTGGCGCAGCGCGATCCGCTCCCGGTCGAGCGCCACGCTCACGCGGACCACAGAAGGCGGGTTCCCCTCCAGGTGGATGTCGAAAGAGTCGAGCCCCTCGATCGGCCCGGCGTTCATGAGCACGAGCGGTGCGTGCAGCGCGCCGTCGAAGTTGAGAAGTCCAGCGGCGAGCCCGTCCTCCACGGGATCGGCGACCGGGTACAGCTCGCGGATCGGCGCGAGCGCTGTCTCGGTCCGCGCTGCGGGGTAGACACCGGTGGGCAGATGCGACGCGACGAGCCCGATCCGCACGCATGCAGGGCCCGACATCCGCGCCCCGTAAGGCAGCGTGGCGCTCTCGGCGACCGGAACGTCGGCCCCGCCGGCTCGCTTCAGCACCTCGCGGAAGACGAAGGAGCCGAACGTGCCCGGCGTCAGGTAGACGACCTGTCCCTCGACAAGGGTCGACGCGACGGCGCGCGCGACTCCCTCCTGCGCGTGCGCAGGCAGTGGAACGAGGACGACGTCCGTCCCCGCGACGACCTCGGCGTGGTCTTCGCTCACGGTCGCCAGTCCAGCCTCACCGTCGATCAGGCCTTCGAGCCGGATCGTCCGTTTCGCGAAGATCTCCTCGAAGCGCGGGCGATTGCGCAGTGCCAACCGCACCTCGTGCCCGCGCAGCGCGAGATCGCCGGCAACCGCGACCGCACCGTGGCCCCCGCCGAGAACGGCGACGTTCACTCCCGCGCCTCCTCGAGAGCGCCAGCCAGACGGTAGACGTCTCGCTCCCGGTACATGCCGCCAACCAGCATCACGCCGACGGGAAGTCCGTCGACCGTCCCGCACGGTACCGACATCGCCGGATGGCCCGTGCAGTTGAACGGCGCGGTGTTGACCGTCTGGTCCGTCTCGAGTCGTGGCGCGTCGGAGCCCTCGGACGTCCGCCTCTCGTCCACCCCTTCGCGGACGCCGCCTCGGGCCTCCGCCGTGAACGGCCTCGGCCCGAAAGGCACCGTCGGCAGCGCAAGGACGTCGACCTCTTCCAAGGCGTCGTCGTACGCTGCTCCAAGCTGGCGGGCCAGGTTCTGCGCCTTGTGGTAATAGCGACCACCGAACGTAGTGCGAAGGATCTCGCCTGCGATCATCGAGATGCGAACGGGCTCAGGGAGCTCTTCAGGATTGCGGCGCCACGCGGCTTGGTGACGGGAGAGGCTGTCCAAGTGCAGGCCCTTCCAGTTGGTCCCCATTCCGTTCCCGAGCATCATCATCTCGAGCCCGCCGTGAAGGACGATCGCGGTCCAAATGGCTCCAGCCAGCCTGTGCATGGGGACCGACACCGGGCGGACGACCGCGCCCCGCTTCTCCAAGACGCCAAGTGCCGCGCGGACCGTCTCTTCGACGCGATGGTCTGCGCACGGCAGACCGAAGCCTTCTTCGAGCACTCCGACACGCGCCCCGCGCACAGAGTCACCGACGGCATCGGCATAAGAGCCGGGGTCCACGTGCGACTGGCGCGGGTCCAACCCGTCAGGGCCCGCGATCACCTCGAGCAGAAGTGCGTTGTCCCGCACCGTCGCCGTGATCGGGCCCACGTGGTCGAGCGTCTGTTCGACCGGGAAGATGCCCGTGTACGGTACGAGGCCCCAGGTTGGCTTCATCCCGTAGACGCCGCACCACGCGGCGGGGATCCGGATCGATCCCCCCTGGTCCCCGCCGATTGCCATGTCGACCTCTCCGGCTGCAACCACCGCAGCCGACCCCGACGACGAGCCTCCCGCAGAGTACCCGTGACGATGCGGGTTGTGGGTCGGTCCCGTCGCATTCGTGTCGCTCTCTCCCGAGAAGCACAGGTACTCGCAGTTCGTCTTCCCCGCGATCTCCGCGCCGGCGTCCAACAGGCGCGCCACGATCGTGGCGTCGACCTCGGGCACGTAGCCCTCCAAGTACGACGCACCGTTCATGAGCGGCACCCCTGCCACGCATACCGTGTCCTTCAGCGCCACGCGCCGTCCCGCGAGCGGTCCGGTCGCGCTGCCTCGAATCGACGTCTTCCGGTACCACGCGTGCAGAGGGTCCTCTTCGAGATCCGGTCGGTAGCCCGGAGTCCGTTCGTAGCGCACCAGTGGAAGATGATCGGCCACGTGATCCAGCACACGCACCGCGCCGACCAGCGCCGACACACCCGGCGCCATACGTTCGAGTGTGCGCGCCCCCATGCGGATGCCGATCCGCTCGGCTGACGCGCCGATCGTTACGTCGCTCATGTCGCCCACGTGCACCTCACTTTGACACCCGCATTCGACACCTGGCGACGCACGCGGTCCTCACCGCAACATCACTGGATTGACTGGTGCTCCGACCGCTCCGGCGAACGGAATGGGCGCCGCGACCAGCATCCCCGCGTAGCGCCCGTCCGAAGCGCAATGCTCCCCGAGCGCCTCGAGATCGAAATTCTCGCCGACCAGGAGCCCCATGTACACGATGGCCACCACGTGCACGGGCAACATCACCGGTCCCTCGTTGGGGAGCACCTCGCATGCCCAGTTGTCGGTGGCGACAGCCGCCACCTGTCGCGCGTGCAGCCATGGCAGCGCCTCCAGGCACAGACCCGCCTCGTCATGGTAGGCATAGCCCCTCCACGTGCCTTCCCGCCGAGCCCTGGCGAGCGCCCCGGTGCGGACGAGGACGATATCGCCGGGACCCACGCGCACGCCCTCGCGCTCCCCCACGGCGGTGAGCGTGTCCGCGCCGATGGCATACCCGGGCTCCAGCCAGTCCACGCCCTCGTAACGGGCTACGTCGAGGAGCACCGCGCGCCCGGCGACGCGTTCTTTTGCAACCGTAATGCTATTACGTCTCGCACCAGCCGCGCTCACTTCCTCACAGGGGTAGCCGTTGTACATGCGATACCGGTGGAAGGCGTGAGCAAGGCTGTCCCAGTGCGTTGCGGCCTGGAGGGCCATGGTGACCATGT
>JAKBTL010000049.1 GCA_021844425.1 Actinomycetes bacterium | reverse complement strand
CGGACCCGTACGAGCGCGTCGACGCCCCTGCAAGGACGACGACGCGCTGGTCGCTCGTGCAGCCCTCACCATCCGAGGGTCGTCGGCACGAGCTTCCCGCGCCGGGCGAAGGCGAGGTAGGTCCGCTCGAACGCCATCTTGGCGACGAGCCAGGGTCGTCCTTCGGAGACCGTCGGGATGCGGTTGCGCGGCGGGCGGACGGGATCGACGGCGAGGTAGGCGGCGCGGTCACCCATGTCGAGGATGCAGCGGGCCGACAGCTCGGCGGTGGGGGCTTCGTGGCCTTGGAGGCGCGCCGCGAGGTCGGCGGCGGCGATCTTCGCCATCTGCTCGGTCATGTGGCCGGTCTTCGGGAAGTTCACCGGCACCGCGGTGGCGTCGACCGGGGGGAGAGCGACGGCGACGCCGACGGCGTAGACACCGTCGGCTACCGCATGACGGTAGTGGTCGTCGACGGGCACGAAGCCCTTCGGGTTGGCAAGTCCTTCGCTCGCAGCGACCGCCTCGGCGCCGGCGAGGGGCGGGATGATGATTGAGCATACCGAGGGAGTCGGGGCTGCATCGGCGGTCTCGACGGCGTCCTCGGTGATCCGGGTGATCGCGGCGGAGGTGCGATAGGCGATGTCTCGTTCCTCGAGGGCGGCCTCGAGGAGCTGGCGGATGGTGCCGGCGCCGCCCATTCCCATGTGGCCGAGGAACGGCTCGGGGGTGAGCAGGCTCATCGGGACCTGGTGGCGAAGCCCGCGGCGGCGCAGCAGGTGGTCGAGCTCGAAGGCGAGCTCGTAGACCGGTCCGATGCAGCTCGCGCCCGGGGCCGCCCCGATGACGACCGGTCCGGGCTCGGCGAGGAGCCGCCCGATCGCCTGGGCGAGCTCCTCGGTCTCCGGTGCCGACATCGGCGAGTGCCCGGGGCCGTCGAAGGGCCCGAGGCCGGGGACGGCCTCGTTCGCGCTGCGGTGCCCGGTGGCGACGACGAGGAAGTCGTAGGGGTGCTCGGCGGCGTCAGTCGCGACCACCTTGGCGGCGGTGTCGATGTGGGTGACCGTCTCGTTCGCGAAACGGACCTGCTTTTTGGCGAGCGGGCCGGCGAGCGGGAAGGAGATCTGCTCGAGGCGGCGCCGCCCGGTCGCCACCCAGGGGAAGGACGGGACGAAGCGGAACTGGTCGTCTCTGGCGAGAAGGGTGATCTCGGCGCGCTCGGGGGTGAGGCGTCGGCGGAGCTCGTAGGCGGTGGTCAGCCCTCCGAAGGAGCCGCCGACGATCACGATGCGTACGGGGCCCATCAGAAGCTCACCACCTTGTCCGCCCAGATCGTCCAGTCGGTCGCCTCCTCCAGCGTCGAGCGACGGGCGCCGTCGACGAGCAGCTCGTCGGCGAGGCCCCGGGCGTCCATGCACGTGCCGCAGCAGCCGATCTCCCCGCCGTGGCGGACGACGGCGGTGACCATTCGGTCGAGGTGGTAGTAGCCGTCGGGGACCTTCTGGTTCCTTATCGCGCAGCCGACGGCGTCGCCGAAGAGGAACACCCGCACCTCGACACCCTCACGCTTGGAGAGCGCGCCGGCGAGGCGCAGGCCGTTGTAGGAACGTTCGGTGCCATAGGGCGGGTCGTTCAAGACGACGAGGATCTTCATCGGGGCATTCCTTTGCTCGTGCTGGGACTTGTCAGTGACGGCATGGTGGCGACAAGGGCCCCATGGGCGCCGGCCAGCAGCTCCACGGCCCCCTCGACGTCGACCCGGGTGGTGCCGCGACCGAGCGAGAGCCGCACCGCGCCGAGGGCGACCTCGGGGGCGACGCCCATGGCGAGGAGCGTGGCGTTCGGTGTGTGCTCGCCGGCGTGGCAGGCGGACCCGGTGGACGCCGCCAGCTGGGGGACCCGGGCAAGGACGTCGGCGCCGAGGACGCCGGGGAAGGAGACGAGCAGGGTGTTCGGTAGGCAGGCGTCGTCGGGGGTGTGGCGGAGGGTCCCGCCCACCCTCGCCGACAGTGCCGACCACAGCTCGTCTCGGAGCTGGGCGATCCGAGCAGCGTCGGTCTCGAGGTGGTCCATGGCGAGGCGGGCGGCTGCGCCGAGGCCGACTATGCCCGCCACGTTCTCGGTCCCGGGCCGCAGGCCACCCTCTTGGCCGGCCCCGACGAGAAGCGGCAAGAGCGGCGTGCCCCGGCGGACGTAGAGGGCGCCGACGCCCTTTGGGCCGTAGCACTTGTGGCCGGCGATCGACAGCAGGTCCACGCCGAGATCTGCGACTGAGACAGGGATCTTGGCGATCGCCTGTGCGGCATCGGTGTGGACGACCGTCCCGTGGGCCCGGGCGGCGGCGGCGAGCGCGGCGACGGGCATGAGGGCGCCGGTCTCGTTCTGGGCGAGCATCACGGTGACGAGTGCCACGTCGTCTCCGAGCGCGGCGAGCGCGGCGTCGACATCGAGGATCCCTGACTCGGCGACGGGCACACGGGTGAGCGTCCATCCAGAGGTTTCGAGCAGCGCCAAGGGTGCGGTCGTCGCCGGATGTTCGACCGCCGAGGTCACGATGCGGCACCGAACCGAAGGCGCCTGTGCCGCGACGCCCCGGATGGCGAGGTTGTTCGACTCGGTGCCGCCCGAGGTGAACACGACCTCCTCTGAAGCGGCCCCGATGAGGGCGGCGACGGCTGCTCGTGCCTCTTCGACTGCTCGGCGGGCGCGCCGTCCGAGCGCGTGGTCGCTCGAGGGATTGCCGAACTCGGCGCCGAGGTACGGCGCCATGGCATCGGCCACCTCTGGCGCGAGCGGCGTCGTCGCGTTGTGGTCGAGATAGATGACCGGCGGACCCTCGCTCGTCACGACCGCCCCCCGACCGCTGGCGACGATCGCGGGGTGCGGCGGTCCCGGAGCGAGCTACGGGCCTCGTTCCGACCGCTCGATCCGCCGTCTGTGCCGACGCCCTCTTCGACCGGGAGGCCGGCCTGGCGCCACTCGGGCAGGCCGTCCTCCAGACAACGCGCCCTTCGCCCCCGGCCCCGAAGCAGCGCGGCGGCTTCGGGGGCGAGGAGGCACAGCGGCCCGCGGCAGTAGGCGACGACCTCGAGGTCGGGGTCGAGCTCGTCGAGGCGGGCCTCGAGGTGCTCCAGGGGGAGCGAGCGGGCACCAGGGATGTGCCCGGCCGAGTACTCCTCTGCGGGCCGCACGTCGAGCACCACGACCTCCCCGGCCTGCACGCGCGCCAACAGCTCGTCCCGGCTGACCCGCTCGGTGCCCGCGGCGTCGGTGCCGAGCGAGCGGAGGATCTGGTCGACCTCGGCGAGGCGGGCGCGGGCGAGGTCGTTGAGCGCGCCGACGAAGCGGCACACCTCCTCACCCGCGGCGCGGTAGAAGACGCGGGTCCCCTCCCGGCGGGTCTCGACGAGGCGCGCCTGGCGCATCACCTGCAGGTGCGCCGAGGCCGTCGTGAGCTTGAGCCCGGTCGTCTCGGCGAGCGCCTCCACGCTGCGCTCGGCCTGGCAGAGCAGGTCGAGCAGCTCGATCCGCTTGGGGTGCACGACCACCTTGCCGATGCGCGCCAGCTGTTCGTAGAGATCGGCGCGGCGTCCCGAATCATGTTCCATAGATCTATAGAATAGTAGCCGCCGACGGACCGAGTTCGTCGCGGGAGCTGGACCACGAGGAGGACCGACGTGCGGGCTCGAGCCAACCCGGCCGCCCAGGCCTTCGAGAACCTTGCCGATCGCTACGACGCCTGGCACGACACGGCCTCGGGACGGATGCTGTTCGACCTCGGGTTGCCGGGCTGGCCCGGCATCCAGCTCAAGGTCAGTGAGTGCGGTCAGCGGTGCTGACCGGGCGCTGGGCCCCTGGCGTCGAGCGGTCGCGTTCCTGTAAGAGGTCGCGTAGGCGGCGGTACTCCTCGGCGTCGATGTCGCCGCGCGCCAGACGCTCGTCGAGGATGCGCTTCGGGTCGGCCGTGCCGGGCCGGTCGCCTTGGGACCGCCCTCCATCGGGCCGACGCGTGACGGCCGTGACGAAATACCAGACCGCCCAGATGAGGACGCCCCAGAAAGCGACCATGGCGAGTGCTCCGAGCAGCCAGCCCCACCAGTGGAACCCTCCTCCCCAGTACCACATCATCGGGATCACCTCCTGCGACCCGAGATTCTCGGGGCGTGCCTCCATGGTCCTCCTCGATACCCCTGCGGGGTAGGGGCGTTGGTCCTCGGCTGGTAAGGACGAACGGCCCTACCCCCGGGGCGTATCGGGGGCAGAGGATAGGCCTATGTTCTGGGTGATCGCTGTCGCTGTTGCCGCTGTGGTCGTCGCCCTCGGCGGCGGCGTGCTCGTCCGCTCGTGGGTCGACGAGGTGGGCGGTGTCCCTGTCCGCTCACCGGGCATTCGGTGGTCGCTCCGGGCTGGAGTCCTGGGCTGCCCAACTGCGGTTGCCTTGGTGCCGGTTCCGGCTCCGGTTCCGGTTCGGAGCGTGCCTGGCCGGTGCCATTTCCGGTGCATGGAGGAGGTGTCGCGATCATGACGGTCACTGCCGATCGCTCGACGACGGACCAGCCGCCGAGGCGACCTCGTCGTCGCTGGGTGGTGGTCGCGCTGGTCGCTGGTGTGCTGGCGGCGGCCGGCCTCGGGACGGGCCTCGCCGTGTCGCTCGGCGGCTCGGAGCCCACGCCGGCGAGGTCCACTGCGGCCTCCTACGACTACTACCAGTCGGTCATGGGCCGCTACGGGTCGGGTTCGATGATGGGCGGCGGCTCGTATGGCTGGATGATGGGCCAGTTGGGCTACGCCTGGATGATGGGAGGCGCCGGTGCGCCCGAGTGGATGCGCGGCCAGGACCTGCCGGGGTTCATGATGGGCGGCGCAACCGATCCCGGCAGGGTCATGGGTCGGCTCTTTGCCGACGCGCCGGGCCCCCGGGTGAGCCCGTCGGAGGCGACCCGCCTGGGGAGCGAGGTGCCCGCAGGCGCGACGGCTGATCAGGCGGCCAACCGGCTCACCTTCACCTCCGCGGACGTGCACCTCGTCGTGCTCGCCAGTCCCTCGATGCCGGCGGAGAACTTCCGCATCGCCGGCATGACCAACCCGACCGTCGTCGTGCCCAAGGGCGCCACGGTGTCGATCGAGCTCGTCAACGCCGACAGTGACATGGCCCACGGCTTGGTTGTGACCGCCTCGGGGGAGGCGTCGTCGTGGATGCCGATGATGACCGCTCCGCCGGCGTTCTCCGGCGCGGCGCTGTGGTTCCTCGGCGAGACGACCTCGGCCGGCATGCACACAGGCACCCTCAGCTTCACCGCCGGCACCTCGGGCACCTACCAGTACCTCTGCCCGGTCCCGGGCCACGCTCAAGAGGGGATGGCGGGCACCTTCGTCGTCTCGAGCGGGATCTGACGCCGCGATGGCGAGCCGACGAGCCAGAGCCAACGCGGCGCGTCCGAAGCGCGGTGCGGTCCCGGCGGCAGGGAGGCCCCGGCTGGTTGCGAGCGGGGCCGACCTGCGCCGGTCCCGTCACGATGAGCGCCAACGGGAACAGCTCGTGGCGCAGGCCAGACGCCGGCGCCGCCGCGCCGCGTTGTGGGAAGGCGGCGGGCTGCTCGGCGTGGGACTGGCCGTGACGCTCACCGTCGTCCTCAACAGCGCTGCGACCCCGAGCGGGCCGCGGCCGAAGCGCGAGGTGCCAGCACCACCGGTCGCCGCGGGCGCATCCGATGCCCAGCCCGCCGCGCTCATAGTGGCCAACACCACCGGCATCCCCGGCGTCGTCGCCTACGACACGACCGGCTGGCCGGCGGACCGGGATGACGGCCCCGCGGCCGAGGCCCTCGGCCACACCCACGTCGCCGGTCCGGTCGCCTACTCGGTCACCCCGCCCGTGGGGGGCGACCACAGCGGCGTCTGGCTGAACTGCGGCGTCTACGACCAGCCGGTGCCAAACGAGCGGGCCGTGCACGACCTCGAGCACGGGGCGGTGTGGATCACCTACCGACCGTCGCTGCCCGCCGCAGAGGCGCGCCAGATCCAGGCCTTCGAGGCTCGCCAGTCGTTCGTCGGAGCGACCGGGTCCCGCTATGTCGACGTGAGCCCCTATCCGGGTCTCTCCTCGCCGATCGTCATCTCGTCGTGGGGCTTCCAGCTGCGCGTCAGCTCGCCCACCGACCCGAGGCTCCAGCGATTCGTCGACACCTTCCGGACGAGCAGCACCTACGCCCCCGAGCCCGGCGGGGAGTGCACCGGGGGCCTCGGCACGCCCCTGCAGCGCTGAGGGCGTCGACGGGATCGGAGCGATACCCACCGTGGGTACAGGAACATCTCGACGGGCCAACGGGGTCGTGGGCCCGCTTGCGGTTGGCGTCAGCGAGCCTTGTGCCGCCGTTGTACTGGGGCGATGGAGCCCGAACGCCGGAGGGACGACGAGTGGGGTCTGGACAACCCACTCCGGGTCAGGATAATACCGGGGTAGGGTATAGTTCAGGGACGAGAGGAGAGCGTCATGGCAGAGACGATGACCTACAGCGTTGCGGGGATGACCTGCGACCACTGCAAGCACGCCGTGTCGAGCGAGGTCGGCTCGGTCGCGGGCGTGGCCGGCGTCGAGGTGGACCTCGACACCAAGCTCGTGACGGTGACCGGCGAGGGCCTCGACGACCAGCAGCTGCGCGCCGCGATCGAAGAGGCCGGGTACGAGGCGTCGTGATGGCGACGGCGACCGGCACCGAGGCCCGATCGACGGAGGCGACGGCGACCGAGGGCCGCCAGCACGTCGAGCTGGCCATCACGGGCATGACGTGCGCGTCGTGCGCGGCCCGCGTCGAGAAGCGCCTCAACAAGGTGCAAGGTGTGACCGCCACGGTCAACTTCGCCAGCGAGCACGCAGCGGTCGCCTTCGACCCCGCCCAGGTGGACATCGAGGACCTGATCGGGGCGGTGGAGGCCGCCGGCTACGGCGCCGCCCTGCCCGAGGCGGTCACCGACGAGGACCCGGCCCGCCCCTACCGCTGGCGCCTGGTCCTCGCCGTGGCCTTGACCGTCCCCCTGATGGTGTTCGCCTGGATCGCGGCGTCGCGGCCGCCCGGCTGGGAGTGGTTCTCGCTGGTGCTTGCCACTCCGGTGGTGTTCTACGCCGGCTGGCCCTTCCATCGGGCCGCGGCGGCCAACGCCCGCCACGGGGCAGCCACGATGGACACCCTCATCTCGGTGGGCACGCTCGCCGCGTGGATCTGGTCGACGGTGGTGCTGGTGGCGGGAATGTCGACGAGCGTCTACTTCGACACCGCCGGGGCCATCACCGCGCTGATCCTTCTCGGCCGCTACTTGGAGGCCGGGGCCAAGCGTCGCTCGGGTGAGGCCATCCGCAAGCTCTTGGAGCTCGGGGCCAAGGAGGCCCGGGTGCTGCGCGACGGCACCGAGGTCCTCGTCCCCGTCGAGGAGCTGGCGGTGGGGGACCGTTTCGTGGTGCGTCCCGGGGAGAAGATCGCCACCGACGGCGTGGTGGAGTCGGGCACCTCTGCGATCGACCAGTCGATGCTGACCGGCGAGTCGGTCCCCGTCGAGGTCGGTCCCGGCGACGCAGTGGCCGGCGCCACCGTCAACACCTCGGGCCGTCTTGTCGTCGAGGCCACCCGGGTCGGGGCCACGACGGCCCTGGCCCAGATCGCCCGGCTGGTGGCCGACGCCCAGGCCGGCAAGGCGCCGGTCCAGCGCCTGGCCGACCGGGTCTCCGCCGTGTTCGTCCCGATCGTGATCGCCATCTCCGTCCTCACCTTGGTGGGCTGGCTCCTGGTGGGGGGCGCGGCCACCACGGCGGCGTTCACCGCCGCGGTGGCCGTCATCGTGATCGCCTGCCCGTGCGCCCTCGGGCTCGCCACCCCGACCGCCCTGATGGTTGGCACCGGGCGCGGCGCTCAGCTCGGCATCGTCATCAAAGGTCCCGAGGTCCTCGAGCAGACCCGCCAGGTCACCACCATCGTGCTCGACAAGACCGGCACGCTCACCGAGGGCAAGATGGCCGTCTCGGCCGTTGTGCCCGCCCAGGGGGTGGGCGAGGAGGAGCTGGTGCGCCTTGCCGCAGGAGCAGAGGACGCCAGCGAGCACCCGATCGCCCGTGCCATCGCCGCCTACGGGCGCGACCGTCTCGGCGCCCTTCCTGCCGTCGAGTCGTTCTCGGCCAGGGCCGGCCTCGGGATCGAGGCCGTCATCGACGGCCACGCGGTGGTGATCGGTCGCCCGAGCCTGCTCGCCGACTGGGGGGTGCACCTCACCGAGGCGCTCACGGCCGAGGTGGCCCGCCTGGAGGCCGCGGGCTCGACCGTGGTCGGCGTCGCCGCTGACGGCGAAGTCAAGGGCCTCGTGGCAGTGGCGGACCGCATCAAGGTGACGAGCCGCCAGGCCGTCGCCGAGCTGCGCGCCCTCGGGCTCACCCCGGTGCTGCTCACCGGGGACAACGAGGCGACCGCCCGGGCGGTCGCCGCAGAGGTGGGCATCGACCGGGTGCTCGCCGGGGTCCTTCCCGAGGACAAAGCGGCCGAGGTCGCCCGCCTGCAGGAAGCCGGCGAGGTGGTCGCCATGGTCGGCGACGGCGTGAACGACGCCCCCGCACTTGCCCGGGCCGACCTCGGCCTCGCCATCGGGACTGGCACCGACGTCGCCATCGAGGCATCCGATATCACCCTCGTCGCCGGCGATCTCCGCGCCGCGGCCGACGCCATCCGCCTGTCGCGCCGCACCCTGTCGACGATCAAGGGCAACCTGTTCTGGGCCTTCGGCTACAACGTCGCCGCCATCCCCTTGGCGGTCGCCGGGCTCGTCAACCCGATCATCGCCGCCGCGGCCATGGCGTTCTCCAGCGTCTTTGTCGTCACCAACTCGCTGCGCCTGCGGCGCTTCCGTGCAGCGGAGGGGCACCGGTGACCGACACCGTCCACAGCGGCGACGCCTCTTTGGCGGCGGCCACCGGATCCGGTCCTCCCTACGGCTACGTGGCCAACAAGGACAAGGACGCGCTGATCAAGCGGATGCGCCGCATCGAGGGCCAGGCCCGGGGCATCGAGAAGATGATCACCGAGGACCGCTACTGCATCGACATCCTCACCCAGATCGCCGCGGTATCCACCGCCCTGGAGGCGGTGGCCGGCATCCTCCTCGACGACCACGTCAACCACTGCGTGCGCCACGCCCTCTCCTCGGGCGACGAGGCGGTCGCCGCCGAGAAGACCACGGAGCTCCTCGAAGCCGTCCACCGGTTCACCCGGACCCGATGAACCGGGTCGCGGCGGTTGGCTCGCGGGGGCGATCGAGCCGCTCCATCCCCTGCGCCAGGCGTCGAGCGAGGGTGCTGCATGGCGCGCCCGGAGGCCACCGGTGACCGTCGTCCACGCGCTCGGCCACGCCCTCGAGGTCGCCGGCGGGATGGCCTGGCAGATCGCCTGGTCGCTCATCCTCGGCTTCGCCCTCTCGGCGATCGTCCAGGCGCTCGTCAAGAAGGCGACGATCACCCGCCTCCTCGGCGACCACCGGGCGAGGACCCTCGCCGTCGCGTCCGGACTCGGGATCGCCAGCTCGTCGTGCTCCTACGCCGCGGTGGCACTCGCCCGCTCGCTGTTCCGCAAAGGCGCCGACTTCGTCGCCGCGATGACCTTCGAGATCGCCTCGACCAACCTCGTCGTCGAGCTCGGCATCATCATGGCGCTGCTGCTCGGATGGCAGTTCACCCTTGCCGAGTTCGTCGGCGGCCCGATCATGATCGTGCTCGTCGCCGTCGGCTTTCGCCTCGTGCTCCGCCAGCAGCTGCTCGACGAGGCCCGCCGCCAGGCCGACCGGGGGCTCGCCGGTCAGATGGAAGGCCACGCGGCGATGGACATGTCGATCGCCGAGACGGGCAGCCTGTGGCGGCGCCTGCGCTCGCCGAAGGGGTTCACCTCGGTGTCGCACATTTTCGTTATGGAGTGGGCGGCGGTGCTACGCGACGTGGTCGGTGGGCTGTTGCTTGCCGGCGCGCTCGGCGCCTGGGTGCCCGACAGCTTCTGGCGCCACTTGTTCTTCACCGGCCATCCTTTGGTGGCGAAGATCTGGGGGCCGCTCCTCGGGCCGGTCATCTCGATCTTCGCCTTCGTCTGCTCGATCGGCAACGTCCCGCTCGCCGCGGTGCTGTGGAACGGTGGGATCAGCTTCGGAGGCGTCGTCGCCTTCATCTTCGCCGACTTGATCATCATCCCGATCCTGCTCATCTACCGCAAGTACTACGGGACCAAGATGATGCTCGTCATCTTGGGCGTCTTCTACGCCACGATGGCCCTCGCCGGCTACGCCGTCGAGCTCGTCTTCGGCGCCGCCGGCCTCGTCCCGGCCACCCGCAAGGCCACGGTCCTTCACCCGAGCATCACCTGGGACTACACGACCATCCTCAACATCGTCTTCTTCGTCCTCGCTGCCGCGCTCGTGTGGCGGTTCTTTAGAACGGGCGGCCGCTCCATGCTGAAGATGATGGGCGGCGCGCCTGTCGGGCCCGACGCCGCCGGGGCGCACGCCCACCGGTGAAACCTCGAGGACTGGCTGCGTTCATCTCTGATCGTGTCGTTGGACCCTGTGCGGTCAAGCTGGCCGCGGCGTCGACTGGGAAACGCTCCGGCGCCACGGCCTGGCAGGCCGATGCCAGGTGACTCCCACTATCGCCCCTTTGGCAGTTGAGTGGCTCCGTCTGTCGGGTGGCCTCATTCGAGGGGGCCGGGGTACGCGAGCTCGGCCTTGTCGACCAGCCGGTTCGTGGAGTGCCGAACGGCGATGAGGACCGCCACGACGACGACGACCGCCGCGGCACCGAGCGCGAGGTCGATCCTCCCTGACAGGTGGCGGAGCGTCGCGCCGGCCCCGTAGGAGGCGAAGGTGTAGATCGCTGCCCACACGATGCCGCCGGCCGCGTTGGCGGGAAGGAACCTCCGCCAGCGCATCTTGCTCGTCCCGGCCAAGAAGGCGGCGTAGGTTCGCAGGATCGAGACGAAGCGGCCGAAGAAGACGACCTTGGTGCCGTGGTGGTCGAAGACGTAGCGCCCGACCTTGAGCTTGCGCTCGTCGAGGCGGACCTTGCTCCCATAGCGCTTGGCCAGGCGGTAGCCGCCCTTGTCGCCGATCCAGAAGCCGACGTTGTCGCCGGCGATGGCGGCCGCCGAGGCCACGGCGAAGATGATCCACGGGTTGAGGTGATGGGTCTGTCCGGCGTAGGCGCCCGCCACGATGAGGGCCGTCTCGCCCGGCAGCGGGACCCCCAGGCTCTCGGCTGCCACGAGGAGGAACACCGCCCAGTAGCCGAGGCTCGAGACGAGGTGGTCGACGTTCATGTCGCGGATGCTTCTGCTAGTGCGTCCTTCGGCGAGGCTCCACGTGGCAGGGCGAGGGCTGCGCAGGCGAGAAGCGCCGCGGCGATGGCGGCGAATCCGGCACCGAGGCCGAACGTGCCGAACGCCCCGACGAGCGCCGGCCCGCCGGCATCGCCCAACTCGCGGCCGACCTCGCCCGCCCCCATCGTCTGGCCGAGCTGGTCGGCGGGAGCCGTGGCGGCGAGCCGGGCGAACCCGAGCGGGGTGACAGCAGCCACGCCGGCACCGATCGCGATGGCGGTGATCGCCATGGCGAGGGGCGACGACAGGCCGGCGACGAGGCCGAAGCCCCCGGCGCAGACGAGGAGCCCGCCAGCGGCGAAGGCCGGATGCAGCTCTCCGCGATCGAGCCGGCGCCCAGCCCAGGGCTGGAGCAGCGCAGCCGTGGCGGCGAGCAGCGAGACGATGGCCCCGGTGGCGACCGGGTCCAGGTGGTGGCGGTAGCCGAGGACGGGCAGGAAGCCCACCCCCGCCGACAGGGCGGCCGTACCCGCCCCGAGGAGGAGGACCGGCTGGAGGAACGTCGGCTGGCGGATCCGCCGGACGAGCTGGCCCAGCCCGGAGCGCGGCCGGCGGAGAGGCGCCATCTCGGGCACCAGGCGAACGACGGCGAGGGCGGCGACGAGCGCCACCGCGCCGAGCACGGCGAAGAGGAGGCGGTAGCCGCCGGCCACGACGAGCGCTCCGCCGGCGACCGGACCGAGCAGGTAGCCGATGCCCTTGGCGCCCCCGTAGCCGCCGAAGAGGCGACCAGTGCGCTTCTTGCCCCCCAAGGTGGCGACCGCCGCGCCAGCTGCGGGGGAGAAGGCAGCAGCAGCGGCCCCCTGGGCGAGGCGGGCGGCGCCGAGAAGGTTCGGGTCGCCACCGATGGCGAAGGCGGCCGAGGCGAGGCCGAAGGCGACGAGCCCGCCTACCATGACCTTCTTCGCCCCCCGGCGGTCGACGACGGCGCCGAACACGGGCTTCAAGACCACCTCCGCCGCGTCGTACACGCCCAAGATGAGCCCGAGCTCGAGGAGCGAGTCGTGACGCCCGAGAGCGTAGGCGCCGAGGTTGGCGGCGACGGCATGGGCCCCGAAGGCCGTGACGAAGCCCGCCCCGTAGACGGGGAGGACCTGCCGGCGACGGGCGGCCTCCTCGCTCGTGCTCACGGGCGCTCGCGGGCCTCGTAGACGCGCTCGGCGAAGTCCTCCAGCAGCTCCGCGCAGTCCTTGAGGCGCCGCTCGCCCTCCCCGGCCGACGGGGCGCCGAAGAGGTCCTTCGCCCGCAGGTCGCGGTACCAGCGCCGGAGCCGGTCGACGTTCTGCTCCTCCTCGTCCAGCTCGGCCAGGGTGAACTTCTCCTTCTCGATCTCATGGTGAAGCTCGGCCTCGGCCTTGTCGCACTCCGAGCAGAACTCGACCCACTCGGCCTCGCGCTCGGCCGTGTACAGCGCCTCCACCGTGGCCAAGGTCTCCTCCGAGGCGCCGACCTCGAAGCAGAGCGCCTGCCCTCCCGAGCGCTTCACGAGCGCCGTCGCCCGGTCCAGCCCTTCGTCGAAGCGGTCTCCGGTCGGGATGGCCCAGGTCGCCGACTGCAAGGCCACCGCACCTACCCGGCGCAGCTCCCGCCAGACAGCGACCCGATGGCGCGACTGGTCACCCGACAGTCGGTACGTGAGGACACGCCATCCCATGTAACGAATGCTACATCTCCGTGCGGCGGTCTGTGCTACGTTCAGGACACCGTCTGTTCACTCTCTGGTCACCCGTCAGTCACTGAAGAAAGCCCCGTGGAACCCTTCACCGCTGCACAGAGCGCAACGCCGCCGAGCCCACCAGCCGCTCTCACGGGCGTGCGCGTGCTGCCACCCAAGGGCCTCAACAACTCGATCTACCTCAACCTCAACCACTTCTCCCAGCACACCGCGTGGGCGCACGGCTTCATGCACAACTACGCGCTCTGGCTCGGGCCCGTGCTTGTTGCCGCCGTCTTCGTCGCCACGTACACCGTGGCGTGGTGGCGACGGGCGCCACGGGCCGCCGCGCTCCTCATCCTGGGGGGCATCGGCACGATCGTGGCTCTCGGTCTCAATCAAGTCGTCGGCCACGCCGCCAAGGAGCTGCGACCCTACGTCGCTCATCCCAACGCCTTGGTCCTCGTGGCCAAGGCCAACGACTACTCGTTCCCCTCGGATCACTCGGTTATCGCCGGGGGCCTCACCGTCTCGATCCTCCTGGTGCTCGGCAGCGGAGCGTGGCGGCGTCGGCGCCCCGCACGACGCGGTCTTCCCGACGCCGAGGCGAAGGGAGGGAGCGTGCCGGGGGTGGTCAAAGTCCTCGCCGCAGTCAACCTCGTGGTTGGACTCTTCCTTTGCTTCGCTCGGGTCTACGTCGGCGCCCACTACCCCGGTGACGTCGTGGCCGGCTACCTGCTGGCCGCGGTCGTCGTGCTGGCCGTCTCTCTACTGCGACCATTCGCCTACTGGGCCGTCGACGTCGTCGAGCCGACGGCTGCGGGGATCCTCTTGCGACGCCGCGGAGCTGTACGCACCGGTGGCGATCCGACGCCCGAGCCACAGCTTGGTTCGGCCCCGGTAGGCGACCCGCAATGATAGATCGCACCGTAGGAAAGGTCGCCGGCGACAGCCGCGCAGCGATGAGAGCGGTGGTGCGCTCGTCTGGCAGTTCTTCAAAACGGGAGTCGGTCCATGCTGAAGATGATGGAGGAGCGCCGCCCGGCGCCGACGCCGCGGGGAGCACAATCACCACTGAACGTCGTTGCTCGTACTCTCGGATGTCTGACGCCACCCGCGAATGAGAGGGTTGACCGCGAGGGCGGTTGACGATCGGGAGGCAGGGACGACGGGAGGCATGAACGGTGATGATGACCGACCAGTCACTAGCGGGACGAGCCCGAGTCGGGGTGCTGTGGCGCGGCGAGCGAGGCGCGCAGAGGCCGGCCGAGGACCGGGGCCTCGGGCCGCTGTTCGACGCGTTCGGCGCGCTCGCGGTCGAAGTCGTCCCCGTCCCCTTCGGTGACGATCGCGTCACGGAGGCACGCCAGCAGCTCTCAGAGCTCGACGGCCTGCTGGCCTGGGTCAACCCAATCCAAGACGGTGCCAACCGAGAGCAGGTGGACGAGCTGCTCGGTGAGGCGGCGGCGCACGGCATTTTCGTGTCGGCGCATCCCGACGTGATCCAGAAAATGGGCACCAAAGAGGTGCTGCACCAGACCCGCCACCTCGGCTGGGGCTCCGACACCAGCCTTTACCGCTCGGTCGATGATCTCGCGGAGCAGCTTCCCGCCCGGCTCTCCCGACTCGGCCGTCTCGTCGTCAAGCAAGGCAGGGGCAACGGGGGCAATGGCGTGTGGAGCGTCGAGCTTGGCGAGCCGCACTCGCCGGTGACCCTGAGCTCACCCGTGCTCGTGCGGGAGGCTCGGACGACCGACGCAGGCGAGCGCCTCAGCCTCGGCGAGTTCGTCCGACGGTGCGACTCGTACTTCTCGTGGTCCGGAGTGCTCGTCGACCAGGTCTACCAGCAGCGCCTGGCCGAAGGACTGATTCGCTGCTACTTCTCCCACGGCCAGGTGGTCGGCTTCTGCCACCAGTGGCCGAAGGGCCTGCTCGATGCCGTCCCCGGCGCTCCCACTCCCGAGCGGCCGCCGACCGTCATGGAGGGCCCTGACACCCCCGCCTACCAGCGACTGCGCCAACACGCGGAAGGGGAGTGGGTGCCCGAGATGCTGCGCGTCCTCGGACTCGAGGCACCCGCCCTCCCAGTCATCTGGGACGCCGACTTCCTCCACGGCCCGAAGGACGGGCACGGCAGCGACAGCTACGTGCTCTGCGAGATCAACGTCAGCGCGGTGTGGCCGTTCCCGCCGATGGCATCGACGACCATCGCCGCCAACACGGTGGCCCGGATCGATGAGTCGATCTGATCTGAGGGAACGACCGGCGTACGTCGCGGGCCTGAAGGCTCGCTCGGTCGCGCCGTTCGACGAAGGTGCGCCATGCCCTGCGCGCCGGCGGTCACGTAGCCTTCGCCTCCGACGGGCGGGAGTTCTGCTCCGGCCTTCCCTTCGCCCGCTATTGGCGACAAGCGCGAGTGGACCTGACAAGGATGCTTCGGGTCGACCCGCCGCGCGCCTGGGCCTTCGGGGTATCGACGGACCGATCCGCGCCGAGGTGAACGTGACCATCGAGATCGACTTCGCCGGTCACGGGCTCGTCCGGCTCATCGGCCCGCTTGCCGTGCAGCCCCGAGCCCGCAAAGAAATGCCCGCCAACGCGAAGCGACTCAAGCGACGATTGGAGCATGCCAAACAGGCACCCGCACGCGGGTAGCCCGTAGGACGTCGGGTCGGGAACCCGAAGGTCGAGTCGATCAGGGTTTCTGGGGACACCAACCGGCGGCAGGCCCCACTGATCAACGGGCAGGTCCAAGCGTTGCGCTATGCAAGCCCGGCTACCAGCGGGTACGGCGGCATCGAGGTCTTTGGGTTCGAGGTGCCGGGAACCCCCCGCCACCATCGAGGTCTTCACGTTTCGTGAGGCCACCACTTCACGTTTGGGCCGGCGCGATCCTCGCACCAGGCTGTGACGCTCCTGATCCCGGCCCGGCAACAGGCGGGCGGGATCGACGTCGGCAATCGAGCGCGCCGAGGCGCCTGGCGCCACAGATCGGCGGCGATGTGCGCGGATGCGGTCGTTTATGGCGACGCGCCGACGAGATCGGCCAGGGTGGTCCGTTGCCGCCGCCGGGTGCGCGGCGGTCAGCCGGCGGCGATCCGGCGTGCGTTCTCGGCTTCATGCGCGCTGAAGGCGTCGGCCACCGCCAGGTTGCGCACGATGAGGGCGCAGGCGACAAAGAGGCTCATGGGCACGAGCCTGTGGGTGCCGAGAACCCCGTCCGCCCAGCTCAGGCGACCATCCGGTACTCGTGGATTAGGCCACCCAGACGATCGGTTCTTCGTAGCCTGGCGGCGTCAACGTCGCCGATGGTGGGAGGGGTCGCATCGGAATCAGCGGGCGGTCGTTGGCTGAGGGACCGGTGGGGCCGGTGCGCGTTGTAATGCTCGACGTACTCGGCAAGGACTGCTTCGAGGTGACGACGGCCGAGGATGAGCATCCGGTCGAGGCACTCGCGCCGGATGGTGCCGATGACGCGCTCGCAGATCGCGTTGGCCCGGGGTGCCCGAATGGGGGTCTTGATGACTCTGGTGCCGTCGGCGGCGATGACGGCGTCGAAGGAGGCGGTGAACTTGGTGTCGCGGTCGCGGATGAGGTACTTGACGGGGTTCGTCTGGGCGGCGAGTTCCATCGAGAGGTTGCGGGCTTGCTGGGTGACCCAGCTGGTGACCGGGTTCGAAGTGATGCCGGCGATCCGCACGAAGCGGCTGTCGTGGTGGATGAAAACGAGGACGTAGAGCCTGCGGAGGAGAATGGTGTCGACGTGGAAGAAGTCGCACGCCATCAGCCCTTTCGCCTGGGCGGCGAGGAACTCCGCCCAGGTCGGTCCCGACCTTCGCGGCGATGGATCGATGCCGTGGCGCTTCAGGATCGCCCAGACACTCGAGGGGGCGATGACGATCCCCATGGTGGCCAGTTCGCCGTGAATGCGGCGGTAGCCCCACTGGGGATTCTCCTTCGCCAACCGGAGCACCACGGCCGTGGTCCCCTTCGGGATAGCCGGTCGACCTGGCCTGCCGTGCGGAAAGGTCCAGCGTTTGGCGACGAGGTCGCGGTGCCAACGAAGCAGGGTTGCCGGTTGAACGAAGAGGTGTCCGAGACGCTGGCGGGTGAGCAGTTGTGCCAGCCCGGCCAGCACCGCTCGATCTGCCGGCTCGAGCGCCGGGCGGTGCATCTGGCGTCGGAGGACCGCCACCTCATGACGCAGGAGCACGACCTCGATCGCGAGGTCCGTATCTCTGCGACCGATGAGGCGGATCAACTGAAGTACGCGGCAGTACGCCCGGTAGAGGAACGAGAGGGTCACGGTCCTGGATGCTCGCCGCGTCCGGCGCCAGCCGTCAAAGTCCAGCTCATAGCCGATAGATGACATTCTCGGCACGCACAGGTCACTCCTGAGGCCGCCGACGCCGTGCGAAGAGAGTTCGCCCGCGTTCAGGCTCTTCACCGTCGGTCGATGAAGCTGCCGGCCGCCGCCGTACAGCTCCACCTGGCCGCGAGCACCGTTCGGCTCTTGGCACAGAGAGGTGACCTGGTAGTCGACCCCGAAACCGATAGCAGCGGCCTGCGTTTTGTTACCCGCACTTCGGTCCGGGCGTACTGGATCGCGCACAACGAGGCCAAGCGCCGTCTTGCCGAGCCCGTCGCCGCGGTGCCCCTCGCTGAGGTCGCCCGCTTCACCGGCGAGACCCCGAGGGCCTTGATGGACCTGGTGCGGGCGGGCGTCCTCGAACAAGTTCCCGGCCGACGGGCCGTGCATCTCACCGCCACAAGCTTGCGGTCCTGGATCGCCGAACGCGAGCCCGGAGTCCTGAACGAGGGAGAAGGCGACAGCGCGCCAGCACCGGTTACGCCCCTCCGACCGGTATCGAGCCCGACCGACGAGGACTCCCCGGCGCGGTCCTCGCACCACGCTGGGCGGACGCCATCGTTGAGAATTGATACTGGGCGCCTGGTGGCGCCCCCGGTCAGGTAACCCGGTGGTGGCGTCCGAGCAGTCGACGTTTAGCGGCGAGGGCGCGGTCCAGGCCGCCGGTCGGACATGGTCAGTAGCGCCCCAGCGGATCCTTCGTCCAAACCGGCTTGCTCAGCGGTGCTCTGGCGATAGGCCCTCAGCATCTCGACGAGGGCCGAACCATCCGTGGGAGCCGCGAGAATTAGTGAGGCGAGCAGCTCCTTGCGGCTCGTCCGGTCGAAGGATCCTTCGGCGAGAGCGACCAGCCGATCGAGGCGATCGCTGATGGGGTCGCAGAGCGCCATTCCTACGTTGCGCTCGGGGCAACTCCGGAGTGGCGTGTCGGCCGCGATGCGCTGCCTCCTGCTCATGACAACGACCGCCGACGAGGCATCGACTCCAGCATAGTCATATGATTGACATGTGTCTATCATATGACTAGCGTGGCTGGCGTGAACCGGTCGCCCGTGGTCGCCGCAGTGGAGCCCACGTGGTGAAAATCCAGGGCGCGCTGGCCAGCACCTCACGGATGCCCGCTCCGGCGATCATCGATCCGGTCAACTTCCTCCTGGCCACCCGCGACACTGGCTACCGAAGCAGCGCTCAGTCCATAGCGGAGTTCGTCGACAACTCCTTCCAGGCACACGCTCGCCGAGTGTCAGTGACGGTCACCCGGGCCGACGACGAGGACTGGCCGTTGCAGATCTCCATCACCGACGACGGCGACGGGATGGACGCGACAGCACTCGGCCGAGCCCTTACGTTCGGGGGATCAACCCGCTTCGACGACCGGCAGTCGCTCGGTCGGTACGGAATGGGATTACCGAACGGTGCCCTCAGCCGCGCCCGGAGGGTCGAGGTGTACTCCTGGCGTGGCGGCCAGGTCTTGTGGAGCCGCCTCGACCTAGACGAGATCGCGACCCTCAAGCACCGAACCCTCGCCCCGCTAGAGGTGGCGCAAGATCTACCTTTCGTGCCCGCGACGCCCACGGGCACCGTGGTTCGTCTGTTGCGTTGTGACCGAATCGAGTACAAGCGGCCGTCATGGCTCGTGCGGCGGCTGCACGAAGAGTTCGGACGGATCTACCGCCGATTCTTGATTGCCGGGAAGCAACTGGCCATCAACGGTCGCGCCGTGTCGGTCATCGATCCGCTGTTCCTGGCTCCCGAGTCGGAGGTGCATGGCGCCCGGCCGTTTGGCGATGGACTCGTCTACCACCTAGCGAGTGAAAAAGGTGAGGGCGACGTTCGAGTTCGCTTCGCCGAGCTACCCGTCGAACGTTGGCATGGACTGTCAGTCGACGAGAAACGGGATCGTGGCATTACCAACGCGCCATCGGTATCGGTGCTTCGGGCAGATCGCGAGATCGACCGTGGGTGGTTCTTCATGGGGGGCAAGCGTCGGGAGAACTATGACGACTGGTGGCGATGCGAGGTTGACTTCGACCCAACGCTTGACGAGTACTTCGGAATTACCCATTCAAAGCAGGCGATCGTCGCCTCCGAGGACCTGCTGAAGATTCTAGTACCGGATCTCGAGCCGATCGCCCGGGCCCTCAACGGCCGGGTACGGCAGCGATTCGACCTGGTGCGGTCCACTGTGCCGTTGGGCGCTGCCGAGCGGCAGGCGTGCCGGGCCGACCAGTCGCTGCCGCCCCTTCCGAGGCGCAGGGACATGATTCCCGATGCCCTGAAAGATGTCGTGACCTCGGCCGACCGGTTGAGCCCGGCATCTCCGTATCAGATCGTCGCCTCGGAGCTACCCTCCACTGCCGCCTTCGAGGTCGTGGCACGGGGTGGGCGGCTCCTCCTCCTCCTGAACTCTCGCCATCCTCTCTACCGAGACCTCTACGGGCCGCTCGCGGCGAGCGAATCCTCGCGGGACCAGGACATCGCCAAACAGGTCGCCCTGGCGATCTTGGCTGCTGCACGGGCCGAGGTGAGCACCTGGCGACGAGCGGACGGGCCTCGAGCGCGAGCCTTCCGCCAGACTTGGGCGGACGTGCTGTCGACCTTTATGAGCGCCTGATGTGACCGCTACCGCCCCCTGGATATCCCTGCCAACCCCGCCCGCACTGAGCCGCGCCGAAGCGCGCACGTTCACGGCCACGGCCAAACAGCTGGCGTCAGCCAGGGGCCACGCCAGTGTGAGGGACAACCAGGACCGACGCGCACATCCCGCCCTGGCAGCAGCGACCTGCGTCCTCGCTGACCTCGTCGACCAGGGCTGGAGCATCCGCGTTGATCCAGCACAAAGAGTGGCCGTGAGGCCACCCAAAGAGGCGAACGATCCGGAGCGGGAAAAGGCTCGGGTGCGCAAGCAAGAACTACTCAAGCGCGACGAGCAGTTGTCGGTCCCGTCGGTGCGCCGGTTCGTAGCCGAGATGGAGCAGCCCCGAGAGTTCCGGGGCCGGTTCGTGTCCGTCTTCTCCCTCATGCGGGACGGCGAGGAGCTACGAGCCGCTCTAGAGCGCCTTGAACCCGGAGACAACGCTGCAAAGAGCCTTCGGGCGGTCATCGATCCGTATGTGCAGGTCGTGGACCCAACCGAGCGATGTGCCCATACTGGGCTGCGGCTCGGCGACATCTGGCGGTACTTCAGGCACACGTGGTCCAACCAGTACACCAGTACGCCCGGCCGGACGATGCTGCTGCTGATCCGTGACCGGGCCGCACCGTGTCACCCGGTGATCGGCATCGCTGCCCTCGGTAGCTCGATCGTCCAGATCAAGGAGCGAGACGACTGGATCGGCTGGCAGTCGAACCAGTTCACCGAGGCACTGGCCGAGCATCCGACGACCCGGATGGCCCGATGGGTGGACCAGCGACTGGACAGCGCGCTCGACGACCTTTACCTCGATGACCTCATCGAGGACGGGCTGTACTGGCCGTCACTATGGGCTCATCCGGCGGACGAGGCCATCGAGCGCCTCCGCAAGGAGTCGATAGCCCGACGCGATGACCACCGCCGGTTCGTGCAGCGACGAGAGTTCAAGCGCGGCATCGAGCCGACCGACGCGGAGGCGTGGCGCCAGCGTGCCGAATCCGACCTGTTCCGGAGCAAGCGATGCCTGGCCCTCGCGGACCTACTTCGATGCCGAGCGGCCCTATTGCCGTTCCTATCTCCGCTGACCCGTAACGGTCTGGCGACAGCGTTGGCCGATCCTGGCGGACGCCGCGCCGTGAGTGACCTGGTGCGACGGGCAAAGGCCGAGAGCGTCGGCACCGAGATGGCAGATCTCACGGTCTGCGGTGCCATCGCTCCGTACAACGCACTATTGGGAGGAAAGCTCGTCGCCGCGTTGGCGGTCAGCCCGACGGTGGTTCACGCCTATCACGAACGCTATGGCGACTACGCCAGCGTGATCGCCTCATCGATGGCCGGCCGACCGATTCACCGACGGAACAACCTGGTCTTTGTCGGCACGACGTCGCTGTACGGAGCCGGGTCGAGCCAGTACAACCGCCTCCACTTTCCGGCCGAAGCGCTCGGCGGTGCCGGTCGGATCGAGTTTCGCGAACTCGGTCGCTCACGCTCATTCGGTACCTCGCATCTTTCGTCTGCGACGGTGACGGCGCTCGTTCGTCTTTCCGAGCAGAGTCGATCAGGAGTGCGGGTGAACAGCATCTTCGGTGAAGGGGTGAACCCCAAGCTACGCAAAGTCAGAGACGGCCTCGACCTGCTCGGGTGGCCATCCGAGGCGCTGCTTCAGCACGGCCGTCAACGAATCGTCTACGGAGTCAGTCTCGTATCCAACCTCTTGCCCTACCTGCTGGGCGCCGAGACCGAACCGAACTACCTCTTTCGACGCAACGTGAAGGACGACGTCACCAAGATCACCGACTGGTGGTTGCAGCGTTGGCTGAGCCCTCGCGTCCGCTCAACGGAAGTACTCAACGCCGTCGCCGCGCATCGATCTGGCCGACCGTCTCGTCACGGCGCCCGCGTCCCGGTACCCAAGGCGAACCTCTCGCGAGAGAGCTAGGCGGCGCCCGTTAGCGAGAACACCTCGGAGGCGCTGGTGAGCACGGCGACCGGCAGAGCGATCTCATCGTCATCCTCTCGACGCAGGCCCAGAAGCCGTAGGCGATCGCCGACCCCGAAGGGGACGGTCTCGCTCGGCGTCCGTAGGAGCAACACCGGCTCGGCCGTCGCAGCGAGCACCCAGCTGCGGCTGCCGTTGCGCTCGACCACGGTGCCCTCGAAGTCGAACCAGTCGCCTTCGGCACCGGCCCCGTCCGCAAGCCCCATCCAATAGTCGTCGCAGAGTTGGCGGACGCCACAGAACCCGCAAACGTCGGGTTGTGGGTGTGCCGGCGGGGGGCGCTCTTCGAGCGCGGACTCGGCCACTTCGATGGCTTCGGTCGTGGCACGTGCCAGCGCGTCGAGGGACTTCTCGTCGAGCGGGGCGATGTCGACCTCGTGGGCCGGGTAGGAAAGCGTGAGGCGCCGCGCAGGCAGCGAGCGAGGGTTGTGCTCGGCGTCCCAGCTCCAGATCAAAGAGTAGAGATGCAACTGGTCGCCGTGGTGGTCGTCCGGCGCCCCGGTCTTGTAGTCGGTGATCTCGCATCCCTCGTCGTCGACGACGAGAAGGTCCACTCGCCCCGCCAGGCGGAGGGCGGGGGCTCTCAGCTCTACTTCGGGATAGACGCCGGGCGCCAACCAAGTCGAAGAGGGCGCGCTGGTGCCGTTGGCGGCGGTGGGGCCGAAAAGAAGCTCGCTCCGGGCGACCAGCGCCTGAACCCGTTGGCGCATCTCGGGGATTCTGGCGCGCAGTGCCATGCGGAGAGGAACGAGGCGCCCGGCCATGCGGGGATTGTCGGTCAACTCATCGAGTCGCCGTTCCATGCCGTCTTCGACGAGTTGGGTGTACCCACCGAGTTCCTTCAACACCAGGACCACGCCGGGGTCGGCCAATGACGTGCACCCCGCGTCGCGGATGCGGTGGACGAGGAGTTCGAGTACCGCATGGACGATGTCGCCGAACAGGGCGGCCACGGGCGGGCGGGAGGGATAGCCCCAGCCAGACCAGAGGTCTGGATAGTTTGCCCGGCTGAGCATCCAACGCCGTGGGCACTCGCTGACCTCGCGCAGACTGGAGTAGCTCCAGGTAACCGGCCGGGAGGGCCAATACCCATCGGATCCTCGCACGCCGGTGGTGAATCCGTCGGAAGTGTCCGTCATCCGAGGTGTTCCATGACTTGCTGGCTGGCGCGGGGTAGGTTGCGGGAGATCATGATGTCGTCGACCAGGATCACCGGCACGACGCTGCCGTATTCCTTGGCGTCTCGCAGTGCCTCGTCGGATGCAGTATCTGGAGTGAGTGGGCCGTGCACGCCGATGATGTAAGCGCGCCCGCCTGAGCGGGCCAGAATAGGGGCTTCGACTCGACCGATGCCGGGGATGTCCACGCCGGCGTTGCGATGCCAGGCGACGGCCGAGTCGCCCTGGCGTGAGAGGTCCTCGAACAGTCGATCAGCAGCCTGCTCCAAGCGAGCTTTGTCGAGAGTTGGTGCTTCGCCCCGGACGAGGTAGCGGAGCAGGCTGGCGCCGAGGTGGCGGTCGAGTAGTGCATGCTCGAAGCGGTTCTTGAAGCTCCGCAGGCACCGGTAGCAGGAGCTGTCGCACATGGCTGGGCAGTCTTCGAGCAGATGGATGGCGTCTTCGAAGACGGCCGTGTCGAGTTCGCCGACTCGGCGGGCGAAGCCGGCCCCGCCGGCCAGAGTGTCGTAGAGGTAGATCTCGGCTTCGAGGCCTTCATGACCGCCCGGGCTGAGCGCCGGCCGGTACTCGGCTTGCAGCTCACCCGGTTCGATCTCAAGACGATTCGTGGCGGCGATGGTGAGTGCCTCCGAGAGGGTACGAAGCGCGACGTCGGTGGCGAGGTAGCCGGGGCGAAGGGTCAGCGGCGCCTCGACGCGCAGGGAAACGAGTAACACGTCGGAGATGAAGTCCGTGCCGAGCACGAGGCCTCGGGTGGCCGCTGACCCCGGGCAGAGCGGGTCTCGATCGTCGGGATATGGCTTTGGGTGCGAGCCGCCGACGGTTCGGCTGGGGATCGCGGTCGGCTCGATCAGACCGCACCTGGTGCAGTAGGTGTAGCCCTCCTGGCGTGGGCCGGTGTTGGTGACGAGGAGATGCCTACGTTTGTAGTGCTGTCGGATCCGCTCGGTCACTGGCCTCCAGCCGTCCTCGGTAGCGGGACCGCCAGCTACCAGCTTCGCCCGGGTGGCATAGCTGCGAGCGGGTTGATCGTCGAGCGAAGTGCCTTCGTCCCAGGTGTGCGGATGGGCGAACCCAGGGGGTCGGATCCAGTTCTTTGCCGACCCGAAGGTCGACTCGGACCCGCACGCCGGGCAGTTCTCCACTTGCCCGCGCTCAGCGGCATCGAACTCCCTGGTGGCCGCGTAGTGGCAGACCGAGCACTCGAAGTACAGGCGACGTTGTTGCCATGCCTGAAACCGGTCGCTCGACATGGGCGAGTAGAGGGCGCCGGATCGCCAGAGTTTCCCGTCGATCCACACCTCTTTGCCTGGCGCGTACTGGGTGAGGGCGGTCGGGAGCCCTTGGCTGGGGGCGTACTGGAATTCGGGCCGGAACCGCGTCGAACGATCCCGATCGAACACGTGGAAAGACACCACGTCGGTGGGGAACGCGTAGCGGGGGAGCACGCCTCGGTAGAGCAGCCGGTCCAGGAGTTTCTCGACGACCCGGCGGGCTCCTGGGCGTTCTTCGTCGGTCTCTGCTTGCGCCTCGACCACCGTGGTGTCGTCGTCATCGCCGGTGTCGGCAGCGGCCGGCACCGGATCGTCGGGGACTGGGCCGATGGCGCTGTCGACGGCCGAGAGGGTGCCTTCGATGAGGTGGTCGAGGAGTGTCTCACGTTCGACTGGGGCGAGTTCGGTGGGGAGCCAGTCGCGGAGGTCTGCGGTGAGGTTGTTCAGGTGCTCGTACAGCCATGCCTCGAAGTCGCGTCGGTTGAGCGGGGAGGTGGTGCCGAGGAAGTCGTCGACGGTGCCGAGGACCTCGAATAGCTGTGGTTGATCTTCGGGGTCGATGTCGGGGAGGCGGTCTTGGTGGTAGCGCTGGAAGAGGTAGGCGGTGACGTGGCGTCGAGCGATCTCTTCGTTGTCCAAGGTCAGCACGGGGTCGTCGACCTGGCCGCGGATCATGGCGTCGGGTTCGGAGAAGTAGTGCTCGTCGTGGCTGTCGGCGCTGCCGAAAGCGACCACCGTCGCTACGGCGTTGCCGCGGCGGCCTGCCCGGCCCGAACGCTGCTGGTAGCTGGCCCGGGACGGTGGCATGTTGCGGAGAGCTACACCGGACAGCGTTCCGATGTCGATGCCGACCTCCATGGTGGTCGTGCACGACAGCACGTCGATGGCCGCTCGGTGCTCGCTACCTGGCGTGGGTAGCGCCAGGTCGACGTCTTGGAAAAGCAGTTCGTGTTCCTCTGCCTTTGAGAACACTTCATCGGACTGGGCGGCGTTGAGCTGCGCAGTGTGTTCGGCAGCGATGATGGCCATGGGCCGCTCCGGCGGCTCGCGCAGCGCTCGGATCGAACTGCCTCGGTAGTAGCCCTTTCGGGCGGAGAAGACGGTGTCGGTATCGGGGTCGATGGGTACCACCCGGTCGCGGTGGCAGTTCACGCAGGTCGACGATCCCGGGAACAGTCGTTGGGTGGTGCGACAGGTCTGGCAGTAGCCCCAATCGGTGTCGAGGTCGAGCGCGACGTGCTTGGCGAGCATCCGATACTTCTTCGGCGCCCGCTGCTCGCAGAAGAGATTGAGTAGCCGGGGCACCCACTCTTTCTCGAAGACCTTCTTCGCCGCTCGGTCTCCGATTCTGGCGGTAACGGCGCTGAAGTTTCCCGAGTGGGGCCGGACACCACCGCGGGTCTGCACCCAGCTGTCGTCCATGTTTCGGAACCAGATGCCGGCGTTGTAGTTGGCCCACTGGCTGAGCCACAGGCGGGCCAACGCCCGCTTCTCGTCATAGGTGATGGCCGTCCCAGGCAGGTCCGGGAGGGCGAGGACATCGCCCTCGAGATTTCTGCGTTCCCGTAGAGAGGCGAGGGCGAGCGACTGGAGGCCGTAGTAGCGGTCGGTGATGGTGGCGACCATTCCGCGCAGCAGTGCTCGTGGGGGCGGTTCGCTCCCGAGTTGGTACAGGCTGATGAGCTGGGTCGGATCGGACAAAGCCCCGTGATCGACGGCCTCGGCCACCTGGTACATCACGTGGAGCGACTCGGTGCCTTTGAGCTCTGGTCGAAGGCGAACGCCCAGAAGGCGCGAACCGACCATCACTGCGAGGTACAGGTCGTCCAGGCTGAGGGCCGCCGAGAGGTTGGGGATCTCGTCTAAGGCTCGCCAGCCACGGAGGATCACGGGGCGCAGGACGTCTCGCATCGAGTAGTCCTGCAGGTTCGGGGCCAGGCGCGCCGCGGTCTGGCGGGAGTCGGAGAAGGCGAGCACTTTGCGCCCGCGCAGTGGCGCGAAGTCGGTGGCCGGGTGCTGTCCGGGAGGTTGGACCTCGATCTGTCGGGTGACGAGCGCCTGGAAGGGCTGGTCACCCTTCGTCTGATGGTCTTGGACCGAGGTGCGACCGTAGGCGGCCTTCGTGTTGCAGACTCCGCACGGTTTGAACTCGCCCACCGTGTCGAGGTGATCGTCGCCTTCCTCGTCGTTGTGCTCTGGGGTGCGGTCGAGACGGAGGTACACCTGCCGAGTCCGTTCGCCGAGAGTGGCCGGGTTGAGTCGTCCGGTGATGAGATCCAGGTCGGCAGGCTCAGCGCTGATGGTCGGCTCTTCGAGGAGAAGGTCGATCGGGAAAAGCTCTAGGACCTGCCCGGTGACGGACAAGAACCCGCTGCCGGGCTCGTTCCAGAGAAAGCCTGGCTCCTGGACATTGTCGGTGTAGGCGCGGGCGTAGGCGGCACCACAGTTCCGGCAGGTGAACAGCTCGAACACCCGAGCCCCGCAGGTGCAGCTGATCCGCGGCTGCGCGTAGAGCGATCCGATCGGGCTGCCGGATGTCGCGGATTCCCCCGAACAGCTCGGGTCCAGGCAGGCCCAGAGTCCGGGCAGGCCCCGGAAGAAGGCGTGGATGCGACACGGAAGAAGGCCGGGTTCGCCGGGTGCTCGCTGCGCGGCGCTTCCGAGGGCGATGAGGGTGGTCACGGCTCGATCGGCGAGAGCGGTGTCGTCGATGGGGAAGAGCACTCGCCCCAGTTCTTCGAGCGGCGCGGCTTCTCGCATGGTGGTGTTGACCAGGAGGTTCATCGGCGGGAAGTCCTGGAGCGCTTGGTAGAGGGCCGGCCCGCATTCGCCGTCGGTGGGAGTCACTCCCCGGTAGTCGAGGAAGGCTCGCACCGCGGCGAGACGTGCCGCTTCGTCGGTGGCGTCGTAGAACTGGTTGAGCGGCACCGCGGCTAGGGCGCGGGTGTCGGCCCCGCTCCCAACGCCAGAACCGGCACGTTCGGCGAGTCGGCCGCCGATGGTCTGGAAAGCTGACGACGTCTTCCCGGAGAGCTGAGCGGCGAAGTCTCGGGCGTAATCCAAGTCCTTGAAGCTGGCGCTCGTGCAGATCACCTGTAGCCGGTCAGCCGGGATGCCCAGACGTGACCGCAGCCTTCGAAGCAGCAAACCGACCTCGGCGCCAGCGGCGCCGCGGTACAAGTGCGCTTCGTCGACCACAAGCAACAATCGCTCCTCGGGGTTGTCGGCCAACCACGTTCGCGTGGCGTCGAACACCGGCCGTTCCAGTGGGCGCATCAACATGTATTCGAGCATCGAGTAGTTGGTGACCAAGACGTCCGGAGGATCGGCCAGTACTTCGTGACGGGTGAACAGTTCAGCGTCGTCCGGTCGCAGGACGGCCCGGACAAACTCGCCGGACCGGTTCTTCCAATGGGTGCCGCTCTTGCCGAACCACGCCTGAAGATCAGGCTTGCTCGGCCACTTCCCCCGGCTTTGCAGGTTCGCGACGAGTGCGGCGGACTGCTCGTGCTCCGGCGACGTCGGATCATTCGCCGCCTCGAGGAGCGCGATATAGAAGTTCTCGATCGACTTCAGCCGAACAGTGTCCTTCTTCACCTTGCGGACGCCGGGATAGAGAGTCCGACTCGTGTAGCGAGCAAAACGGGCCGGTCGACCGGCCCATGCCATGAACCGAGCGCTGACCCGAGGGTCGCCGAAGAGAAGCCGCAGCCGACCGAGTTGGTCATTGACGAGGGCGTTCATCGGATAGAGGAGCAGGGCCCTGACGGCAGGCGATGCGAACGCAGCGGGCGTCCCTTCAGCCTCAACCGCTAGCTTGGCGAGGATCGGGAGGAGGAACGTCTCGGTCTTTCCCGAGCCGGTGCCGGTCGTGACAACCAGGCTCATCCCGTCTCGCAAGGTGGCTTCGAGGGCGATCGCCTGGTGCTCGTAGGGTGGATCATGCAGCAGTGCCTGCTGTCCGTGGCCGGGGTGGGCCAGCGAGCCGAGCAGCGCCTTCGCGACGTCAGGAATGTCGAGGTCGGCGAAGGGGCGGCCCACGGTGTAGCGGGGGGTGCTCTCGATGAAAGGGGCGCGGAACAGGACGCCTTCCTGCTCCAACAGGTCGTGGCGCTGGGCCACGAGGTTGGAGTTGCCGACGTGGTAGGTGGCCTCGATGTACTCCTGGAGAGCCAGTCGTATATCGGTGATCGTCTCGGCGATGGTTCTAGTGGCCAAACTAGGGTCCGGTCCTCTCGGGTTCAGTTTCGGTGGACATCCACAGACGGTCTGCAAGGAAGTCGAGTTCTTCGGAGACCTCGTCGGCGGACAGGCTGTACGTGAACAAGGCTCCCCGCCCCGACAGGAGCGGAGTGCCGAACAGATCGAGGCGTCGCTGGGCCCAACTCGGCAGCGGCGAGAAGAAGTCGATCGCCCTGGAGCCGATGTCGGCGGTGGCACGTACTTTGACCAACTGTCCGTGCCCTCGGTCGGCATCGATTGCGGCTTGGAGTTCCCAGGCTTCATCGGCTGCGGAAAGAAGGGACCCGAAGAGCGGGAGGTCGACCAGCCGGATGAACTGACCGTCGTCGAGCCGGGCGACACACCACAGATCGGCTCCGTAGGCCTGCGGGCGGCGTGCCACGAACATGCCGGAGTCGCCGGACTTGGGAGCCCGCCAGCGACCCCGGTAGTAGTGGACGGGGGCCGCCGGATCGAGGATTCGTGCCCCGTCGATGTCTCCGGAGGGCCCGGCCGCGTCAAGGCGCGCCGCGTACTCCGCCAGTAGTTGGACGGCCGATCTTGATCGAGGCGTCTGGAGCCACTGCGACACGCTCCGCTCGGCGATGTCATTCACCATCATGAGCTGGTCGAGGTCGGGGCCTGGCCGCACAACTCGGAGGTGACCGTCAAAGTCGATCCGTTGCGCCAGTTCGCCGGTCGCCAGTGGCGCCCCGTCAGGTCGGACTCCAATCACGATGCAGGCGCCCGAGTGTCGACGCACGAACGCCGGGTAGCCCAGATAGATCTGTCGCTTGGGGCCGTCGGGATCTCCGGCGGGGAGTTCGAGGAGATCACCCGCCCCCACCAGCGCATCGACCACGAGGTCAAGCTGCGACCGGACCCCGTCGTCGTAGCCCGGGAGGCCGCGAAGGGCGTCTCCAACGGTGCGGATGAGCGTCGACGGCGTGGCCGGACAGCTGAACGAGGCGGCCCGGCGGACCGCCGCCGCGAGGGCTTCGGGTGAAAACAGATCGACTCCGACGTCATCGAGGCCCAACGACCCGAGGGCCCTCTCGGCCACCTCTTCGGCTGACAGCACAGCTACACCCATGACCACCCCCGGTAGGTCGAGCCGGAGTCGTCATCGGAGTCGAGATGGATGCCAAGCACGACGAACCTGGCAGCACGGATGAGCATGGGAGACACGAGGACTTGCTCGACCAAGGAGGCCTTGTCGTCAGCGGGCCAGCTTTCCAGGGAGGACGGGTCGCTGGCTGCCCGTAACAGGAACTCGGCGACCCGGGCGGCGCCATCGCGTACATGGGTGCGATAAGAGAACGTCGCCAGTACCGAGCCGAACTCGTGCGCGCGCTTCTCCGGGTCGAGAGCGTGCCAGCCTGCAAGCCGCCGGCTGATGGCGTCGGCAATGCCGCGTTGGTAGTCCTCCATGCCGACCCCATCTCGCAGGTCTTGAAACACGTAGCTATCGCTGCGCCTGCCACGCTGCTCAAGGTGCGACCAGCGAGACCCGGCAGCTACCGAGACCAGGGCAGCAGTCAGCGCCCGCAGCACCGATCGTCGCTCGTACTCCGCGAACGGATCGCCGGGCAGGGAGGCCGTCGCCCACTGCGTGCACAGGTCCATCAGCGACAGCATTTCCGCAGCGGTCCGCGGTCCTATGGGCACCTCTGGTGTAGCGAGGGCTTCTCGAAGCTCGTCCAGATCGCCGTGGACGTGGGGCGGCATGATGACCAGCGATTGACAGTCGTTGGCCCTGGCGCGCAGCAGGCCACCGGCCGGCCAGCGAAGCATCGTCAACGCAGTGCCACCGGGATCGACCGGTTCAGGGGTCGCGGGCGAGGCAAATGCGAAGCGGGTCACCTCGGCCGAGTTCCCCTCGGTGTTGTCCACGAGGCGCGCGTACGGGCCGGTCCGGTCGTGGCGGACCACCCAACGCAATGGTGAGAACTCCCGCTCGCATCGCAGTTCTACGGATCCGAGCTGTGAGCTGCTGGCCGTAAGGGTGAGGACGTCCGCCTCGTCGTAGTGGTCTTGAAGGACCTTCGACGCGCGTAGCTGGCGTGCCGGCGCTGCTGACCACGCCACGGGGTCCACAGGCGTTTGAAGTCTGACCTGGTCCTTGGCAAGGACGGTGCCTCGGATCCCCTCCAAGGTCGCGGTCAGCGTGACTTCAGCGCCAACTGGTCCGAGCAACTCGATCGGGGCGCGGCCCTCCCAGACATCTCCCATGGCCGGCGCAGGTGGGTCGGCGAGCAGCATGAGGCCCGCCCGTGGGGTCCCACCCGACGACGGGGATGGTGCGGCTCGCACGGCGATCGACAGCGATCCTTCAGCCACCGCACCGTCTGCTTCGTCGGAGAGCAGCGCGACATCAACCGTATGGACACCCGCGCCGAGGTCGGTCAACCCGAGGAGGAGCTCAGGCTGACCAGACGGCCAGTCGAGGAGGTGCGGTTCACTGTCGAGTCGAACGATGCACCTCATTACGGAGCGGCCCGATGCGATCGCGATGACAACGTCGTCACCCATGAGCGAAGTGACGCCGCCCTCTCCGTCCCACTCGGCGGGGATAACGCCCACCGGTCGCACGGAGACGTCGGCCAACACCCCAATACCGAGAGAGGCAAGTGCCGCGCCCTCCTGGTCGTCGAGGGTCGCCGGAGCCTGTACGACGAACGCGCTGACCCCCGCCGTGCCGCACGGTGCGGGAGTGACCCACGACGGCCTGCCCTCGGTCGGGAGGTTCGCCCGCACAAGGAGGACGTAAGCGAAGCCCGGTCGGACCACCTTGCCGCGGACCTCGGTCGCCAGACCCGGCTCGCGCACCTTGAAGAGCCATGCTGGTCCGGGGCTCAGTACACACTGATCGGCGAGCAGCCGATTCGCCGGCCCCATCGAGTCCCCGTCCAACTGCAACAGCGGAGTCCGATGGTCAGGCCACTCGTCGAGCGGAACCCGCTGGTCGCCGACCAGAAGGCGACCCCGCGCGAGCGGGCTTGCTCGGCCCGCTAGCCGGACACGGGTGTGACGGAGTTGCTCATGAAGATCGGGTAGCTGCTCCGCGAGCGCCGACAGATCGGGCAACTGAAGATACGCGGCCCATCCCTGCTCCGAAAGCTGTACCAGCACCCCGGGATCCGCCGGCCGCGGCAGTTGCTCGATGGACTGCCCAACGCTGGCGGAAGCATTGGCCGGCGACGTTCGGCGGAAGCCGCTCGTGCGGACCCGGTTCGCCGTGGTCTTCGCGTCTCGTAGCCACTCGCGAGCCTGATGGTGTGCCGAGAGCGAACTCACGATGCGCTGGAGGGTCGAGTCCAGCAGGTAGGGAGAGGGCTCGTTCTCCGGTGAGAGAAGCGCAGATGCGACCTGTCCCAGGAGCGTGGTGTTCTGAGCGAAGTAGCGAAATCGCGACGAATAGTGACTCGTCCGAGCGGCGAGGCGCCGGCCCAGGGCTGAGGGATCGGCCAACAAGTCCCCGGTCAGGCCGGTTCGATACTCGAAGATCAGCCGGACAAGCTGCTGTTGGAGGTCGGTGGGCAGGACCGCGTGAGTTATGGGCCAGCAGATGATCGAAAACTGCTGCGCCCACGGACCGACAGGGATGGCACCCCTGAAGCGACTGGCGAAGCGCTGGAAGCCCTGGCGAATGAAATCGCGATCCTCGATCTCCGACCAGCCCGGCGTTCGCTGACTAAAGGTCTGCCAGTACTCGTCGCCGGAGTAGTCGTAGCCCACCTCGGCCGCGTAGACGACGAAAGGGAGCGAGACGCTGATCGGCAGGTGGTGGCGCTTGACGGCTTCTTGCACGGCGGTGGAAAGCAGGCTGAGCTCTAGCTCGGAGAGGCCATGCTCAAGGGCGAAGACCGGAAGCTCGCTGCCGGCCTCCTCGTCGCGCTCGCTTCGGAGCGCGGCAAAGTGGGCTTCGAGGCGCTGGTCAAGCACACTCAGGCTCGCTCCGCTGCCGATGGTGCCCACGGCCTACACGACGTCTCGTCCAGGGAAGGCAGCCGACTGGCGGGCGGCCGAATGAGCTCTCACCGCCTCAAGTCTGCTGCACGCCTGTGACGCTCTACCGAGATCGGTCTGGGACAGCATGGAGTTGAGGCGTTGCAAGCCCGTGACCAGGAGCTTCTCCGCGGTGGCCGGCGCCTGACCACCGCTGCCGGGTGTGGGCCGAGCGTCGTCGATGCTGGTGATCCGTCTCAGCAGGAACGCGTCTCTCGGCGAGAGATAGAATTGTCGCCGAGAAGTCGCCATGTCACGAAAGCGGAGGGACCTTGACGGACACATCAGACACGTCGCCCGGCATCGAGAGCCCACGCGTCCTGCGTCTCACCTTCGAGATTCACATTCCGAAGGGCCTTCGCAGAAACGTCCAGTTCAGACGGGTGGAGCAGGCGGCCGATCGGATCACCGGAGCGGTGCAGGGCGCCGTGGCGAGCGCGTTTCCCTGGGCCGATCGGATCAAGGTGCGAAAGGAGTGGTCCTACGCATGGGCCGACTGGTCCGAGGAAATCGTGCTGCCATCCTCGGAAGAGAACACGATCACTACCGGTGCAGAGACGACGTGACGTCATGGAGGGGCAACCAAGGCCCTACGACGCTCTGTGGGCCGGCTGTGTAGGCCTGGGCGCAGAAGCCGCCGTGTCGGAAGTGGCCGGATGGTCCCGCGGCGCTTCGTGTCGTCCCGACCGCACATTGATAAGCGTGGCGTTTGGGGTGTCGTCAGCCAACTGACGGGCGATCGCATGCTCATACGTCGTAACGACGAGCTGCCCGGGACATCCGCCCTCGGCGCCAGTGGCCGTGGCCAGCGTGGCAGCTACGGCATGACGTAGCTGCGGGTCGAGGTGTTCGAGCGGCTCGTCGAACCAGACGAAGGGGAGGCGAGTGGATGCGGCGATGACGAGAAGGTGCGTGATGATCCGCGCCCAGATTCGTTCCCCGTCGCTGAGCGTGCTCCATCCGAGTTCCTCGCCCTGCTCTTCCCGAACGATGGTCCCATCGGAGCGAAGCGTGAGCCCACCGCTAGGGAACAGGCGCTTCCACCGCCACGTGATCTCCGTGGCAACCGGCTCGATCAGGCTTTCGGTCAGCTCGGTCGCTGCCCGCCGGAAGGTCGCCGCTGCAGCACTCGTAATGGCCTCCCGCCGGTAGGCCCGGTACAGGGCTCGGTCGCTCTCCGCGATCCGGTCGTCTTCTGCCAGCTGACCCGTCAGCTGGCGAAGCTGGGACTGCACCCCGCCGATCTTCTCGCTGTGAGCCTCCAGTGCCTGAAGGGCGGCTGCGTGTTGGACCTCCGCGGTAGCGATGTCGATCGTTGTGTCCGGTGAAGCGGGCCTCCGGAGAGAGTCGAGCTGAGTGAGCAACTCGGCGAGTGCCCGCCCCCGGGTTCGACGTTCCGACTGTTCGCGAGCGTGAAGGCCGCTGGCCTCCGTCGCTACGTGCAAACGGTGCTCATGCTCGGCCGTAGCAGCCGACACTTCCGATGCGCCGATCGGTCGAAGGCAGGTAGGGCAGTACGCATCCACGCCAGTTAGCGCCTCAATCGCCTCGGTGGCCGCGGCGATCGAACCGCGATCAGATGCGTACGCTTCGGCGGCGAGGTCAGCTTCGCGTTCGGCCTGCTCGCGCTCGGCTTGCAGCCTGACCGAGACGGTTTCTACCCCCAGCTCAGCACCTACATACTCTGCGGCACGAGACATGATCGCCGTTATGGTGCTCTCGTAGCGGCGGAGTTCTTCCTGGTAGACCTCGATTTGCCTTGCACTCGTGCGATCCCGGTCAGCCTCCCGCACTGCTCCTTGAAGGCGCTCGCGCTGTCCTTCGAGCTCAAGCAGTTCGCTTTGCAGTCTGCCGACTCGCGACTCGATATCGCTGCGATCAGCAAGTCTCCTCTGATCGCTAGCACGGACCGCTGCCCGCTGCTTTTCCGCTCCCTTCGCAAGAGCCTCGGCTGACTCAGCTGCGCGTAGAAGCGGGCTAACTCCGAACGCGGTGTAAAGGTGGGACTTCAGGTCGAGCGGTTGTTCCGACGCCAGCTGACCGCCGCCAAGCATCATTGAAAGGTTGGCGGCGACGTCCAGCTTCACCTCAAATGCTTCTTCAAGCGCTTGGTCAACAGCCGAGGATTCGATCTCGACGTCGTCAAGCCAGCCCTTCACCGTCGGCCGCCCCCTCCGGCCGACCTTGCGAGCGACCTTCAGTTCGCGCTCGTCGGGCAGCGTGAGCGTGATCTCGACCTCGGCGGCGTCGGCACCCGCCCTAATGCATGATCGCGGGTCGATTTTGGCGTGCTCGCCGTACAGCGCCCAGGCCAATCCGAGGACGAGTGAAGTCTTCCCTACGCCGTTAGGAGCGACGACGAAAGTGGTCCCGGAGCCAAGGTCGAGATCCAAGGTGTCGTACGAGCGCCAATGGCGGAGGCTGAGGTGACCGATCATGCCACGTCGACTAGCTCTTCGACTTGCTGTCGAAACGAGGTTTCATCGAACTCGCCAGCCAGAGCGCGGCGCAAAGCAGTAGCGAGTAGGGTCGCCTCCGGGCGCCCCAGCGATGCCCACGAATCCTTCTTGGCTGCGAGACGTGCTCGGGCCCCCGAGGCAGCGATCTCCTCAACCGCGCCGGCGGCTATGTGGTCGACGTCGACGACGTCGGCCGACGACATAGCTGCGCGCTGAGACGCCAGATGCTCGAACGGCTCGAAGGCTGGCATCGTTTCGGTTACGTAGTGCGCGCAGGCGTCTGGTGAGTGCAGCACGGGCCGGCTGATACGCGGGGGTCGGGCGCGACCGGACGGCGTTTCGATGGCCGTGACGACGTCATCTCGGTCGACAATCGCCCCGAGTGGAATCGGATCGAGGTTCGTTACGAGCACGGCGTTGCTGTCAGGGAAGGCGCCGAACACCGCGGCGATGGAGGGGACGCTGGCCGCGTAGGCGGTGTCGATGTCGGCACCTTCGTCGACGACGAGAACCCTGATGCGTAGCCCCCGTGCGTAAATGACCAGTGCCGAGGCGAGCCCGGCGGCCTGCGCAGCAACGTCGCCCGCGACGCGTGCCCGCGGATCAGCGCTCCGTCGCAACGCGGTCTCGATATTCGCACCCAACGATTCCACCGAGATCGCGTCCCGTCTGGCGCTAGCCTGCGCCATCAAGGCGGCGAGTGACGGACGTGAGGCTTCGGGGTCCATCCCCTGGGCGGCTTTGAGCGACGAGATGAGCTGTTCGGCTTCCGCCCGCTGCTCGCTGGTCAAGTGATCGAGGGATGGTTCCTCGCCGACGCCTTCGAGATAGTCGAAGTATGCGTCGAGGAGTTCATCGACCGGGTCCTGTAGTTCTGTCATGGTGCGCCTCCTTCTGCATACCTTTGGAATCGAGGGTGCTCGTACAGCCGCTTGGCGACGATGCGATAGACGTGCCTCACTCCAGGAGTGGTGAGATCGAATTGGGTGGCCAAGGACTGGCGAGTGCGGGTCTCGTAGTGCAGGCCGAGAAAAATCGTCCGGTCGCGCTCATCGAGGATGTCTTGGGCCAGTCGAATCAGCTCCAGCTGCTGGCTCGTCTTCGTGAACTCATCGTCGAGGTCGACCGGATCCTCAAGGACCTGGAGAAGCGGTTCGGCGGCACCGCCGCCGGGATCGGGCCGGCCTGGCGAGTCGGCTGATACGACAGTGAGCCGGGGACGGTTCTCCGTCTCGTGCAGCCATGCTTCGGACTCGCGGAGGGCTCCCTTCGCCTTGTTGCGCGCGATACCTACAGCCAGCGCCTCCCAGGAGGTGTCCACATCCGCCTCCGACTTCTGGAGCAGATCGGCAAGAGCCTCAGCGAGGACGTCGTCTGCACTCACGCCGTTCCCGCTCACTCGGTCAGTGGAGGCCTCGCCGATGCGTCCGGCGACGTCGGAGCCGCCTGATCGCCGCCTCCTCGGCGGCGGACGATGCAGCACCTTGTGGATCTGCGCCCACATGACGTCGACGATGCTCTCTAGGCGCGCCGAGTCCGTCTCCAAAGGATGCCTTGCGGCGGGCCTCGGCGTGGGCGGGTTGCTCATCCTGGATCACCTGTCGCGACCCGAGCCCTCAGAGAAAGTGCTCTGGGAACTTTATTTCTCGTCAGGGCTCGCGACGGTTCTCATTGACGACAGCTTCACACCTTGAAGGAGAGCCATGAGCGACCAGACCAATGTCACCCCGATGAATCACGAGATCCACTTCACCATCGACGGGCAGCTGTTCACCACCAAGGACCGGCGGCAGTCTGCGTTGGCACTGTTAAGGCTGGTTGGCCTCGACCCCGCCCGCTACGACCTGGGCGAACTCGAGCCCGGCGGCAAGACCAAGCGGTTCACCGACGACGAGATCGTCACCATCCGGCCGAACGCCCGGTTCGTGTCGATCCGCTGCGCCGCCGACGTGGCCTGATGGTCGGCCACGAGGCGTTCGTCGAGCACATGACCAGGCTCGGCCTCCACCCGCGAGTGGAGGCCGGCTTGGTCATCTACGACCTGGAGCCGATCGACGGAGCGCGTGCCGGGACCGTCGTCGACACCGCCGTCGGCGTCGACGAACTCGGCCGGTGGCCGCAGGTGCCGCCCCACTGGATCCATCTCCCCGGCGACGTGACCCTTGCCCGAACGAACAGCCGGCCCTCCACTCGACCCGGCTGGACGATGCACAGCCGTCAGATCGCCGGCTGGGGCGTCGACGATCCCGGGGTGGCGTGGGCTGGTCACGTCCGCGGAGTGCTGGGGGAGGCCCGATCGTGACCCAGGCCACGTCGGTCGCCATGACCGGAGAGACCCAGGACGCTCTCTGCGACCTCTTGGTCCGCGATGACGGCCAGGAAGACCTGTGCCTGGCGTTGTACCGACCCTCCACCGGGAAGCGTCGCACCACCGCGCTCGTCCACCGGCCGCTCCCGCCCCAAGAAGGCGAGCGTGTGGTGCACGGCAACGTCACCGTCACCGGCGAGTACATCATGCGGGGCGCCGAGATGGCGAGCGCCGAGAAGAGCGGACTCGTACTGCTCCACAGCCATCCCGGCGGGCGAGGGTGGCAGGCGATGAGCGGACCCGACCGCGACACCGAAGCCTCCTACGCCAACCTCGTGCGAGAGATGACCGGACTTCCGCTGGTCGGCATGACCCTGGGCGGAGGCGACAGGTCATGGTCCGCCCGTCACTGGGACCACGGCGTGGGCCGGAACGTGGCGCCCACGGAGTGCGCCAACGTACGCGTCATCGGCGACCGGCTCATCGTCACCTGGAACGACCGCATTACCCCTGCGCCTCCGGCGAACCACCGACAGACACGCACGGTCAGCGCCTGGGGAGCGGCCGTCCAAGCCGACCTGGCACGACGCCGCATCTTGGTGATCGGCGCAGGCTCGGTCGGACTCGAGGTCGCCCTCCGCCTCGCCGCGTCCGGGCTGGTCAACATCACTATCATGGACTTCGACCTCGTCGAACATCGCAACCTCGACCGGCTGGTCGGCGCCACCCGCCGCGACGTCAGCCTGCGCCGAACCAAGGTCCACGTGGCCCGCCGCGAGGCACACCGCAATGCCACCGCCGACCGGACCCAGATCCGCGTCTCGGACTTGAGCATCTGCGAGCCCGACGGCCTTCTCGAAGCCCTCGATCACGACCTCATCTTCTGCTGCGTCGACCGCCCCTGGCCCCGCGCCGTCCTCAACAGCCTGGCCTACACCGACCTCGTCCCCGTCATCGACGGTGGTATCGCCATCGACACCCACCCCGACGGCACCATGCGCAACGCGACCTGGCGGTCACATGTTGTTCGTCCCGGCCGACCGTGCATGGTTTGCACCCGACAACTCGACATGGGGCAAGTGGCCCTCGACGCACAAGGCCTCCTCGATGACCCCGCCTACATCGCCGGGATCCCCAACCAGAACCCCTCGGGCCAGAACGTCGCACCCCTGTCGATCAGCGTCACCGCGGCGCTGCTCGCGCAGTACGTGAGTTTCAGCGTCGCCCCAGGTGGAATCGGCGATCCCGGTCCGCTCCAGTACGTGCTCAGCACCCACAGCCTCGACCACCTCAACCACACCAGCAGAGCCGGCTGCATGTACGAGGTCGCAGAGCCCGAGGGCGACCAACGTCAGGACCTCACCGGAGCTCACGCGGCAGCCGAGTCGGCACGGGCACGGGCTGCGTCAGTGCCGAGGTGGGTAAGGGCCCGACGGAGACTCGACGATCTCGTTTACCGGATGGACCACGGCCATGCCTGACCGCCTTAGCAGTCGGCAACGATCCGCGACATCTGCAACCACCGGGGACCACGCAGATGCATGCAGTACGTGCGGACCGAAGTCTCGATTCGCAGCAGCCCTCGACTGTCGGAGTCACCGCAGAAGTGTCAAGTTAGCTTTGTAAAGTGTTCTGGACACCAGTACCTCGTCGAAGGCATACTCAGGGGGTGCCTCCCTATCAGTCGAACGTCCGGGAGTACCGGCAGAGGGCCGGTTTGTCCCAGGAAGCTCTTGCTCGCGAACTGGGGGTCAGCCGACAGACCGTCGTCAACATCGAGAAGGGCTTGAGTGAGCCGAAGGTCCTGCTCGCGATTGCCTTGGGCGCCACTTTGGGTGTCGCCCTGGAAGAGCTGTTCCGAAAGGGAGCGACCTGAAATGAACCAAGCGCAACTGGCAAAGTGCGACCAGATCGCCGACTTCCTCCGTCGGCGCATCACGTTCATTCCGAACGTCTACGGGCACCCGTGGGGGAGGACGGCCTGGCAGCAACCGCTGCCGAGTGTCGACCAGCTCGCCAAGGACCTGGTAGCCGATGCTGAGTTCCGGTCACTCCAGCTCGGGACCTGGCTCGGCACCACCGACGGCGAGGTCATCGAGACCGCGGTGGGCATGGTCATCCCGCCCATCTACAGGCCTGAGTACGACCTTGCAGTCGACGGCCTGAAGCGGGCAGCCCGCCTCCAGCAGCAGGCTGGCCAGGAGGTAGCCGGAAAGGTGGCGCTCTCGGTCATCGGCGCCAGCCTCTTCGCCGCGGGAGTGGTGGCGCTTGGCCGCAGTGCCGCCTGAGCCAACCCAGTCTTCTGATCCGTCGGCGCCCTCTGACGAGGAGCTGAAGGAGCTGGTCGATCGTCTGGACGCCGCCGCCGTCGGCGTCAAGGACACTTACGGCCTGGTCGCCCGGATCGACCTGGCCGACGAGGACCGCCAGGGATCCATGGGAGCCCTTCTCATGGCCTTCCAATACGGCCAAGCCTGTGATTCGAAGCCCGGTGAGACGTACTTCACGAAGGTCTTCGGCTGTGAAGACGGGTCCCAGTACCCGCCCGAACTTTCGGCAGTCCCCGATGAGGTGGCCGCCCTCTGGGACAGGGGCTCAGCAATAGCCTCCGCCCCGCTGGTCAAGGCCCGCTTCCACGACCTCTGCTTCGAGGGGCGATGGGGCCGGGTCGGAGATCACGCCCGACTCGCTGGGGAGGCTTACCTCGAACTTGCCGATGAACTCGCCCCCGACCAGACCTCAGACCAACGACAGGCGGTGCGCGCGCTACGGCAACGCGAGGCTCTGCGGCGCGCCCGATCTCTTGCCCGGCTCAGCGGCCAGGCCGATCTCGGGCAGCGAGCCGCGGATGCCACGGTCCATGCTCTTCGGAACGCCCTCAACGCCGAACCCCCCGACCCCGGACCCGCCATCGTGCTGGTGGAGGCGGCCATCGAGGAAAGGCTGGACGCCCCGGAGATCGACGAGCTGTTGACCCGCCTGCGCGGAGAGAACCGGGACATCTTCTTCACCGAGCGGGTTATTCGCTTCCAGATGGGACGAGCGGCAGACGATCAAGCACGCGAGAAGCTGCAACGTGAACTGGTCGAGGCCTGGATGGAGGAGGCCGAGCGATCCAATCCCGTCCACCGCAGCTGGAACCTAACCACGGCGGCTGCTCGGGCCCGCGACTTCGGCGTCAACGACTTGCTCGCACAGCTGACCGTCCAGCTCCAAGAAACCAAACTGGAGGATCAAGGCCTGGTGGAGCACAAGGTGACCGTTCCGATTGACGCCATCGAAGCCGAGGCCTACGTGCAGGTGTTCTTGGATCAGCCGTCATGGCGTGAAGCGTTGCTCTTGCTGGTCGCCAACGCCCCGCCCACCGGAAGACTGGAACGAAACCGAGTCAACGCCGAGGAAATGGTACGGATCGCGCCTTTTGCAGCAACGCTGCCGGCAACCCTGCTCGGCGCCGACGGATTGCCGCGCTTCACTGCCGCCACCGACGAGGACAAGGCCGAACTCCATCTCATCCGCTGCGAGCTCAGCCAACTCCAGGTCCTAGGCTCCTTCGTCACCGAGATCCTCGATCGCATCGGCGTCAAGTGGGCCCCGATTCCAACCGACGATCTAACCGCCTTCCTGGGTGAAGCCGCTCACGTGGCCCCGCCAGTCGCGGCGACGCTGGCCCGGGCGTTCAACCGCTACTTTCAGGGCGACGTTGAAGCAGCAGGCTACGTCGCCGCCCCGCAGATCGAACGTCTGGTCCGGGACATCGTCCTGGCCGTTAACGAACCCGCCTACCGGCTCCAGAGAGGCAAGACGCCCGGCCAGTACGCAGGACTCGGAGCTCTCTTGCCCGTCTTGCAGCGAGCGGGGGGCAACGAGGACTGGATTCGCTTCCTCCAAACGGTGTTTGCCGCTACGGCCGGTATGAACTTCCGGAACGACCTGTTGCACGGCTTCGTGGACGAACTCCACGCTGGACATGCGGCCTTGGTGTTGCTGGCTGCCCTCTACCTAACCAAAGGGGTCAGCCTCGAGGCCGTCGCTCCTGATGACCCGGAGAGTTCCGAGGAGCCGCTCCCGTGAGCGTGTCAGATGGCGGGGAGCAGCCGCCACTGCTTGAGCTGGGCGGCGGCTGGAGCGCCGCGCTGCTGACGTCCGACCAGTGGCATGACGCCGTGAGCACAGGGCCACTGCAGCGATTCGCGGGATTCGATCCTCCAACGCCCTACGTCTATGTGATCAGCAAGACGACGCCGAGCACCCAGCCAGGCGCTGGTGAGAAGCGCGATAGCGAGGAGCGAGGGACCTTCGTTGCGCCCTGCGGCGTTCCCGAAGACACCCCCGAGGCTCTCTACGTCGCGCTCATCAACGCCCAAGCTCACGAGGCGCTCGAATGGGTGCAGATCGACGGCAAGCCGTACTTCGATCCACACACCGAAGTGGGCGACTACGTGCTGGAAGGGACCCTCACCAAGTGGTTGGAATGGAAGACTGGCATGAGGGTCGTCCTCCAGGAGCCCGACTGAGGGTTCCTCTTTCGTCGAGACCGTTACTGAACTTCGGGTGCTCAACCCGAAGGTCGCGGTGATCGTCGAGTTTCTGGGGACTCTCCCAGCTGCGCGCCACCATTGAGCAGGCGGCTGCGTATGCAGCGCCCTATGCAGGACGGCTGACCAGCGGGTTTGGTGTCGCGGAGGCCTCAAGTGGCTTGATCGCGGCAACCCCCCGCCACCATCGAAATAGCAGGTCAGGCCCGGTCAGAAGGACCGGGCCTTCTGCTACTCGCAGATCCATCTCATGGGCCATCCCATGAATGCGACCTCTTCGGATTTCGGCGGGTGGGACGTTCGACAGCGACCCCCAGATGGGTTTGACGGCGCCGAGGAGTACCCAGACCCCGAAGTTGCGAATCGATGTGGTGTCGAACGCTGACTACGTCCCCATGAACCATTGGCTTGACAGCTGTTAGCTACCTTACTAATTTTGTAAGGTGGCTAACAAAATGACGGACCCTCAGCACGAGTCAGCCGGGGCATGGGCGAAGCAGTATCACCTTGCATCACGGCTGGTGATGGAATCCGTTCTGCGCCCCCACGATCTCGGCCCCACACAGTGGTACGTGCTTTACCACCTTGCAACGGTGGGCGAGACACCGCAGCGTGACCTCGCCGCCCTGCTCCAGGTCGAACGAGCGACCCTCACCGGCGTGGTCGCTGCCTTGGTCCGCAAAGGGCTGCTTGTACAGGAGCCGAGCTGCACCGATCAGCGACAAAAGGTGCTGAGGCTTACTCCGGCCGGTGCCGCGTTGTGGCGAAAGCTGCCCGACCCGATAGCCCTGATTCTGGACACCGCGTTCGATGGCATCGCAGCGTCTGACGTGGAAACCACCGTCCACGTGCTCCGCACCGCCACCGGCAAGCTCCATGACCTCCTTTCGAAAGGTACGCCATGACCATTCTCATCACCGGTGCCACCGGATTGGTCGGCTCTCGCCTCATTCCACGCCTCGTCGATGCGGGGTACGACTGTCGCGCACTCGTGCGACCTGGCAGGCCCCTCCCTGAAGGCGTCCCGTCGGTCGAGGGCGACCTCCTGGACCCGCCCACCCTCCCGGAGGCCGTGGAGGGAATCTCCGCTGTGATCCACCTAGCAGCCGTTCTGCGGACCCCAGATCCGGAGCTGATACGGCGAGTCAACGTCGACGGCACCCACAACCTCATCGCAGCGGTCCGGACCCATGCCCGCGAGGCACGAATGATCATGGCTAGTACCAATCTCGTTTACGACGAACGTCTGCCGTGGCCAGCGCGCGAAGGCGATCCTGCTGACCCGAACCGGCCCTACCCGGCCAGCAAGGTCATTGCCGAGCAGGAACTTCGGCGCAGCGGACTGACGTGGAGCGTCCTGAGGTTCGCCTTCGTCTACGGCGACGGCGACGGCCATCTGCAATCGGCCCCCGGACTCTTGGAGTCATGGGGGTGGCATCCCGCCGCCATGTTGAGTTTGATCCACCATCGCGACATCGCTACTGCCATGCAACTCGCCCTCACCGGAGTTCTAGATCGGCGGATCGTCAACCTCACGGACGACGCTCCCACCTCGGTCTACGAGATCGCCCGCATCGTCGGCACCGACTACCCCACATCAGCTCAGCCCCTTGAAAACCCCTGGAACGGGCACGTCGATGGAACTCTCGCCAGAAGTCTCGGCTTCACTCCTACGGTGCGTAGCGTCTACCAAGCTGCCGACGAGGGGTCTCTATAGAGCGGCTCATAACCCGAAGATCGGAGGTTCAAATCCTCCCCCCGCACCATCGAAAGCGCAGTTCAGGCCCGGTCCCAGCGACCGGGCCTTCTGCTTGGCGGGCCCGACTTCTGACGGATCTTCTAGGGGGTGCGTGGTGCCCGTCCGCCAGATGGTGGTCCGGCCTGACGGATCGGGACCTGTTGGTGGTTGGACGAGGTGCAGCACCGAGCCGTCGTCAAGCGTGATGTCGATGGCCAGGCGATTCGAGTTGTCGGCTGTGACGTCGGTGATGGTGCGGCCGACAGCGGACTCGATCGACTCGCTCAGTTCAACCGTCCGAAACGAGTCGAAGCGGGCAATCGTGAACCACCCTGGGCTCCTTGGAGGCTCCACGCCTTGGAATGGAGGATCGGGACATGCCAACCGAGAAGATCCCGCGGAAGCCGCCGACGAGGCGGTTGGTTGGCAAGCGATGACCGTGTGAAGGTTCGCGGAGAGCTTGTGGACGCACGCCTCGAGCTGGGCAGTGACCGAAGCATGAG
>JAKBTL010000118.1:8562-44418 GCA_021844425.1 Actinomycetes bacterium | reverse complement strand
CATGATGTCAGCCTTCCCCCGGCAAGCCGAGCGCCCACCTCGCCAGAGAGCGCTCGTGCAAGGGCGCGCACGCTGGCGACGGCCGAGCCCGCAACCGCCCAGAGCAGCCCAGAGCAGCCCAGAGCAGCCCCGAGCAGCCCAACAGGAGCCGGCCAGAGCGAACTTACCGCCGATCGCGCCCTGGCGACGCCGATCCGGTCCCCAAGGCTCGAGCCCGTCGAGGACGCCTTCCCGGCGCTGCGCCAGGGTCCGATTCCCGGGTCTCACGGAGGCGGCGTCCGTGGAATTCCCGATCCCCGCCCCCCTGGTTTCCTGGTTCCCCGCGGCGGCGCATCGATTCACACTCTCAATCAGTGATCCACGTGCTCTGCCCCCTGTTCGTCGTCGTGGTCGCAGCCTCGCTGGACCAGGTCGCGGCGCGCGCCGTTCAGTGCGGCGGCGCCCCGGTGACGTGCGCCTCCGAGACCAAAGGCTCCGATCGGTGAGGCGTAGACGCAGCTCTCCCGCGGGCCAGGGCACACCGGCCCAGGCGACCGTACCGCCCGAGCGCCTGCAGCTCGCCAGGATGCACGCTGCGCGTCACGACAGGAGTCCTGCATGCAGAGCTGCCCTCGGTGGTGCGCTGGCCGTCCTGGCAGGCGCCGGGCTGGCGGCCTGCGGGGGCGCCTCCACCAACGCGGTCCGCAGCGGGACGACCCCCTACGCCCAGTCGGCCTTCCGGGCGCGACCGGAGATGCCGGACATGCCTCCTGCCACGATCGCAGGCGGGCGGCCGTGGGTGTCGAGCTCCCCTGGATCCGGGAGCGGCGACGCCACCGCACCTTCCGCCATCGTCCACGTGTCCATCGACGGCGAGAAGACCGCCGGTGGCACAGAGCCGGCGTACGTGGGCCCGAGCGGCACGGTCGGAGCTCCGATCCTGTTCTCGGTCAAGGCGCACACCGAGATCGAGGTGGTGGTAGTGAACCACGACACAGGTCCCCACACCTTCGACGCACCCAAGCTGGGCCTCCATGTCGCCATCCGCGCCGATGCGACCACGACCTTCCGCTTCCACGCCCCAGGACCAGGCACCTACCAGTGGTACTGCGACGTCCCGTGCGGGCGGTGGGTGATGAGCCACGTTGGATACATGAAGGGCGAAGTGACGGTGGTGAGCTAGATGAGCCGAGACAACTGGCGATCGAAGGGACCCCTGTTCGTCGTGATGGTCCTGGCTGGCATCGTGGTCGGTCTGTTCGCGTCGGTCTTCGCCGTCGCTGGGATCGCCTTGGGACTGCGCGACGCCATCAAGCCCGCCAACGCCGTCGAGCACGTCGCGTCGAGGGGCACGGTGGTCGAGTCGATGAGCATCGTGACAAGTGGACCCGGGCATCCCGACTGGCCCCGCTACACGAACCCGTCCTGGACGGTCAAGGTGGGCCAGACCGTGGTGCTGCGGATCACGAGCCACGACACAGGCACCGCGCCACTCAGCGGCGTGCAGACCATGTTCGACGCGGTGAGCGGAACCGTCACAGGAACCGAGAGCGTGGATGGAAGGACCATCCGCTCGGTGCCCAATACACAGATCGCCCATACCTTCACCGTCGTCGGGCTGGGGCTCAACCTGCCCATCCCCGCTGCACCGGCGGGCGGCTCGGTCACCGTCATCGCCCGCTTCGTCGCACAGCGCAGCGGCGCCTTCGTCTGGCAGTGCTACGCGCCATGCGGCTCAGGCCCCAACTCGATGGGAGGAGCCATGTCGGTGAAGGGCTGGATGGAAGGACGGGTCCACGTCCTCACCTGAACAATCCACGCTCGCTCGCCACGCCTCAGCCCACTCCGCGGCACCGCACGGGGCGTGGGACGGCCACGCACGACGAGACAGCGACAGAAGAGGAAGGGCATGAGCGCAGACGAACAAGAGCAAGACGAGACGGACCGGGCTCCGATCCCGTCGGCGCACCAGCAGCCGGTCACCGTCACCACCGGTAAACACGTCTCCCGGCGCCGGTTCCTCGGCGCAGCGGCGAGCGGCGTGGGTCTCGCAGCTGTCGGCTCGGTGAGCGGAGCCCTGATCTCCCGGTCTGCCCGCTCGCAAGCGGCGCCCGCGCGTAAGGCGACGGGCAGCGCCGTCACCGGCTCGTCGGCGACTCACCAGTGGGCGATGGTCATCGACCTGCGGAACTGCAACGGCTGCAAGCTCTGCACCACCGCCTGCCAGCGCTACCACTACCTGCACCAAGACCAGACCTGGATCCACGTCTTCACCATGCAGTCCGCCTCAGGCGAGCCATACTTCATGCCGCGGCCGTGCATGATGTGCGAGGACCCGCCGTGTGTGCCGGTGTGCCCGGTCTCGGCGAACTTCCGCACTGACGAGGGGCTGGTGCTCGTCACACAGCAGCGGTGCGTCGGCACCCGCATCTGCATGAACGCCTGCCCGTACCAGGCCCGGTACTTCAACTGGAGTGCCCCGGTGCCGGCGCCTCGCCAGCCATTCCCCCAGGAGCCCGCCTGGCCGGTGCCCCAGGTCGAAGGCACGGTGGGCAAGTGTGTGTCCTGTGCGGCCATGCTGCCGTCCGGGCGGATCCCCGAGTGCGCCAGCTACTGCCCCATGGGAGTCATCTACATGGGCGACCTCGAAAGCGACGTCGCGGTCAACGGCATCGGCAACAGCGTCACCCTCTCCAAGTTCCTCACCGAGAACACAGCGGTGCGCTTCAAGACAACATTCGGGACGCACCCTCGAGTCTGGTACATCACCGGCCACGGCCAGACATTGGACATGGACAAGGAGGTCGCGTGAGCTCGCACGTCGAATCCCTTGGATCAGCTCAGAGAGCCTGGGATCCCCGAATTCTCGAACCGGTCGAGGAGCTGACCGACGCCGAGGAACCTCCGCCCGCGATCGAGATGATCCGGTCTGCAGCCATGCGCCCGGTCCTGTTCAGACCGAAGTGGTTCTGGCCCGCGGTCGGCGTGCTGAGCGCACTGCTCGCTCTCGGCTTCGCCGCATGGGTCGTGCAGCTTCGTACAGGTCTCGGATCTGCCGGCTACAGCGACCAGGCCTTCTGGGCGATCTACGAGGCGAACCTCGTCACGTTCATCGGCGTGAGCTACGGCGGGGCAGTCGTCTCGGCCATCCTTCGGATCACCAAGACCACCTGGCGCGCACCGCTCACCCGGATCGCCGAGGCGACCGCGCTGGTGACGCTCCCGATCGGGATGCTCTTCATCATCCCGCACCTGGGGAGCTCGTGGAAGCTGTGGGAGCTCATCTGGCCCCCGTACTGGAACCTGTCGTCGCCAATCCTCTGGGACTTCTTCGCGGTGTCAACCTACTTGCTCGCTACGTGCGTCTTTTTCTACCTGCCCCTCGTAGCCGACCTCGCGATCGGAGCGGAGCGTCTCGCCCAAGGCGCGAGCTCGCCGGGGCGGAAGTTGCTCTACCGCGCGTACAGGCTGCTCGCCGGCAGGTACGACGGCAGCCTTTCCCAGCGTCGACTCCTTGCCGGCGCGATCGGCCTCGTGGCGATCATGGTCATCCCCATGGCCGTCTCCGTGCACTCCGTGCTCAGTTTCGCCTTCGCCTCCTCGTCGCGCCCCGGCTACCTGGAGACGATCTTCCCGGTGTACTTCGTCGTGGCCGCGCTCTACTCGGGTGTGGCGTTGGTGGTCGTGGTGGTGGCTGCGGCCCGTCGGCTCTTCCACCTCGAAGCCTTCATCGAGCGGCGCCACCTCGTGCGCCTCGGCTTCATCATGGTGGCTCTGGGTGCGGCATACCTCTACCTCACCTTCACCGAGTACCTGGTCGACAGCTACTCGAACACCACCGGCAACGCTGCCTGGGTCTACCAGACCATCCTCGGGCGTTACTGGATGCCGTTCTGGTTCTACTTCGTCGCGGGGGGCGTGGTGCCGATCCTCGTCTTCATGTTCCGGCGCACTCGCACGGCCACGGGTGTCGTGACCGCGGCGACGCTGGTCCTCGCGGCGATGTGGGTCAAGCGCCTGGTCATCGTCATCCCTCCAGCGACCGAACCGTTGGTCCGTTCGCCGTTCGGCCCGACAGGTGCACTCGGGCTCGGCTGGGGGACGTACCACTTCACGTGGGTGTCGATCTCCATCACGGTGGCGATGGCGGCGGCCATCCCGCTGCTCTTGCTCATCGTGTTCCGCCTCGTGCCGATCCTGCCTGTCGCCGAGATGGAGGAGCTCGCCGCAGCGGCCGAACGCGCAGCGGCGCCGACTGCTGCCGCGGCGGCAGTCCCCGTCGCTCGCCTCCACGCCGGGAACGGGGCTCCGGTCGGCGCAGCCGACCACGCAGGGAACGGGGCTCCGGTCGGCGCAGCCGACCACGCCGAGGTGCCACGGGGTGACGGCGATGCGTGAGCTCCGACACCCGCTCCAGCAGCGGTTCCGATGGGCGCTGCGCCTGGCCGCCACGACGGTGGCCGTCGTCGTCGTGCTGGGAATTCCCGCAGGCGCGGCAACCGCGGCAACCGCACCGGTCGCGCCGGTGCCCCCTGCGCGACCGGCCGTCGCGGCTCCGGCACAGTCGGCCGTCGCGGGCCCGGACCGCCCCGCCAGTGCGGTCGGACCCAGCCCGTCGAGCCCCTCAGCCCCCCTCAGGCTCGCCCGAACCGGCGTCAGCGTCCGTGGCGCGACCACGACGTCTGCGCGTGCTTCGAGCCGAGCACTCGGCGGGCTCACCGCGCAGCTCGCCCAAGCGCGGCGACCCGAGGGGCTGCTCGGCCAATGGGTGGTCGGCGTCCTGCTCTCGATCCTCGTCGTCCTCTGGGTGGCCCTCGTCGCAATCGTGGTACGTGCACACATGCGCTTCGCCCAGAGCGCCGGCCGGTCCCATCCCGAGGACGGGCACATGAAGTGAGCGCTTCGCTCGACCTGCAGATGCGCCGGTCTGTAGACGGCGCCTGGAGCTACGCGAGCACCCGACCCCTCCGGACGCTCCAGTCGGCGCTCGGGGTCATCTGGCTGCTCGACGGGGCCCTGCAGCTCCAGCCCTACATGTTCACCAAGGGCTTCGTGACCGGCGTGCTGGTCCCTGCCGCCAGCGGGAACATCGGCTTCGTCGCGCATCCGGCACTTTCGATCGCACACGCGATGGTGCCAGACGTCGCGACGTGGAACGCGCTCTTCGCGACGATTCAGCTGCTCCTCGGCATCGGCATCATCGCCGGCTCGCTGACGCGGCGAGCACCCCTCCTCCGTCTCGTGCTCGCTGTCTCCTTCGCATGGGCAGCAGCGGTGTGGTGGCTGGGCGAAGGGCTCGGCGGCGTGCTCACGGGCGCATCGCCGCTCTCGGGTGCTCCCGGCGCAGTCGCGCTCTACGTCGTGATCGGGCTCCTCGTGTGGCCCGGAGAAGACACGGCAGCTCCCCTGCTCGCCAGCCGCTTCGCTCGGGGCGCATGGGTGGCGTTGTGGACGCTCTCCGCGTTGCTCTTGCTCGAACCGCCGAACCAAGGACGAGATGCGGTGTCCTCCGTGATCGCAGCAGCTTCAGCAGGGGAACCAGGTCCGCTGCGCAGCCTGCTCATGCATGCCGCTGGGGCGCTCAGGGGCGCCGGGCCGTGGCTCGACTCGCTGCTCGCCCTCGTGATGCTCGCAGTCGGCGTCGTCGTCGCGCTCGGGATCCTCCCGCGTGTCGCTCTGGCGATCTCCATCGTCCTGGCGATCGGCATCTGGATCTTCGGCGAGGCGTTCGGCGGGATCCTGACCGGCCAGGGGACCGATCCGAACAGCGGTCCGTTGTGGGTTCTGCTCGCCTGGTGCATGTGGGTCGGCCTCCGCCAGGGGAGGACGTCGTCGGCGCCAGAGGCTGACACCGGGATCGAGTGCCTGGGGAAGGTGCACGGCCCGGCGGCCCGCCCAGCCAACGCATAGGCGGCCGGCCGGCCTCCGACGTCCTGGCGCCCCCGAGGGAAGAAGGACCCTGCCGAGCTACTTGGACTGCGCTCCGAGGACGCTCCGTGCGATCACCACGCGTTGGATCTGGTTGGTCCCCTCGTAGATCTGGGTGATCTTGGCATCGCGCATGAAGCGCTCGAGCGGGAAGTCCTTCGTGTAGCCGTAGCCGCCGAGCAGCTGGACCGCGTCCGTCGTCACCGACATCGCGGTGTCCGAGGCGAAGCACTTCGCCATCGCGCCCACCGTGCCGAGCTCCCCGGTCGGGTCGTCGTCTACGAGCGAGCAGGCGCGGTAGACGAGGGTGCGCGCGGCTTCGGTCCGCATGGCCATCTCGGCGATCATGAAGCGGAGCGCCTGGAGGTCGGCGATCGGCGCGCCGAACGCGTGACGCTGCTTCATGTAGCCGACCGCGTGGTCGATGGCGCCCTGGGCGATGCCGACCGCCTGCGCCCCGATCGTGGGGCGGCTCCGGTCCATGGTGTGCATGGCGATTTGGAAACCGCGACCTTCCTCCCCGACGAGGTTCTCGGCCGGGACGCGCACCTCGTCCAGGACCACCTCGCCGGTCGGGCTTCCCCGCAGGCCGAGCTTGTCCTCGAGCTTCGCGACCTCCACCCCCCAGCCCGCCTCCACGACGAAGCAGGAGATCCCGCGGCGCCCCGCGTCAGGGTCGGTCTTGGCAAAGACCGTGTAGGTATCCGAGATGCCGGCGTTCGTGATCCAGTACTTGCTACCCGTGATGACGTAGCTGTCACCGTCTCTGACGGCTCGTGCGGTCATCGCGGCTACGTCGCTGCCTGCGTCGGCCTCCGAGAGGCAGTAGCTCGCCTGCGCCTCACCGGATGCGACCCGGGGCAGGTACTTGCGCTTGAGCTCCTCCGAGCCCCAGTTGATCACCGGGAGCATGCCGAGCTTCGAGATGAGCAACGTCACCGAGGTCGACGCGCAGACCCTTCCCAGCTCTTCGGCCATGATCGCCTGGGTCACCGTGTCGGCGCCTGCCCCCCCGTACTCGGCGGGGATCCCGAGTGAAGGGAGCTCCAGCTCACGGCACGCGTCGAAGGACTTCCACGGAAACGTCGCGGTGCGGTCGGCCTCGGCGGCGTTCGGCGCGATGCGCTCCTCGCAGAATCTCCGCATCGTGTCGCGGAACTCGCGCTGGACTTCGGTGAGCACGAAAGTCATGGCACGATCCTACGGATCAACGGCCCGGAGGACGCCCGTAGTCCCGCACCCCGCCTCTGCGGCACTCGCTCCGGCGGGCCACCAGGCGGACCGGTCCGCGCTCCGCTCAGGCGCCACTGCGATGGCCGGCTCGCGCGCCGCTCAGGCGCCGACGAGGGCCTCCCACTCCTCACGCCGAGACGCGATCTCCGACGCCGTGAGGCGGACGACGTCCTCGGGAACCCGGTCGACGAGGGCGCGTTGGCCCGGGTAGTCGTGCGCAACGGAGGAGAATGCCAGACGGCGAGCCCCGAGGAGCCCCTGGGGCGGGTCGTCGTCGAGGAAACCCCACAACGCCAGAGCAGCCTCGACGTCGTACACGGTCGGCGCACGTCCGAAGAGCGCTCCGCGGCGGGCGGCGAGGAGGGCGGTCCCCGCGACCACGTCCTCCTCCGACTCCCCGGGTCGGAGCCGCAGCCGGTCGACGAACCGCTGTGCCAGCGCCAGCGCGTACCCCTGGTCCGGACCGGGGTGCCCGCGGTTCCTCCCGCCGGTGCGCACCGGGAAGCGGAGCTCCGCCGGCCGGTACGGCACCCACCGGCGGGGCTCTTCCAAGCGGAGCGCCGGCCGCACCTGGTCGGCTTCGGAGATGGGGACAAAGCTCGGCTGAGTCATGACGCCACGACGTTACCGCTCCGAGGCTCAGTCCACGAGGTGGAGCCAGTCCTTGTACTGGTCCAGCTGGCCGCGTACCGTGGAGAAGTAGGCCCGCTGGAGCTCGGCGGTGATCGGCCCCGCAGCACCCGAGCCCACGATGCGGTCGTCGACGGCGCGGATCGGGGTCAGCTCCGCGGCCGTCCCGGTGAGGAACGCCTCGTCCGCCAGGTAGAGGTCGGTGCGGACGAGCACCTCGTGGCGGACCTCGATCCCCATGTCGCGGGCGAGGACCTCGACGGTGTCCTGGGTGATCCCGTCGAGCGCTCCTGCGTCGGACGTGGGCGGCGTGACGAGCACGCCGCTGCGCACGATGAAGATGTTCTCGCCGGTGCACTCGCTCACCCGGCCGTCCGGGGTGAGCAGCACGGCCTCGTCGTAGCCGGCCTTCAACGCCTCGACCTTGGCCAGCGAGGAGTTCACGTACATCCCGACGCCCTTCGCCGCGGTCGGGACCGCGTTGGGATCGTGCCGGCGCCAGGAGCTGATCTTGACCGACACGCCCCGCTCGAGCGCCTCCTCGCCGAGGTACGCGCCCCAAGGCCACGTGGCGATCGAGACGTTGACCGGCGAGGGAAGCGGGTTCAGGCCCATCTCGCCGTAGCCGAGGTAGACCAACGGGCGGATGTAGCAGCCGTCACGCATGTCGTTCACGCGCACGACCTCCACCGTCGCGTCGACGAGCTCGTCCACGCCGAACGGGACGTCGATCATCATGATGTGCGCCGACGCGACGAGCCTGCGGATGTGGTCGGCGAGACGGAAGACGGCCACGCCCTGCGGGGTCGGGTAGGCGCGGATGCCCTCGAAGACCCCCGAGCCGTAGTGCAGCGTGTGCGAGAGCACGTGGACCCTGGCATCCGCCCAGTCGACGAGCTCGCCGTCCATCCAGATCTTCTTCGTGGGGGTGATCGGCACCGTTAGAGCCTTTCTGCGATCGCGTCGCCGATGGCGGCGGTGGTCGAAGGGATCGGAGCATGGCTGCCGGGTACAGCTTCGCCCTGCGACGGCGCGGCGGCCTCCACGAAGCTCTGCACGGCCTCGTGGATCCGCCGGGCGGCGTCAGTCTCGCCGAGGTGCTCGACCATGAGCGCCGCCGAGGCGATCGCCGCCGTCGGGTTCGCACGACCAGTGCCTGCGATGTCGTGCGCGGCGCCGTGGACCGGCTCGAACATGGAGACCGAACCGGGGTGGAGGTTGGCGGAGGCCGCGAACCCGATGCCGCCGCAGAGGGCGCCGGCCAGATCGGTGATGATGTCCCCGAAGAGGTTGTCGGTGACGATCACGTCGTAGCTGTCGGGGTGCTCGACCATGTGGATGCACGCGGCGTCCACGTGCTGGTAGGCCGTCGCGACCCCTGGGTGCTCGGCGGCGACGGCGTCGAACGTGCGCTTCCACAGGTCGCCCGCGAAGTTGAGCACGTTCGTCTTGTGCGCGAGGGTGACCTGACGGGCGTCCCTCCGCTCGGCGAGCTCGAACGCGAACCGGACGACCCGCTCGACCCCCATGCGCGTGTTGACGGAGCCCTGGGTCGCGACTTCGCCGGGCGTCCCCTTGCGGAGGAACCCGCCCTCGCCGGCGTACGCGCCCTCGGTGTTCTCCCGGACCACCACGAAGTCGACCGTGGCCTCGTTCGCGGCGCGCGCAGCCACCGAGCCCGGCACCGCCCGGAACGGGCGGAGGTTCACGTAGAGGTCGAGCTCGAAGCGCAGCCGCAGGAGGAGGCCCCGCTCGAGCACGCCCGACGCGACCGTGGTGTCCCCCACTGCAGGTCCTACCGCGCCGAGCAAGATCGCGTCGTACCCTCGGAGCTCTTCGAGGACCGAGTCCGGAAGGGTCTCTCCCGTCCTCCGATATCGGCTGGCGCCGAGGTCGTAGTCCGTGGTGTCGAGCGCCACGCCCGCAGCCCTGACGACCTTCAGCGCTTCTGCGACCACCTCGGGTCCGATGCCGTCGCCGCCGATGACCGCCACGCGGTGCGGGGTGCGCGGGGCTCCGGAGGCGTCTGCGTGGCGGGCCCCTGGCTGCGCAGCCGAGGCGTCGGCCGGTCGGGATCGGGCGGTCTGCATGGTCATCAGGATCTCAGACTTTGCTCGTCGGGTCTGCTGGTCGGGTCTGCCGGTCGGTTCTGCCGGTGGGGTCTGCTGCGCCCGCTCGCCGGCGAGATCCCCGGACACGCAACGACCGCCCACCAGGTGGACGGTCGACGGCGCGCACAGCAGGTCGGACGCGCCTAGACGATGGCTACCTGGAGCGGGAACGCGCCGGTCATCACCGCTCAGTCTCCCGTAGGGAGCGAGCTGGCGTCAACCGGCGTCGGGAGCGCCAGGCTGCACTCTCATGCTCAGAGGTCGGCGCCCATCTCGTCCACGGTCTGTGCGGGGAGTGCGAGCGTGCCGCCGAGGACCGTGAGATGCGTGACTCGAGCGCCGCCGAGCCCTGTCGTGCCAGCGATGTACAGGAAGGTGGCGAGCGACAAGCCGACTGTCGTAGGGCTCTCCGTGAGGACGAGCGGCTCGGGGGCCCCGGACGACGGTCCGTCCGCGGCCAGCACCGCGCCCGCGACGCCGTCGCCGAAGTACTGACCCTGGGCCACCGTGAGGCCGCCGGTCCCTCGCCACCCTGCCCCTGTCGGCGTCGGGGACGTCTCGAGCCGGGCGAGCTGGGCGGCCGTGCCCGTCGCGTCGTGGCCTGCGACCCGCAGCACCGACACGCCCATACCTTCGAGCGCGGCGACGACGGCGTCTGAGACCGCGAACGGGCCGCCCATCACGACGACCTGGGCGATGCCGAGCGAGGAGATCTCTCCGGCCGCCTGCGGGGAGAGGGAGGTCGGCGTGGTGAGGAGGACGGGGAGGCGGTCCGCGTAGGCGAGCGTGCTGGCCGCTTCCGCGTCCTGGAACCCGGTGCCGGTCGCGAGCACCGCGGTGCTGAGCGCGCCGCTCGAGACAGGGGCCAGCGACGCGCTCCCGGAGGTGTCGTTGAACCGGCCGTCGCCTCCTGTGGCGTTGGTCCCTTGGTACGCGCCCGAGAGGTCGAGGCTGCCGACGCCGCCGGCGGCTACGGCCTTGGCCAGGTCCGCGGCGGTTCCGTACGCCGTCGCGCCGGCGATACGCGTGACGGCGATGCGGCTCCCGCTCCCCGCACTGCCGCCGCACGCCGTGGCCGGCGTCGCCTCGAGCGCTGCGACGACCGATGTGCTCACCGCGAGCGGCCCGCCCACGACGACGACGTGCGTGATCCCCTCCTCCGAGATGGCGGCGGCCGCGGGGGCCGAAAGCCGGGTCGGTGGGGTGAGCAGGGTCCCGGTACCGAGGCTGCGCGCGAGCGGCGCACTGGCGAGGGCGTCGGGATAGGTCTTGTCCGTCGCGAGCACGACCGGGCGTGTGGAGGCCGTCGTGCCCGGGCAGTGCCCGGCGGTGGCGTCGAACTGGTGCTCCAGCTCCGCTGCCGCGGTCGCGTCCGGTGTGCTCCCCGCGATCCTCGAATATGTCGAGAACGGCGCTACCGGCGTCGCGATCGGCGCGTCGGCGTTCCCGGTGAGCTGCGGGTCGTGGTGGAACTGGGGCCAGGCGCCCGGGCTGTCGACGTTCGCACCGTTGGATGTGGCGATCTCGTAGTGCGCCACGACGCTGTCGTCAGGCTGATAGCCCGCGACCGTGATCCCGATCGTCCCGTTGGGGTCCCTCGTGACGAGCGGCGCGTTCTGGAACCCCGTTGTGGCGAGGACTGTGGCGTCGAGCACCGCCCCGTCGGTGCCTGTGAGGACGTCGAACCCGTTGATCGTGGCGACGACGACGTCCTGGTGCCCTGTGCCGAGCGCCGCGGTCACCGGCGAGCCGAAGATGTCGTGCGCGAGCTGCGCGTGCCAGAGCGTCGCGCCGTTCGCCCCGTCGAGCGCGTAGACGCCGCCGGAGTGTGTGGTCACGAGGACCTGGAGCTGGCCGTTGCCGAGCACGTCGGCGAGCGCGGGGCTCTCGTAGCCGGTTGTGCCTGCGAGCGTGCGCGCCCAGACCTGTCGGCACGCGGCGTCGACCGCGATCACCTGGTCGTGCTGCGACGCTGTCGGATATGTCGGTCCCGTCCCTACCACGATGCCGGTGGCTGTCCCGGCGAGGAACTGCCCGACCGCCGGCGAGGAGTTGATGGACTCGTCAGTTGTGTCGACGCAGAGCAGGCTCCCCGAGGCGCTCAGGATCCGGATGTGACCGCCGTTCGTGTACTGCTTCCCGTACGCCTGGCCCGCGGTCGACGCACCTCCTTCGACGATCTGGTTGGCCCCGCCTCCCTCCACGTCGGCGATCGCGGGCGTGGCGAAGTTCGAGTCGGCCTGGAACCAGGGGAACCCCGGGAGCACCGCCCGGGTCGTGGCGTTCATCGCGTACGTCTCCTGGCCGAGCGTTCCTGCAACCGTCCCGGTGACCCCTCCGAGTGTCCCGACGGCCATCGACGCCTCGACCCCGTCGGCGGCGCACGCCTGGTCGGTGGACGGGTTCGGGCCGCGCACGAGCGCGTCGGCACCGCTCGGCAGCAACCACTCGTACCCGCCCGCGCAGGGCACGCCGGCGTCGCCGGTGCCCACGAGCACCGTGTCGTGGGTTGTCCCGGATGCCTTCACGACCGACGGGGTCGATGTGACGGGGGCGCCGACGCCCTTCGGCCAGCCCGCGACTGCGGTCCCGTTGGCCAGATGGAGGGCGTAGACGCGCCCCGACCGGTCGCCGAAGACGACCGAGGGACCGCCTGTCAGTGTGGCGAGGTTGGGCGAGGAGAGCGCGATCTCACCGCTCGGCCCGTCTGCGAGCGTCGTTCGCCAGACCTGCTGCAACACAGGGCCCGCGGGCGCCGCGCCGGCATCTCGAGTGGTGGCGAGGGGTCCGCCTGCGCGCCCCCCGGCCGTCGCCGCGCCCGCTGTCGATGGCACCCCCGTCGCCGCGCCCGCTGGGGGCTCGGCGAGCAGCGCGCCTCCGAGCAGGCCGAGCACGGCCGTCGCCGCCGCGCCGACGCAACGAAGCCACCGTGCGGCATGCCGGTGCGTGCCGCTCGCCCCTGCGAGCCCCATGGAGCCCCCCTTCGTCGCTCGGGGCAGTCTCGCGCACGAGGACTCTCGGTGCGGGCGATAATCTTCACCCATGACCGACGCTCCCGGCACCGAGCCGGCGCGCCTCACGCCGGAGACCTACGAACGGCTGCAAGCCGAGCTCGAGGACCTCACCACGCGCGGGCGGGTGGAGATCGCCAAGGCGATCGAGTCGGCGCGCGCGCTCGGCGACCTCTCCGAGAACGGCGACTACCACGCCGCCAAGGACAGCCAGGGCAAGATGGAGTCGCGCATCCGTCAGCTCCAAGCGCTCTTGAAGAACGCCAAGGTCGTGGAAGCCGGCGCGGCGGCCGACGGGACCGTCTCACAGGGGGCTGTCGTCACGCTGCGCTACGAGGGCGACGAGGACACCCAGGACTTCTTCGTCGGCTCCATCGAGGAGCGGCACGGAGACATGCCCGTGGTCTCCCCGAGCGCGCCTCTCGGGCAGGCGCTGATCGGCAAGACCCGCGGTGACAAGGTCGAGTACGACGCGCCAGGCGGCAGGCTCACCGTCGAGATCGTGAAGGTGGGGGCATGACCGAGCCGGCAGGGTCACGGGGGGCCGACGGGCAGAGCACCACTGCCCACGCTCCCGCCGGCCGCACGCTGTTCGACAAGGTCTGGGACGCGCACGCCGTCCGCACGGGAGGCGACGAACCCGACCTGCTCTACATCGACCTCCACCTCGTCCACGAGGTGACGTCCCCCCAGGCCTTCGACGGGCTCCGACTGGCGGGGCGGCGGGTCCGCAGACCCGACCTCACCCTGGCAACCGCCGACCACAACGTCCCGACCACCGGTGACACGGTGAAGGACCCGGTCTCGGCGCGCCAGCTCGAGGTCCTCGACGCGAACTGCGCCGAACTCGGCATCCGTTGCTTCCCGATGGGCCACCCCGACCAGGGGATCGTCCACGTGATCGGCCCCGAGCTCGGGATCACGCAGCCCGGCATGACCGTGGTGTGCGGCGACAGCCACACCTCCACCCACGGGGCGCTGGGCGCGCTCGCCTTCGGGATCGGTACGAGCGAGGTGGAGCACGTGCTCGCCACGCAGACGCTCCCCCAGGTGCGACCGTCCCCGATGGCCATCACCTTCGAGGGGCGCGCGCCCTCGGGGGTGTCGGCGAAGGACCTCGCGCTCGCGACGATCGGCCGCATCGGTACCGGGGGCGGGTTCGGCCACGTCGTCGAGTACCGGGGCGAAGCGGTCGAGGCCCTCTCGATGGAGGGGCGGATGACGCTGTGCAACATGACCATCGAGGCCGGCGCGCGTGCCGGCATGGTCGCGCCTGACGACACCACGTTCGCCTACGTAGAGGGCCGTCCTCATGCGCCGAAGGGACGCGCATGGGAGGAGGCGCTCGAGTGGTGGCGCTCGCTCCCGACCGACGCCGCTGCCACGTTCGCCAAGGAGGTGCGCATCGACGCGACGGCGCTCTCGCCGTACGTCAGTTGGGGCACGAACCCTGCGCAGGTCGCCCCCATCGACGGCGCCGTGCCCGACCCCGACGAGCTCGCCGACGCCGCAGCCCGCGACGCGGCAGCCCGAGCGCTCGCCTACATGGGGCTCACGCCGCGCACGCCGCTGCGGGACATCCAGGTCGACACCGTGTTCATCGGCTCCTGCACGAACTCGCGTATCGAGGATCTCCGAGCGGCGGCTGCCGTGCTCGACGGCCGCCGGGTGCACGACCGCATCCGGGCGCTCGTGGTCCCCGGGTCGCACCGGGTGAAAGCGCAGGCCGAGAAGGAGGGCCTGGACGAGGTGTTCCTCGCGGCGGGGTTCGAGTGGCGCGAGCCAGGCTGCTCGATGTGCCTTGGCATGAACCCGGACAAGCTCGCTCCGGGTGAGCGCTGCGCGTCGACCTCCAACCGGAATTTCGAAGGCCGCCAGGGCCGGGGCGGGAGGACGCACCTCGTGTCCCCCGCGGTCGCCGCAGCCACCGCCGTGGCCGGGCACTTCGCGGCGCCGGCCGATCTCGAGGAGCACGCGACGCGATGAAGCCCGTCACGGTGGTCACTGGCCGGGCACTTCCGCTCGACCGCTCTGACGTGGACACCGACCAGATCATCCCCTCGGACTGGCTGAAGCGAGTGGAGCGGACCGGGTTCGGCAAGGGACTCTTCGCCGAGTGGCGCGACGACCGCGGCTTCGTGCTGAACGACCCTGCCTACGCAGGTGCGACGGTCCTCGTCGCTGCCTCCAATTTCGGAACCGGGTCGTCACGCGAGCACGCAGTCTGGGCGCTCATGGACTACGGCTTCGAGGCGGTCATCGCCTCGAGCTTCGGCGACATCTTCCGGAACAACTGCACGAAGCAGGGCCTCGTGCCGGTGCAGGTCACCCCGGAGGTCGACCGCGCCATCCTCGACGAGGTCTCGGCGGACCCGTCGCTGCTCGTCTCGGTCGACGTCGAGCACGGCACCGTGGAGTGCGGCGACGTCCGCGCGTCGTTCGTGCTCGACGAGTTCACGCGCCAGCGCCTGTTGCACGGTTGGGACGACATCGGGCTCACGCTCCGCTACGAGGACGACATCGCCGCGTTCGAGTCGCAGCGCGCGTCGTGGCTGCCGTCGGCTACGCCTCCCTCGCCGTCTGCGGCGCCCGGTTCGCCGCGCTGACGACGGCGGCGAGCGACGCGTCGAGGATCGACGAGTCCATCCCGACACCCCACCACGTCTCTCCGCCAGGTCCCTCCGCCTCGACGTAGGCGACCGCAGAAGCCCCACTTCCCGAGGTCAGGGCGTGCTCGCTGTAGTCGCGCACCTCGAAAGCGATGCCGAGCTCGGATCGCAGCCCCGCGACGAGCGCGTCGATCGGGCCGTTCCCGACGCCTTGCACCCTGCGATGAGCGCCGTCGACGAGCAGCTGTGCCACCACGGTGGTGCGGCCGCTCCCGGTGGTGACCTCGTTGCCGATCAACCGGATGCCTGCGTCGTCCGGGAGGTAGGTGCCGGTGAAGACCTCCCACAGCTCGGAGGGACGGATCTCGGTGCCCGTCGCCTCGGTCACCGCCTGCACCTTGCGCGAGAACTCCACCTGGAGACGGCGCGGCAGGTCGAGGCCGTGCTCGGCATCCATGAGGTACGCCACGCCGCCCTTCCCGGACTGGCTGTTCACCCGGATGATCGCCTCGTACGTGCGGCCCGTGTGTTTCGGGTCGATCGGAAGGTAGGGAACCTCCCACAGGTCGTAGCGATCACCGATCGCCGCCATACCTTTCTTGATCGCGTCCTGGTGCGAGCCGGAGAAGGCCGTGTAGACGAGGTCGCCCGCGTAGGGGTGGCGCGGGTGGACCGGCATCCGCGTCGCGTGCTCGGCGACCCGGCGTACTTTGTCGATGTCGGAGAAGTCGAGCCCGGGATCGACCCCCTGGGAGAAGAGGTTCATCGCCAGCGTCACGATGTCGACGTTGCCGGTCCTCTCGCCGTTGCCGAACAGCGTCCCCTCGACACGCTCGGCGCCGGCGAGGACGGCGAGCTCGGCGGCAGCGACGGCGGTGCCCCGGTCGTTGTGCGGATGGACGCTCAGAACGAGACTGTCGCGGTCGCGGATGGTGCGGCCGAACCACTCGATCACGTCCGCGTAGACGTGGGGGCCGTACATCTCGACCGTCGCCGGGAGGTTCACGATCATGCGGTGCTCGGGCGTCGGCTCGATGACGTCCATGACGGCCTCGCAGATCTCGACCGCGAACTCCGGCTCGGTACCGGTGAAGCTCTCAGGGGAGTACTCGTAGCGGATCTGCGTACCTGGGATCGTGGCCTCGAGCTTCCGGCACAGGCGTGCCGCGTGCAGCGCGATGTCCACGATGCCGGCCCGGTCCTGCCTGAAGACCACTCGGCGCTGGAGCGTGGAGGTCGAGTTGTAGAAGTGCACCACGGCGCGTCGCGCACCCTCGAGTGAGGTGAACGTGCGCTCGATCAGCTCGTCGCGGCACTGCACCAGCACCTGGATCTCGACGTCGTCGGGGATCAACCCTTCCTCGATGATCATGCGCTGGAACTCGAAGTCGGTCTGCGACGCCGACGGGAAACCGACTTCGATCTCCTTGAAGCCCACCTCGACGAGGGCCTTGAACAGCGCGAGCTTCCTCTCCGGGTCCATCGGGTCGACGAGGGCCTGGTTGCCGTCGCGCAGGTCGACGCTCGCCCAGCGAGGCGCCGTCGTCGTCTGGCGGTTGGGCCAGGTCCGGTCGGCAAGGACAAGGGGGACAGCCGATCGGTAGTGGCGGTACGGCATCTTCGGTTCGTGAGGCACCTGAGGACCCCGGGGCATCTGAGGACCCCGGCGGGGGGCCGTGCCAGCCTGCTCGGCATGGTCGACCGTGCCAGCCTGCTCAGCATGGTCGACCGTGCCAGCCTGCTCGGCATGGTCGACCGTGCCAGCCTGCTCGGCCTGGTCTGCCTGCTCATTCGTCTTCGGCGTCACCATCTCCGTCTTCTCCCTGCTGTGCACTCTGGTCGGCGTTACTGAGGCGCTACCGGGGCTCTGGTCTTCGAGGGCTCTGGTTGTCCGGTGCTCTGGTCTTCTGGTCCTCTGGGCTTCTGGAAGGTTCCGGCCTTCCGGTGGCGCTCGGTCCGACACCCGATTAACCAAAAAACCTCCCGGCCCGAAGGCGCAGGAGGTGCGAGCGAGCGCGATGTGGCGCCCGCCCCTACGTCAGCAGCAGCTCCGCGAGCAAACCCACACTGCGATGCTCTCAGGATCGCAGGTAGCTGTCAAGGGCGGCCCCCTGTGCAGGCCCAGCTGCGGGCAGGCATGGTCCGGCCTTGGTCCGCTGGAGGCTGGTCTCCTGCGAGCTAGGTAGTCTCCCTGCGGTGAAAAAGTTCGTCCTCCTCGTTCTCGTCGTCGTGATCGGCATCGAGCTCTACCGGCGCCGGGCCGCGCCAGGAGGGCCGGGTTGGCGCCAGCGCGGCACCCCTGACCACTGGCCGCCCGTCGTCCGCAAGCCAGCAGCGACGCGCGCTCCCACGGCGAACCAGCCGAAGGCACCGTCTGCAGCGAGCCGCTGATACTGCGCAAGCTGCGCTGACTCGGCTCGTTGCGCTGCTGGAGCCGTCCCTCCGCCCGCGCCCGACTGTCGCCCCCACCGTGCTGGCAGTCCTGCCCGCGCCGGGCGCCGCACCTGCCGCACCTCCGTGAGCGTCACACCCTCGTGCGATCGTGTGATCCATGCTGACCGCGACCAACGGAGCCAGCAACGGGGCACGGGTCATCGAAGCGGCGAAAGCGCTTCGTGCGGAGCTCGCGGTCTTTGAACCCGGGTCTCTTCGCGGCGTGGACTGCGCGCGCGTCGCCGAGGAGCTCTCGGTGACCGAGAAGGCCTGCGCAGCAGCACGCCTGGTCGCAGGTGCCCGCGCTGTCGCGGACGGAGCGCACAAGGACGCGGGTTTTACGGACCCGGTGGCCTGGATGGCTCGCCAAGGCGGGACGACGAGCTCCCAGGCTCGCCAGGCGCTGGAGCTCGCTCGGTCTCTCGACGCCCACCCGGAGACCAAGAATGCGCTCCTGTCAGGGGCCGTGTCGGTCCTGCAGGCACAGGAGATCACCAAGGCACAGTCCGAGCTCGAAGGGTCCGAGCACGATCTCTTGGAGGTCGCCCGGCAAGGTGACCTGACCAGGGTACGCGACGAGGTCAGGGAGCGCCGGCTGACCGGCACCCCGGTTGACGACCTCCACCGCCGGCAGATCGCCGCACGCCGCTTCCGCCACTGGCGCGACGGCCTCGGGATGGTCTGCTTCGAAGGTGCCCTCCCGCCCGAGTCCGGGATTCCGTTCGTCAACCGAATCGAGCGGCGGGCTGCTCGGCTTCGTAGAGATGCAAGGCGCCGCGGAGTCGGCGAGCGGTTCGAGGCCAACGCGGCAGACGCCCTTGTGGCGCTCTCGATCGGCGACGAGCCATGTCCGAAGGGAGCAGCCGACCTCGTCGTCGTCTGCGACCTCTACGCGTGGAGACGGGGCCACGCTCACGTAAGTGAGCCTTGCCACCTGATCGGCGGGGGGCCGATCCCTGTCGACCTTGCGAAGGAGCTCGCGAAGGATGCGTTCGTGAAGGTCGTCCTTCACGATGGGAAAGACATCCAGACGGTCCTCCACGCTGGCCGGAAGCTCACAGCGCACCTCCGCACCGCCCTCGACTTGGGGCCGGTCCCTGCCTTCAGTGGGAGAGAGTGCACCGACTGCACGAGGCGTTACGGCCTCGAGTACGACCACGACGATCCCGTCGCCAACGACGGCCCCACGTCGTACGCGAACATGAAGTCCCGCTGCCACTCCTGCCACGCAGAGAAGACCGAGCGTGACCGCCGAGCCGGCCTCCTGGGGAGCAGGGCGACGGGGCGGACGAGCGCGGCGCAGCGGACGAGGGAGACGAGGAAGACCCGGCTGGCGGCTACCAGCGACTGCGAGCCAGACCCTCCGTAGCTCCGCGTAGCTGCCGGTAGCTTCGGGAAGTTCCTTGCAACGAACCTGAACCTGCACCCGAGCGCCCGAGCGCGACGCGCATCCGCCGCGGTGGAGCTCGCTGCCGCGCGCTGCGGCGCAGCCCCTTGACCCGGTGGAGGTCCCGTGACCCGGCGCAGCCCCTTGACCCGGTGGAGGTCCCGCAGCGGACCATCCCCGAGAATCGTGCAGCCGCCTACGGCGTGAGGCTGACCGCGTGGATGCCAAGGATCCCGTCGCCGTGGCGGAGGTGCTCGACCAGTTCCGAGGGAACGGGCCCGGCCGTCGAGAGCACCATGAGCGCGCTGTGCCCGTCGGCGCTCGGTCCCACGGCCATGGACGAGATGGAGATACCGGTGATGCCGAGCGCCATTCCCACCACGCCGATCATCCCGGCGCGGTCGTCGTTGTGCACCACCAGCATGTGCTCGGCTGGCGGCACCTCGAGCGTGTGCTCGTCCACCATCACGATCCGCGGCTCGGGACGCGCCCCGGCGCCGGCGAGGGTCCCCGCGACGGCGTGGCTCCCGGAGCGCAGCGTGACGAGGCTCCTGTAGAAGGGCGAAGCGGCCGCCGAGATCGCCTCGACTGCGAGCCCGCGGCGCTCGGCGACCTGGAGCGCGTTCACGTAGGAGACCGGCTCCTCCGCCGACTTCGAGAAGAGGCCCTTCACGGCGCACAGCGTGAGGATGCCCGTGGCGTGCCCAGCGATCTCGCCTCGGTACTCCACTTCCAGCCGGTCCGGCAGCCCCTCGTGGAGGCACGCGAACAAGCGCCCGAGCTGCTCGGTGAGGTGCATGAAGGGGCGGACCGTCTCGGAGACCTCCGAGGCGGCCAGGTTCACGGCGAAGGGCACGAAGTCGCCTGCCAGCGCGAGCAGCACCTGCTCGGCGATCGTGACACCCGCCTTGTCCTGCGCTTCCTCCGTGGAGGCGCCGAGGTGAGGCGTCACCACGACCCGTTCGAGCTCGAAGAGGCGGGAGGGGCCCGGCGGCTCGGTCGCGAAGACGTCGAGCGCCGCGCCGCCGACAGCACCCGACACGATGGCGTCGTAGAGAGCGTCCTCGTCGACGATCCCGCCGCGCGAGGTGTTCACGATCCTGATGCCGGGCTTCGCCTTCCCCAGGAGCTCGCGCCCGACGAGCCCCGTCGTCTCGGGCGTCTTCGGGACGTGGATGGTCACGAAGTCAGCGTCGGCGAACACCTCCGAGAGGGAGCACAGCTCGACGCCCATCGCCCTGGCGCGCTCCACCGACACGTAGGGGTCGTAGCCGAGGAGACGCATCCCGAAGGCGGCGGCACGCTGGGCGACCAACGAGCCCGCCCGCCCGAGGCCCACGATGCCGAGCACCTTGCCGTAGAGCTCGACGCCCTCCCAGCGCGAGCGCTCCCAGCGCCCTGCGACGAGCGCCGCGTGCGCCTGGGGGATGTTGCGCGCCTGGGCCAGCAGCAGGCCCATCGTCTGCTCGGCGACCGACAGGATGTTCGACGTCGGGGCGTTCACCACCATCACGCCGCGCTCGGTCGCTGCCTCGACGTCGACGTTGTCCAGGCCGACGCCCGCCCGCCCGACGACCACCAAGTCCGTGGCAGCAGAGAGCACGTGCGCGGTCACCTTCGTGCCCGAGCGCACCACGAGCGCGTGAACGCCCGCGACGGCGTCGAGCAGCTGGTCGGGGCCCAACCCCTCCCGCACCTCGACGACGTGGCCTGCCTCTGCGAGCAGCTCGAGGCCGCGATCGGCGATCTTCTCAGCAACCAGGACGCGGGCCATCGCCAGGGGATCCGGCTCTACCGGGCGCCGCTGAGGAGCTCGGCCAGGCGGCGCACCCCCTCTTCCATGGGCTCGTCGGCGACCGCGTAGGAGAGCCGCAGGTAGCCGGGCGCCCCGAAGGCCTCGCCGGGCACGAGCGCAACCTTCGCCACTTCGATGCACACCTCGGCGAGCTCCTCTGAGGTGGCGGGACGCCGCCCGCCGACCTCGCGCCCCAAGAGCGCCTCGACGTTCGGGAAGGCGTAGAAGGCTCCCATCGGCTCCTCGCAGACGACGCCTGGGATGGCCCGGAGCATCTCGACCATGGTCCGCCGCCTCCGGTCGAAGGTGCGCCGCATCTCCGCGACCGCCTCGAGGTCGCCGGCCACCGCCGCGAGCGCGGCGAACTGCGAGACGTTCGCGACGTTCGAGGTCTCGTGCGACTGCACGTTCGACGCGGCGGCGACGGCGTCCTCCGGGCCGATCATCCAGCCCACGCGCCACCCGGTCATGGCGTAGGTCTTCGCGACGCCGTTCACCACGATGCAGCGATCAGCGAGCTCGGGGACGAGGACCGGCATCGAGTGGTGCACCGCGTCGCCGTAGACGAGGTGCTCGTAGATCTCGTCGGTCACGACCCAAAGCCCGCGTGCCGCCGCCCAGCGCCCGATCTCCTCGACCTCTTCCTTCGGGTAGACCGCGCCAGTCGGGTTGGACGGCGACACGAAGAGGAGGGCCTTCGTCCGCGGCGTGGTCGCCGCATCCAGCTGCTCGACCGTGACCCTGAAGCCTTGGTCCGCGCCGGCGAGCACGGAGACGGGCACGCCGCCCGCAAGGGTGACCGACTCGGGGTACGTCGTCCAGTACGGAGCGCAGACGAGCACCTCGTCGCCGGGGTCGCAGAGCACGGTGAACGCGTTCGCCACCGCCTGTTTGCCGCCGTTGGTCACGATCACCTGCTGCGCGGTCACCTCGTAGCCGGAGTCTCGAAGGGTCTTCCGGGCGATCGCCTCGCGCAGCTCCGGCAGCCCCGGCGTCGGCGTGTAGTGGTGCGCCCTGGGGTCGCGGCACGCGGCGATCGCCGCCTCGACGACATGCGCCGGCGTCGGGAAGTCCGGCTCGCCCGCCCCGAACCCGATCACGCGCTCGCCGGCTGCCTGCAGCGCCTTCGCCTTGGCGTCGATCGTCAGGGTGGCTGACGGGGTCACCCCGGCAGCGCGCGCGGAGATCCTGCGGGTTCCGATGGTGGTCATGGGTGACATGATCTCATAGTGACTCCCCCCAGCCTGACAGCCATCACCATCCCGGCCTCTCTCCTGCCCGCCGACGGACGTTTCGGCTCCGGTCCATCGAAGGTCCGTCCAGAGCACGTCCGCGCGCTCGCCGACATGGGCACCGCCTACCTCGGGACGAGCCACCGCCAGCAGCCCGTGAGAGCGGTCGTCGGACGGGTCCGCGAGGGCGTCGGAGAGCTCTTCTCACTGCCCGAGGGCTACGAGGTGCTCCTCGGCAACGGAGGGGCGACCGCCTTCTGGGACGCCGCCATCTTCGGCCTGATCGACGCCCAGAGCCAGCACTTGGCGTTCGGCGAGTTCTCTGCGAAGTTCGCCGCGGGGGTCAAGGCGGCACCCCACCTGAAGGACCCCCAGGTCTACGAGTCGCCGGTGGGCACCCGCCCGCACGCGATCGCCGACCCTTCCGTGGACTTCTACGCCTTCACCCACAACGAGACCTCGACCGGCGTCTCGATGGAGATCCGCCGTCCGTCAGGCGCCGGCGGTCCCGCCGAGGGGCTCGTGGCCGTCGACGCCACCTCGGCCGCCGGAGGACTTCGCGTGGAGCCCGCCGAGTTCGACGTGTACTACTTCGCCCCGCAGAAGTGCTTCGGCGCGGACGGCGGCTTGTGGATCGCGTGCTGCTCGCCTGCCGCAGTCGGGCGGATCGAGCGGATCGCGGCGAGCGGCCGCTGGGTGCCGGCGTTCCTCGACCTGAACGCCGCGCTCGGCAACTCGCGGCTCGACCAGACCACGAACACGCCGGCGCTCGCCACGCTCTACCTGCTCGCCGCGCAGATCGATTGGATGCTCGAGCACGGCGGGCTCGAGTGGGCGGCCGGGCGTTGCGACCGGTCCGCGGAGATCCTCTACACGTGGGCGGAGCAGTCCGGCTACGCCAGGCCCTTCGTCGCGACACCGCGGGACAGGAGCCACGTGGTCGGCACCATCGACTTCGAGGAAGGGGTCGATGCCGCGGCGATCGCCAAGGTGCTCCGACACAACGGGGTCGTGGACACCGAGCCCTACCGGAAGCTCGGACGGAACCAATTGCGCATCGCCATGTTCCCGGCGATCGATCCCGAGGACGTCGCCGCCCTGTGCGCGTGCATCACGCACGTCGTGGGGGCGCTGGCCTCCTGAGCCGCTGGGCTCCCGAGGCGCTGGCCTCCTGAGGCACTGGGCTCCCGAGCCGCTGGGCTCCCGAGGCGCACAGCCCCGCTCACGGCCCGCCCACGGCCCCGCCCACGGCCCCGCCCTCACCCGCCTGAGACGTCCTCCACGCGCTCGCGGCCCGAGGAGACGAACGGCATCATGGCTCGAAGCTGCGCTCCCACCTGCTCGATGGGGTGCCGCTTTCCCTCCTCGCGCAGCTTCAGGAAGTTCGAGCGGCCGGCGCGGTTCTCGGCGATCCACTCCTCGGCGAACGAGCCGTCTCGGATGTCCGCCAGCAACTGGCGCATCTCCGCTCGGACGTGCTCGTCGATGACCCGCGGCCCGCGGGTGAGGTCGCCGTACTCGGCGGTGTCGGAGATCGAGTAGCGCATGCCGGAGATCCCCTGCTCGTACATGAGGTCGACGATCAGCTTCATCTCGTGCAGGCACTCGAAGTAGGCGGACTCCGGCTGGTACCCCGCCTCCACGAGGGTGTCGAACCCAGCCATGACGAGCGCGGTCATCCCGCCGCAGAGCACCGCCTGCTCGCCGAAGAGGTCGGTCTCGGTCTCCTCGGCGAAGGTGGTGTCGAGAACCCCGGCGCGCGTGGCGCCGAGCGCGTGGGCGTAGCTGAGTGCGAGCGCATGTGCGGAGCCGGTGGGGTCCTGGTGCACCGCCACGAGGCTGGGGACGCCCGCTCCCTCCGTGTAGGTGCGACGGACGAGGTGCCCCGGCCCCTTCGGCGCGACCATGGCGACGTCGACGTCGCCAGGCGGGACGATCTGGCCGAAGCGGATGTTGAAGCCGTGGGCGAACATGAGGCAGTCTCCGGCCGCGAGGTGCGGGGCGATCTCGGCGTCGTAGACCGCCTTCTGCTCGGTGTCAGGGAGGAGCACCATGACGACGTCGGCCTCGGCCGCGGCATCGGCTACCGAGGTCACCCTCAGGCCGGCCTCCTCGGCCTTGCGTCGGCTCGACGACCCCTCTCGGAGGCCGACGCGCACGTTCACCCCGGAATCGGCGAGGTTGCGCGCGTGGGCGTGGCCCTGCGAGCCGTAGCCGAGGACCGCGACCTTGCGGCCGCGGATCAGCGCCGGGTCGGCGTCGGACTCGTAGTACAAGGTCGCCATCGCTCGGCGCTCCTTTCCTCTTTTTTCCTTTTCCCGTTGTTGCACGTGACCTGCCCGACGTGACCTGCCCGACGTGACCTGCCCGACGTGACCTGCCCGACGTGACCTGCCCGACGTGACCTGCCCGACGTGACCTGCGTCGCCGCCCGGTCGTCGTCGGCTTTCGCCAGCCTCTCACGAGCCGGGGAGCCCGCTTCGCCAGAAGCCTCTCACGAGCCGGGGAGCCCGCTTCGCCAGAAGCCTCTCACGACCCGTCGCGCCCGGTCGCCGGGCTGCTCACGAGCCGATCGCGACCAGCCGGTTCCTGGCAGGCGGGGGGACGTCGATCTTTGGCAAGGCGACCCGGCCGGTGCGCTGGAGATCGAGGACCTCGTACGTCTCGAGCAGGCCCTCGAAGCCGTCGAGCTTCTCCGGGGGCCCCGCCAGCATGACGGTGAGCCGGTCCGCGCCGACGTCCACCACCTCGCCGCCGAACACCCCGACCAGCTGGATCACCTGTGAGCGCTCTTCGGGTGCCGCGGCGACGGTCGCAAGGAGGAGCTCTCGCTGGACGGCGCTGGCCGCTGCGAGCTCCGAGATCGCCACGACGTTCACCAGCTTGTCGAGCTGGTTGACGACCTGCTCGAGCGGCGCAGACTCCACGTCGACGACGATGGTGATGCGGCTGAAGCGGTCGTCTTCGGTCGGTGCGACGGCGAGCGAGAAGATGTTGTAGCCGCGGCGCGAGAAGAGCCCGGCCACGCGTGCGAGCACGCCTGCCTTGTTCTCGACGAGCACCGTGAGGATGTGGTGGCGGTCCACTGCTGCCTCGGCGGGGCTCATCGCTGCCGCTCCGCCGCCACGCGCTCCCACGCCAGCCGCTCCGCCTCCAGGCGCTCCCACGCCAACCGCTCGGCGTCGGCACGCTCGGTGTGCTGGGGGTGCACCATGACGTCGTCGTTGGACGCGCCGGCCGGCACCATCGGGAAGACCTTCTCGAACGCGTCCGTACGGAAGTCGATCACGACGGGCCTGTCGTCAACCGCATTCGCCTTCTCGATCGCCGGTGCCACCTCCTCGGGTGTCTCGACGCGCAAGCCCTCGGCACCCATCGCTTCCGCCCACTTCACGTAGTCGGGCAGGTCGGGCGACAGGTACACCTCGGAGTACCGCTCACCGTAGAACATCTCCTGCCACTGCCTGACCATCCCGAGGTAGGCGTTGTTCAAGATCGCGACCTTGATCGGGATCCGCTCCGCAGCTGCGGTGACCAGCTCCTGCGCGGTCATCTGGAAGCACCCGTCGCCGTCGATCGCCCACACCGTCCGATCGGGACGGCCGACCTTGGCGCCGATCGCGGCGGGCACCGCGAAGCCCATCGTGCCGGCGCCCCCCGAGTTGATCCAGGTGTTCGGGTAGTCGAAACGCCAGTACTGCGACGCCCACATCTGGTGCTGGCCGACGCCGGACGCGACGACGGTGTCCGGCGGCGAGAGGTCCCGCAACGTCTCGATCACCATCTGCGGCTTGATCGGCGGCTCGCTGTGGCGCTCGTAGTGCAGGGGGAACTCGCGCTGCCATCGGCGCAGCGCGTCCCACCACGCAGAGAGACGGGACACCGGGTCCTCCCCGGCCAGCATCGGCGCGGCGGCCTCCGAGAGCGCCTCGATCACCACCTTGCAGTCGCCGGCGATCGCGACGTCAGCCCTCCGGACCTTGTGCAGCTCCGCCGCGTCGATGTCGACGTGGACGACCTTCGCGCCCGGGGCGAACGCGTCGAGGCGACCCGTCACCCGGTCGTCGAAACGCGCGCCGAGCGCCACGAGGAGATCGGCTCTCTGCATCGCCGTGACGGCCGTGTAGTTGCCATGCATGCCGGGCATGCCGAGACACTGGGGATGCGAGTCGGGGAACGCCCCGCGCGCCATGAGCGTGGTCACCACGGGGAATCCGGTGCGCTCCGCGAGCGCCCGCAACGCCTCCGTCGCCCGCGCCTTCAGGACCCCTCCACCGACGTAGAGCACCGGGCGGCGCGCAGCCGCCATGAGGGCTGCGGCACGCTCGATATCGGCACGCTCCGGCGGGCCGGGCACCCGGTACCCGGGGAGGTCCAGACGGTCGGGCCAGTGCCACTCCATGGAGGCGTTGGACACGTCCTTCGGGACGTCCACGAGCACGGGTCCAGGACGACCCGTCGTCGCCAAGTGGAAGGCCGACGCCACGACCTCTGGGATGTCCTGGGCGGAGGTCACCAGCCAGTTGTGCTTGGTGATCCCCATGGTGACCCCGGTGATGTCGCACTCCTGGAAGGCGTCGGTCCCGATCGACGCAGTCGGCACCTGCCCGGTGATCACGACGAGCGGGGTCGAGTCCATGTAGGCGTTGGAGAGCGGGGTCACGATGTTCGTCGCGCCAGGGCCGCTCGTCACGACCGCCACGCCAGGCCGCCCCGTCGCCAGCGCGTACCCTTCGGCCATGTGGCCAGCGCCCTGCTCGTGCCGGACGAGGATGTGGCGGATGGACGAGGAGAGGATCGGGTCGTAGACGGGCAGGATCGCACCGCCCGGGAGGCCGAACATCACCTCCACCCCCTCCATCTCGAGGCTCTTGATCAGTGCTTGTGCTCCGGTCAGCTGCATGTCGTCTCCAAGGTCCCTTCTTGTTGCAGTCGCACCGCGTCGTGGTCGAAAGTGGCGGGTCGAAATGTCGCTCGAAATTGGAACGACCTCCCCGGAGGGAGGTCGGTCGGCACGCGCCAGCTGTCCGGCCGCGCGCCTAGAGAATCAGTACGAGGGTCACGCCGGCGAACCCGACGGCGTTCGAGCGGATGCTGTTGTCAGTCATGGCCGTGCCATCATCGCACATCCTGAGCAGCGCGCGCCACCGCCACTGCACCTGTTCACACCTGTACGTCACCGCCGGCGCGCCAGGGACGCGAGCCGGGGTGGCGCTTCGGCGGAGCTGGTGGCGCTTCGGCGGAGCTGGTGGGACCGGGTCGGTCAGTCCCCGTCGGTCGGGGTCACGTACGCCGCGTGGATGCCGCCGTCGACCAGCAGCGCCGAGGCCGTGACGAACGACGCGTCGTCGGAGGCGAGGAACGCGGCTGCGGCCGCGACCTCCTCGGGCTCCCCGAACCTGCCCATCGGGACGTGGACGAGCCTGCGCGCCGCCCGGTCGGGGTCCTTGGCGAAGAGCTCTTGGAGCAAGGGGGTGCTCACCGGACCAGGGCACAGCGCGTTCACCCGGACCCCCCGTCGGGCGAACTGGACGCCGAGCTCGCGGGAGAGCGCGAGCACCCCGCCCTTCGAGGCCGTGTACGAGATCTGCGACGTGGCAGAGCCGAGGAAGGCGACGAACGACGCCGTGTTGATGACGCTGCCGCCCCCGTGCTCGAGCATCCGAGCGATCCCGGCTTGGCAGCACAGAAAGACGCTGGTCAGGTTCACCTCCTGGACGCGGCGCCACGCGTCCAGCCCGGTCGTGAGGATGGAGTCGTCCTCGGGAGGGGCGATGCCAGCGTTGTTGAAGCAGACGTCGAGACCCCCGAGCTCGGCGATCGCCACGTCGTACATCCGCTCCACGTCTTCGCGCACGGTGACGTCCGCCACCACGAACATGCCGCCGACGTCGTCGGCGACCGCCTTGGCGCCTGCTTCGTCGAGATCGGCGACCAGCACCTTGGCGCCCTCGGCGGCGAAGCGCCGCGCGGACGCCCTGCCGATGCCGCTCGCCGCGCCGGTGATGACCGCGACCTTCCCCTCGAGCCTCCGCGTTCCGCTCACCTCAGCTGCTCCTCGCCTCCTCGTTCACGCGCCCGTCGCGATGAACACGTTCTTCACCTCGCTGAACCCGTCCAGCGCGTCGGGGCCGAGCTCGCGCCCGAGCCCTGACTGCTTGACGCCGCCGAACGGCGTCCAGTAGCGCACCGAGGCGTGAGAGTTGACCGAGAGCGTGCCCGACTCGACGGCCCTCGCCACTCGCAACGCCCTCGAGACGTCGTTGGTCCAGATCGACCCTGACAGCCCGTACGCCGTGTCGTTGGCGATGTGCACCGCCTCTTCCTCGTCTTGGAATGGGATGACGGAGAGCACGGGGCCGAAGATCTCCTCGCGCGCCGCACGGTCCCCCGGCGATACCGGGGCGAGCACCGTCGGGGCAAACCAATACCCCGGGCCTTCGGGAGCCGTGCCCCGGAAGGCGACCGGTGCGTCCTCGGAGACGTAGCTCGCCACGCTGCGGCGCTGCTCCGCGCTGATGAGCGGGCCCATCTGCGCGTCCTCCGCCGCAGGGTCCGTCACCCGGAACGCTCGCACGGCGGGCTCGAGCAGCGACATGAACCGGTCGTAGACCGAGCGCTCCACGAGCAGACGCGACCTCGCGCAGCAGTCCTGGCCGGCGTTGTCGAAGACCGATGTCGGAGCGGTCGCCGCCGCCCGCTCGAGATCCGCGTCGGCGAAGACGATGTTGGCGCTCTTCCCACCCAGCTCGAGGGTGACCCGCTTCACCTGCTCGGCGCAGCCTGCCATGACGCGCTTGCCGACCTCGGTCGACCCCGTGAAGCAGACCTTGCGCACCTTCTCGTGGGTGACGAACCGCCACCCCACCGTGCTGCCGGGGCCGGTCACCACCTGGAAGACGTCCTCGGGGATCCCCGCGTCGCGGCAGAGCTCGGCGATGCGCAATGCGGTGAGCGGCGTGAGCTCTGCTGGCTTCAGGACCACGCAGTTGCCCGCCGCGAGCGCTGGCGCGAAGCCCCACGACGCGATCGGCATGGGGAAGTTCCACGGGACGATGACCCCCACCACGCCGAGCGGCTCCCGGAAGGTGACGTCCACGCCGCCGGCGACGGGGATCTGGCGGCCGAAGTGCCGCTCCGGCGCCCCCGCGTAGTACGCGAGGACGTCGCGCACGTTGCCCGCCTCCCAGCGTGCGTTGGCGATCGTGTGCCCGGCGTTGCGCACCTCGAGCACGGCAAGCTCTTCAAGCGCCCCGTCGACGGCGTCCGCTGCACGCCGGAGGAGCCGTGCACGATCCCCGGGAGCAACCGCTGCCCAGGAAGCCGCCGCCTTCGACGCACGCTCGATGGCCTCGTCGACCTCCTCCTCGGAGGCGGCCGGCACCGATGCGATGACGGTCTCGTCGACCGGGCTCACCACCTGGTGCTCAACCGGTCGCTCAGCCGGCCGCTCAGGCCGACGCTCAGCCGGTTTCTCGACGGCGCGGGTCACAGCCGCTCGAAGCTCCTGTAGCGCTCCCAGTCCGTCACAGTTGCGTCGAAGGCCGCGAGCTCGACCCGAGCCATGTTGACGTAGTGGTCGACGACGCCGTCACCGAAGGCCTTGCGGGCGACGGCGCTCGACCCGAACCGCTCCATCGCGTCCCGGAGGGTTCGGGGGATGCGCTCCCGGTCACTCGCGTACGCGTTGCCGCGGAGCTCGGGCACGAGCGGCAGGCGGTGCTCGACTCCGTGGAGGCCGCCGGCCACCAGCGCCGCCAGCGCGAGGTAGGGGTTCACGTCCCCTCCGGGCACCCGGCACTCGACCCTCAGCGAAGGACCGTGGCCGACGAGCCGGAAGGCGCACGTTCGGTTGTCCCGCCCCCACGCGACGGCCGTGGGCGCGAACGAGCCGTCGGCGAAGCGCTTGTAGCTGTTCACGTTCGGAGCGAGGAGGAGCGTGAGATCCGGCAGCGTGGCGAGCATCCCGGCGAGCCACCAGCCCAGCACCTCCGAGGTGCCGCGTGTGCTGTCACCCGCGAAGACCGGCGCGCCGCCGGCATCCCGGAGGGACACGTGGATGTGGCAGCTGTTGCCCTCTCGCTCGTTGAACTTCGCCATGAAGGTCAGCGACTTGTGCTCCTGGGCGGCGATCTCCTTCGCGCCGGTCTTGAAGACGACGTGCTCGTCGGCCTTGGACAGGATGTCGGCGTAGCGAAAGGCCATCTCGTGCTGGCCGAGGTTGCATTCGCCCTTCACCGACTCGACCGACATCCCAGCGGCGCGCATCTCGCGGCGGATACGGCCGAGCAGCGGCTCGACCCTCGAGGTGCCCAGGATCGAGTAGTCGACGTTGTAGCTGTTCGCGGGCGTCATGTCCCGGTAGCCCCGGCGCCACGCGTCTTCGTAGGTGTCCTCGAAGACGATGAACTCGAGCTCGGTGCCGGCGAGCGCCGTCCAGCCGAGCTCCGCGAGCCGGGACGCCTGGCGCCGGAGCATCTGGCGCGGCGACTCCTCGACGGCTGAACCGTCTTCCCACTCCACGTCTGCATGGCACAGCACCGTCCGCTCGTGCCAGGGCACCGGGCGCAGCGTGGAGAGGTCGGGCCGCAGCACGAAGTCCCCGTAGCCGGTGTCCCACGAGGAGATCGCGTAGCCGTCCACCGTGCGCATGTCGACGTCGACGGCGAGCAGGTAGCTGCATCCCTCGGTGGCGTGGCGTCCCACCTCCTCGAGGAAGAACCGCGCATCGACGCGCTTGCCCTGGAGCCTGCCCTGCATGTCGGTCATCACCACGAGCACGGTGTCGACCCCGCCGGCATCGACCTCGGCTTCCAGCTGCTCGAGGGCTCGCTCGTCCCCAGCGTCGATCACACCCGACCTCCCGTAGGCGTCTCGTCAGCGATCCCGTCGGCCGGGGCGGGGCCGCCGAGCTCGAGCTCGATGCGCCGGAGCTCCTCCTCGCTGCCCTGGACGCGTGGTCCTTTGAACCACTTCCTGGCGGAGACCACGTACCACCCCCCTGCGCCGACGAGCACGACGCCGACCGCGACCGGCGCGTAGTTGAAGGTCGTCGCGGTGACGGGGAAGGCCTCTGGGAGCATAAACAAGATCGTGATCAGGCACACCCAGACGATCGCGATCCACCCGATCGCCGCGCTCGCCCGACCGAGGTGCCACGGGCCGCGTTCGAAGGCTGATCCCTTGAGGCGGCGCATGAGCACCGGGATCCCGTAGGCGATGTAGAGGCCGATCGTGGCGATCGAGGTGACCGCAGCGTACGCAGTCGGGCTCCACAGGTACGGCACGCCGAGGATGAAGGCGGCGACCACCGCCAGCCAGACCGAGTTCGTGGGGGTCCGGCTCTTCGGGTTGATCTTGTGCCAGAACCGCGACCCGGGCACCGCCCCGTCCCTCGAGAAGGCATAGATCATCCGCGAGTTGGCCGTGACCGAGGACATCCCGCAGTAGAACTGGGCGCCCACGACGATGAACAGCAGGAACTCACCCAGGTGACGGCTGGTCGCCCGGATGAAGATGTCCACAGGGGCGACGCCGGAGATCGGCGCAGCGGCATCCGTCGCGTACTGCGACGGCACGATCGCGTGGGTCACCCCGATGAGCAGGATCCAGCCCGCGATGAACGAGATGACGATCGACATCACGATCCCCCAGGCAGATGCCGTCCTCGCGTAGCGAGTCTCCTCGCTCACGTGAGCGGAGGCGTCATACCCGGTGAACGTGTACTGCGCCAGGAGCAACCCGATAAAGAACACGTACACCGGCGCGCCGCTGAAGGTGGCCCCCGTGTTGTTGACGAAGTGCGTGAACGTGTACCCCCACGACGCGTGCCGCGTCGGGATGAAGTAGAGCGCTCCGAAGATCAAGAGCACGCCCAAGATGTGCCACCACACCGAGACGTCGTTCAAGAAGGCGACGACCCTGATGCCGAAGGTGTTCATCACGCCGTGGAGGAAGAGCACGCAGGCGTAGACGATGACGATATAGCCACGCGTCGCCGGATAGCCGAAGAGGAGGTGGAGCAGCGCGTCGGCGAAGAAGGCGAGCCCGAAGTCGATTCCCGCGGTGATCCCGAACTGGCCCAGCATGTTGAACCAACCGGTCATCCAGCTCCACGCAGGGCCGCTCTTCCCCGGTGCCAGCTTCGCCGTCCAGTAGTAGAGCCCGCCGGCGGTGGGGAAGCTCGAGGCCACCTCGGCCATCGCCAACCCGACGATCACCACGAAGACGCCGACGATCGGCCAGCCGATGTTCATGGCGGCCGGGCCGCCGGTCGCCATCCCGTAGCTGTACAGGGTGAGGCACCCCGAGAGGATCGAGATGATGGTGAAGGAGATCGCGAAATTCGAGAAGCCCCCCATCCGGCGCACAAGCTCCTGGGCGTAACCGAGCCTGTGCAGGTCCGCCACGTCGGACGCGTCGGACGCGTCTGACGCGTCGGCGGCGGCTCTGTCGGACCTCCGGTACAAGCGACTGATGGCCATGGACCCCCCTCCTCGCCGCCGGACGGTGGCACACCACGTCCCCGACAACTGCCGCATCCAGACTGGCGCCGTCCCCCGAGCTCCGCCGAGCGGGAAAAGGGCCAACACAAGCCCGTTCTGCGCATTATGTGAGCACGACGTCCGGGTGTCAAGAGACGCAGGGAGCGTACCGAGAGATGAGGAGGGCAAGGAGGGCGAGGAGGGCGAGGAGGGCAAGGAGGGCGAGGAGGGCAAGGAGGGCGAGGAGGGCAAGGAGGGCAAGGAGAGGCGGTCCGCAGGACCCCGGCGCTCGCCGGGCGCGGCGGCCTTCAGCCGAGGAACCCTCGCAGGAGGGCCGCGGTGCCCTCGAGATGCTCGGCCATCGCACGCCGCGCCGCCTCGGGGGCGCCGCGCAAGACCGCACCGACGATGCGGCGATGCTGCTCGTTCGCGTGGGCGATGTTCGCCTCGAGGATCGGGATCGCGTCGAGAAGATCGTTGACGCGCATTCGGGCGTCGGCCGCCGCAGCGACGAGGGACGGGGATCCGGTGAGCTCCACCAGCGCCAGATGAAGGCGGGAGTCCTTCCTCCGGTACGTGGGGAGCGTCGCGCTCGAGGACGCGTCCAGACAGCTCACCAGGTGCGCCCGCTCGGCCTTGGCGACCTTGCGGCTCGCTGCGACGCCAACCGCGCCCAGCTCGATGGCGGCGCGAAAGGCCAGCACGTCCGTGAGCTCCGCCTGGCTGACCTCCCGAGCCCTGCTCACCGGCGTGTGGCTCGGACGATCGGTGACGAACGTCCCTCCCAGCCGCCCATGGCGCGACTCGAAGTAGCCGGCGTCGCGCAACGAGCGGATCGCCTCGCGCACGGTCATTCGACTGACCGCGAGCCTCGCCGCGAGCTCCCGTTCACTCGGAAGGCGCTCGCCGTCGCCGACGAGCCCCAGCTTGACGGCCGCGAGCAGGCGCTCGACGGTCTCTTCGTAGGCGTTCCCGCCGCGCACGGGGCGCAAGACCGCTTCGGCGACGACGCGCAGGCCAGGAACACCGCGAACAGCGCCCGGACGAGCCGCCGGCGCACCCTCGCTCCTTCGGCCCGGGGCGCCCTTCGGGCCCTTCGAGCCCTCGGACCCCGTCGAGCCCTCGGACCCCGTCGAGCCCAGGGGTGACGTCATCTCGAGGCGCCTATCCTCGCCAGCTCCGGCTCGCCGGCTACGGCTCGGTCACCGCTCCGTGGTCCGCGCCGGTCACCAGTCGTGCGTACTTGGCGAGCACACCTGAGGTGTAACGAGGCGGGAAGGGCTTGAGCGCGGCGCGGCGACGCGACAACTCTTCTGGAGGCACGAGGAGGTCGACGCGGTGCTCGTCGACGTCGATGTGCACCGCATCGCCGTCCTCGACCAGCGCGATCGGGCCGCCATCCACAGCCTCGGGTGCAACGTGACCGATGCAGAGCCCGTGCGTGCCCCCCGAGAAGCGCCCGTCGGTCACGAGCGCGCAGTCGCTCCCGCGACCCGCACCCTTCATCGCTCCGGTGACCGCGAGCATCTCTCGCATCCCCGGTCCGCCCTTGGGGCCTTCGTAGCGGATGACGACGACCGTTCCCGGCTGGATCGATCCCGCCAGGATCGCGTCGAGCGCAGCCTGCTCGCCGTCGAACACCCGCGCCCGTCCCTCGAAGATCGTCTGGTCGATCCCCGCGACCTTGACCACCGCGCCGTTAGGGGCGAGCGAGCCCCGAAGGACGGCGATGCCGCCCTGGGGGTGGATCGGGTCGGTGAGCGGGTGCACCACGGTGCCGTCCAACTCGGGTGGGGAGAGGGCGGCGAGGTTCTCCGCGACGGTCTTGCCCGTCACGGTGAGGCAGTCTCCGTGGAGGAGGCCAGCCTCGAGCAGCTCCCGCATCACCGCAGGCACGCCGCCGACCCGGTCGATGTCGACCATGTGGAACCTGCCATGCGGCTTCGTGTCCGCGAGGTGGGGCACCCGAGCCGCTACACGGTTGAAATCCTCGAGCGCCAGGTCGACGTGCGCCTCGTGGGCGATCGCCATGAGGTGGAGCACTGCGTTCGTGGAACCTCCGAGCGCCATGACCACGGCGATGGCGTTCTCGAAGGCCTCTTTCGTCATGACATGGCGGGGCCGGATCCCGCGTGCCAGCAGCTCGATGACCGCACGGCCCGACTCGTACGCGAGCTCGTCACGGCGCTGGTCCACGGCCGGAGCCGACGCACTGCCCGGCAGCGACATCCCGAGGGCCTCGGCGGCCGAGGCCATGGTGTTCGCGGTGAACATGCCCGCGCACGACCCCTCGCTCGGGCACGCGTGGCGCTCGATCTGCGCAAGCTCCTCGTCGCTCAGCGCGTCGACCGCGTGGGCGCCGACCGCCTCGAACACGCTCACCACGTCCAAGGCACGGTCGTCGAGGTGGCCAGGCAGGATGGTTCCGCCGTAGAGGAAGACGCTGGGGAGGTTCACCCGCGCCGCGGCCATGAGCATGCCAGGGAGCGATTTGTCGCAGCCGGCGAAGGTCACCAGCGCATCGAACCGCTCGGCGTGCATCATCGTCTCGATCGAGTCGCAGATGACCTCCCGGCTGACGAGGGACGCGCGCATCCCTTCATGGCCCATCGAGATCCCGTCAGAGACCGCGATGGTCACGAACTCGAAGGGGAAGCCGCCGGCAGCGCGCACCCCGTCCTTGGCCCGGCCCGCGAGCCGGGCAAGTGGCAGGTTGCAGGGCGTGACCTCGTTCCAGCTCGACGCGACGCCGACCTGCGGCTTGTCCCAGTCGTCATCGGTCATGCCGACCGCACGCAGCATCGCCCTGGCGGGCGCACGGGTCGGCCCCTCCGTGACTTCGTAGCTCCGTGGCTTCATGCCGGGCCGCTCAGCGGCCTCGCTGGGGTTCGTCATCGCTCGGTTTCGTCCTCGCTGTCGCTGCTACCGCCCGCTCTTCTCACCTGGTCAACCGTCCTCTCCGGCTCTTTCCAGCCCTGTCCGGCCGTTCTGGACGCTCCGGCCGCCCCGGTCGCTCTGGTCCTG